>DASTTS010000087.1:0-8935 GCA_035760085.1 Pyrinomonadaceae bacterium
TCAAGAATGTAAACCGTTTGCGCGACCGTCAGAACGAACAAGCGCTTGCCGTCCTGGCTGAACCGCAACATTGAAATCGGTCGCGTGAAGATAAAATCATCACGCTTTTCCATCGTCTCGAGATCGTAGACTGCTAACTTACCGCTCTCATTCTCAACACACAAGAGTTTCGACGCTTGCGAAACAGTCGCATAAGCTCCAAACACGCGCCCTTTCTGTTCGCCGGTTTTTAGCGAATAGACGAGCACGCGGTTTTGCGTGTCAGTAACGATCACCGAATCGCCGGCCGCAAAAATGTTCGAAACTCGGAACGACCCTTTGCCCGTTTCGATGAGAAGTTTGCCGATTTCGTTTCCGCTCTGCGCATCGACGATCTTGAGAAAGTAGTCGCCCTCTTTCTCCTTCATTTTGACGAGCCTTTGAGTAAGCTTCGGATCCGCACTGATTTCAGACTTCGCGGCATCCGTGTTGAGGGCCCAGAGCAGGGCCATCGTCTGATTGTTCGGTGCGATCCATGCACGCGGCGCCTCTTTCGGAAAATTCTGCTTCCAGAGGCTCTTCATCGTGCGCGCATCAAACATCTCGATGACTACGTTCTTACGATAGTCAGCGGGATTGAGCTTAGCCGTCTTGCCGTCCGCCTCAGCCGGTTTCTCCGCCTCTTTCGCAGACTTGATCGTAAACAGATACTGCCCGTATTGATGCGAGGTGTCGCCTTCAATCTTTGGTCCAGCAACGGCTTCACCATTCTTTAAGTTGAACCGTGCAACATTGCGCTCTACGTCTTCCGTCTTCGGAAACTCGGCAAAAAAGTAGTCATCGTCACTGACGTAACCGCCCTGGAAATTACGCAGCGACAAAGCTGCCTCACCTTTATTCAGATTCCAAACTCCGCCACGCGAACGCCCGGACAGCGCCAGCCATTTCAACTCGGGCGAGACTTCCGCCACTCGCAAACGTCCCAATGAGACGTTCGACAAAACCGCCGTGGCAACAAGCTCGTTCTTCTCGAGCTTGTACAATCCAACCTGACCGTTACGCATTTCCGCTACAAAGTACGGCTCGTAGATGTCGAGTGCCGCGCGCTCGTTAGCTTTCGTAATGGCCTTGCTGTTGATGTCCATCACGCCAACTGCGAAATCTTTCACGGGCCGGATCAGCAGGTAGTCTCCGCGCGTGGGACCGCTCATGCCTTTGCGCCACAACTCGAGCTCAGACACGACCTCGCCACTCGGAAACTTCACCACAGCAGACTTCTTGAAAGTTTCATAATTGATTCCGGCGATGCGATCGTTACCGACGAAGGTAAAACCGCCGGCGATCAATTTCTTCACGAAGTCGGGAACGGAAACTTTGGTGAACGTGTTCGTGTCGATCACCTCCGTAAACTCCCCGCTGACACGGTTCTGAAAGCCACGCGGAATATGATGCCCCGCAACGAAGTAACGACCATCCGGCGAAAACCTCATATGGGTTATCGCCATATTTAGATCGCTGCTGTCGTCACGACGCAGGCGCAGCTGCGTGTAGATACGGATAGCTTCCCAATAATTCGGTGTGTAGAACTCCTTCTTGCTCCACACCGTTTCACCACTGTCGACACGGAGCAGATTCAAGTTGAACTCCGGATCGAGACACGCCAGCAGTTTTCCGTCCGGCGACAGTTCCGTTTCCAGGCAGCCTTTCAGCAGCACGACTTCCTTCACGTCGATGCGTTGCGCTTCGGCAACGCTCCAGCGCTCCACGCGCAGGTTGTCGGAGTAGAAAATGATCTCTTTGGAGTCAGGCGTGAAGTTGGCGTAGTAAGTGTCAAACTCGGTGTCGATGCGAAATAGCGGCGCGAATGGTTCGCGCGAGAGGACGTTGATACCGGCGTCGTCCTGGGCCAGAAGGTATGCGCCGTCGGGACTGAACCGGAGGTGGATGATATCGCTGCGCAGCGGCGGCGAGAGTTGCTGTTTCGCCAGAACGCCGTGCAGCGACTCTTTTCGTCCGAGACCGTTGTAAGCAACGACCCTCGATTGCCATTGCGCAAAAGCTTCCGATTGAGTGGCAGCGCTTTTTTGGCGACACTGCGCGGGCAAAGATTTTGTGGCGTTAACCATCTCGCGGAGTCGCTTTTGTTCGGGGCGCGTCGTGCCAAAGACATCTGTAAGCCAGTTACCCTTCTTGCCTTGCGTTTCGGTAATGCGATCCCAGAAGCGCGGAATTGCTTCCGGCTCGTAGCCTGCCGCGACGAAGGCAAACATGCCGGCCTGATCGGCGAAGAGTTGACCTCTCTCGCGGTCCCCGACTTTGAAAGCGCCGGGCTTTTGTCTGAAGTTGTCGATTAGGCGGTTGTACTTTTCGAAGATGTCGTTGCGATCGGTGACTGAAGTCACGCCGAGGGCTTCTTTAAATTGGCGCGTGGTGTCGATCGCGCCCTGGTGCACGACGAGGTGGCCCAGCTCGTGGGCGATGACGCCCGCTAGCTCGTCCTCGGTTTGCGCCGCGGCGACCAGTTTTCGTGAGACGAAAATACGTCCGCCGGGAAGCACGAACGCGTTCGCGTCGGGTAGGTCGACGAGGAAAAACTGAAATCGTAGCTTGTTGATCGGCAAGTGTTTCGTGAGACGCTCGCCGATTTTGGTCAGATACTCGGTGACTTCAGGATCCTCGATGACGCGGTATTGTCTCTGGATGCGCTCCGCAACGGCGTCGCCGAGGTAGATTTCCTGCTCGTCTGAAAAGATGTTTGGCTCGGTTGCGGCAGGCAGGGTCAGCGGCTGTGTGCATGGCTGCTGTTGCGCCGAAACGGGGTTGAAAATTATGAAGACCAGAAGTAAGGCAGCAAAATGGGGGAAGTTTGCAGGTTTCATAGGTCCTATTTTAGGTGGTGCCCTAAATTAAAGCTATCTCTGCGGTTCTCTGCGTATCTCTGCGTTCTCTGCGTTAAAGAGCCATTTCAACGCAGAGAACGCAGAGATACGCAGAGGAACGCAGAGAAATCTGAACTTAGGGCACTACTCTATTTTAGCCACAGATGACACAGATAAACAGATCTGCTAGAATCGGCCCTCGTTACGTAGGTAATTTCTAACTTTTGATAGGACGCTCCGGAAGACCTTCGCATGAATCGAACTACTACTCGATTCTCAACTTTTTAATTGCCGACCCGCACCAGGCGGGCGCGCGGCGAAGGCGCTCCTATCGAATCCGATCGACTGAAGTAACAAAAATTAGGTGAATCGTAAATCGTAGGGATTGTCTTCGGCCTTGGGACTCAGGTCTAGTCCCCGCACGCGCCTGTTCTGCGGAATCAGGTTTTTCGTGGCGCGTAAGGGGTAACTTAAATGAGCGATATTAATGTACAACTGAAAAACGGTGAACCAGTTCCCGTGCCGGATTCGGCCACGGTAGCTGAGGCTTTAAAGAAACTGGACCGCGATCTGGCGAAACAGGCGTTGGCCGCGAAGATCGGCGATCGCGAAGTTGACCTGACGGCGCCACTCGATACCGTTCGCGGCAGCAACGGCGAATCAGTTCAGATCGAACCCATCGTGCCGCAGACGCGTGACGGCCTCGAAGTGCTGCGTCACTCGACGGCCCACCTGCTGGCCGCGGCAGTGCTCGATCTCTTTCCCGGAACCAAACTCGGCATCGGTCCGGCGCTGCTCGACGATCCGCGTTACGGTTTTTTCTACGATGTGATCACGCCGCAGGTGCTGACGGAAGCCGATCTGCCCGTTATCGAAAAGCGGATGAAGCAGATCGCGAGCAAGAACCTCGGTTATCGTCGCGAAGAAATTCCCAAGCACGAAGCACTACGCGTGTTTGGTGAACGCGACGAGCCGTTGAAGTGTGAGCTGATCGACGAGAAGGCGGGCGACTTCGTCAGCGTCTATTACATCGACGGTTCACCGTTCATCGACTTCTGTCTTGGTCCTCACGTGCCGAACACGAACAAGTTGAAGGCGTTCAAACTGCTTTCGCTGGCCGGCGCTTACTGGAAAGGCGACGCGTCGCAGCAGCAGATGCAGCGGATCTACGGCACGGCTTTCTTTACGCAGGAAGAGCTCGATCAGTGGCTCAAGCAACGTGAAGAAGCTGAGAAGCGCGATCATCGTCGTCTCGGCCGCGAGCTCGATCTGTTTTCGATTCAGGAAGACTACGGCCAGGGGTTGATCTTCTGGCACCCGAAAGGCGGGGCGATCCGCAAGGAGATGGAAGACTACCTGCGCGAGCAACTCTTGCTGCGCGGTTATGGTTTGGTCTACACGCCGCACATCGCGAAACGCGACCTTTGGTTCACGAGTGGACATGAAATCAACTACGTCGACTCGATGTTTTCGCCGATGGAATTCGAGGGGCAGGAATTTCGCATCAAGCCGATGAATTGCCCGTTTCACATCGGGATCTATAAATCGGCGCAGCATTCCTACCGGGATTTGCCGTTGCGTTACGCTGAGTTGGGAACGTGCTACCGGGCGGAGCTTTCCGGCGCGCTGCATGGACTGATTCGTGTGCGCGGTTTTACGCAGGACGATGCACACCTCTTCTGCACGCCAGAAACGGTGCGTGGCGAAATAATGAGCTGTATTGACTTTGCTTTCGACGTCTACAAAGCATTCGGCTTCAATGATTACAAGGTCGAGCTGTCGGTTCGAGGCGACGACCACAGTGGCTTTTTCGGTGAAGACGAAGACTGGGAAAAGGCTGAAGCCGCTCTGGCGGATGCTTTGAACAACCGTGGCGTTACGTATCAGCGTGTTGAAGGTGAAGCGGCGTTTTATGGACCAAAGATCGACATTCGTGTCGAGGATGCGATTGGTCGTGCCTGGCAGTTGACGACGGTCCAGTTTGATTTTAATTTGCCGGAACGTTTTCAACTCGAGTACATCGGCGAGGACAACAAACCGCACCGGCCGATCATGATTCACCGGGCGCTGTTTGGATCGATGGAACGATTCTTTGGTGTGTTGATCGAACACTACGCCGGAGCGTTTCCGATGTGGCTGGCGCCGGTTCAGGTGGCGGTGTTGCCGATCACGGATCGAGTTAACGACTACGCGGACCAATTAGCACGTGAGCTTCGTGAGGCTGGCTTCCGTGTGGAAGCAAACCTGCGAAGCGAAAAAATTGGTGCGAAGATACGTGATGCGCAGTTACAGAAAGTGCCGTTCATGCTCGTGCTCGGCGATCGCGAGATGGAGCAGCGAACGGTGGCGGTAAGAGAACGTGCAAAGGGCGACATCGGTGTGATGTCCATTGCGGAGTTCAAAGAGATGGCGCGCCGGTTGGTTGAAACCCGCGCGTTGACGAATAACTAGCTGAAAGTTTTAGTCGAATAGGACCAATAGGTCATAGGTCCTATAAAGATCATGAAACTTGATAGCTTAAATTCTAGGAGGTGCAGAAATAGCTACAGGCTTTCGAGGTCGCGGTCAGCGTCCTGATAACCGGCGCGTGCCGCCGGTTCGTATCAACGAGAGAATTCGCGTGCCTGAGGTACGCGTGATTGGTGAGGAGGGAGAACAACTGGGCGTGATGGACGTGCGTGATGCTGTCCGCGCCGCCCGGGAAAAGGGATTAGACCTCGTCGAGGTCGCGCCCAACGCCGATCCTCCGGTTTGCCGCATCATCGATTTCGGAAAGTATCAGTACGAAGCGAAGAAGAAGGCAAACGAGGCGAAGAAGAAGCAGGTAACGATCACGGTCAAGGAAGTTAAGTTCCGGCCGGGAACGGACGATCACGACTACGAGTATCGCATGAAGCATGCGCGCGAGTGGCTCCAGGATGGCGACAAAGTTAAAGCGACGATCTGGTTTCGCGGCCGCGAGATGACGCACCGCGAATTAGGTGCGCGCATACTGGAGAAACTGGAGCAGGACCTCGCGGACGTTGGTGAAGTTGAAGCACGGCCGAGGATGGAAGGTAACCAGATGTTCATCATCCTTGGACCAAAGAGACATAAGAGCGGCGGCGGCGCGAAGCCGGAAACGGCGCCCGCACCCAATCAGTAGAATTTTCCCGCAAAGGCGCAAAGGCGCAAAGCGAAACCAAATTCTTTCTTTGCGCCTTGGCGCCTTTGCGGGAGACATTAATTGTTGTTTTGACGAATAAGAAGGGAATCAATCATGCCAAAACTTAAAACCCACAAAGGGGCAGCCAAACGTGTGAGGCTGACGGCCACCGGTAAGATCAAGCGTGGCCATTCGCATGCGCGGCACATATTGACGAAGAAGACGAATAAGCGAAAGCGCCATCTCGATATCGATGTGCTCGTCGCGAAGGCAGATCACGATCGCGTGATGTCGATGTTGCCTTACGGAAGAGATTAATCATTTTTAGACCCGGCATTACATAAGGAGGTAATCATATGCCCAGAGCAAAACGTGGCAACAAGCGTCTCGAGAGACGCAAGAAGATATTGAAACTGGCAAAAGGTTATCGCGGCACAAAGTCGAAACTTTACCGGTCCGCGAAAGAGTCAGTTGAGCGAGGTTTGAATTTCGCTTACACCGGACGCAAGTTGAAGAAGCGCGATTTTCGCAGTCTTTGGATTGTTCGTATTGGCGCCGCCGCTCGTTTGAACGGTCTGAACTACTCGCAGTTGATGCACGGCCTAAAGCTGGCCGAGATCGAGCTCGATCGAAAAGTTTTAGCGGATCTCGCCGTACACCAACCGGAAACGTTTGCGGAAGTTGCCGGCCACGCGAAGGCCGCGCTCGAGCGTGAACAGCAAAACAAAGCGGCCTAAGTTGCCCGAAAGGAATAGACCAGTGAAACACAAATCCATCTTACTGACACTCACGTTTCTGCTTGGCAGCATCATCGCTGTGGCCCAGACTGCGCCGGATATCTCCGGCACGTACGAGGGCATGGTGAAGAGACCAGGCGCGACGGCTGAAGAGAAAGTTACGCTGGCGTTGAAAAACGACGCCGGAAAAATCACCGGACGTATAGCTCACGGTGATAAGGCCGCCGATATAACGGACGGAAAATTTGAGAACGGCACGCTTACCTTGAATGTTGGTAAGGACGCCGTGATAACCGTCAAAGTCGACGGTGACAAGCTCGTCGGCGAAGCCGTACACGGAACGGAGAAAATGCCGGTCAACCTGAAAAAGGTTACGGCTGCGGCTGCCGTCACTCCTGAAGCTCCGACTGCCACTGCCGGTCGTGGCGCCGTTGATCTGAGCGGTCAATGGGAAGCCGTCGCGGATGCGAACGGCCAGCCGTTTCCGTTTTTGCTGACGCTGAAGATCGATGGCGAGAAGGTTTCTGGTAACAGCAGTTCGCAACTCGGTGAAGCGACGATCAAAGACGGCACCTGGAAAGACGGAAAGCTTGTGTTTTCACTCGAAGGCTCGAACGGAACGATCGCATTGAGCGCCGCTGTTGTGGAAGGAAAACTTTCAGGCGAGTTTGACTACGCGGGCCAACTGCAAGGGAAGTGGGTCGCGGTCAAGAAAAACTAGCATCTGTTAATCCTGGAAAATCTTGTAATCCTGTGAAATGACTGATCAATCACCTCAAGCTCAGGTGGAATCAATTACCAAAGCGTTCGAGCAAGACTTCGAACGCTTTGCTTCTTTTAGTGATGATCCAGCAACGCTCTCTACGCTTGGTCTGGATGGAGCACTCGGCGAACAGCGTGCTGTGGCAGACCTGCGCACACGATACCTGGGAAAGAAGAGCGATCTGGCGGCTGCTAAGAAGTTGATCGGACGAGTTGCGCCTGAGGAACGAGCTGGTTTCGGGCAACTGGTCCAAGCCACTCAAGACAAGCTGGAAACTATGCTTGATCAAGTCGAGCTTAGTTTAAAGAATTACATCGAAGACGCTCGCATCGCGCGCGAAAGCATTGACGTCACGATGCCAGGACGTCGACCGCGCACCGGGCATCGCCATCCGATCACTCTGTTACGCGAACGTCTGGAAGATGTCTTTGTGGCGCTTGGATACGCGATCGAAGACGACCGCGAAATCGAGACCGATTTCTACAACTTCGACGCGCTGAACATTCCCGAAAACCACCCGGCACGTGCGTGGCAGGACACGTTCTACACCACCGACGGTTTCGCCCTTCGCTCGCAAACCTCAACGGTGCAGATTCACGCGATGCAACGTCGTAGCGTGCCCGTCAGAATGATCGCGCCCGGTCGTGTGTTTCGTCGCGACACTCCCGATCCGACGCACAATCCGATGTTCTTCCAGGTCGAAGGCCTCTGTGTCGATCGCGGCATCACGATGGCGCATTTAAAAGGCACGGTTGCGGAGTTTCTGCGGCGCATGTTCGGGCCTGACACGGTTACACGCTTTCGACCGTCGTACTTTCCGTTCACCGAACCGAGTGCGGAGTTTGATTTCAGTTGCTTCAAATGCAAGGGCGCGGGTTGTCGCATTTGTAAGAACTCGGGCTGGATCGAGCTCGGCGGTTCCGGCATGGTGCATCCGAACGTGCTGCGCGCAGTGGGCGTCGATCCACAGGAGTATTCCGGGTTTGCGTTTGGCCTCGGCATCGATCGCATGTGCGCGCTGATGTACGAGCTCGATGATATTCGTCTGCTCTTCGAGAACGACGTCAGGTTTTTGGAAAAGTTTGAATAAATGTTCATTAGTTACCAGTGGCTTAAAGAGCTTACGGATACCAGGCTCAGTCCCGCAGAGTTGCGTGAGCGGCTGACGATGGTTGGCTTGGCGATCGACGCTGTCGATGAGCACAACGGCGACGCGGTGCTCGATGTCGAAGTGCCTTCAAACCGGCCTGACTGTTTGTCGCACGTCGGCATCGCGCGCGAAGTGTCGGTGATTGAGAGAGGACACATGCGCCTGCCTGAGTCGGAGCCGCCGAAGAGTGAAGGACGAGCGGCGGACGTCACCGCGGTGGAGATCAAGGATCCGGATCTGTGTCCGCGCTACGCCGCGCGGCTCGTGCGTGGCGTGAAGATT
>DASTTS010000088.1:0-3839 GCA_035760085.1 Pyrinomonadaceae bacterium
GACAACCTTCGACTCACCCTTCTCGAAACTCTCGACCGCAGCCACAACGCTCTCCCAACCTTCGCGCCACAGCGGTTCATACTCGTTGATATGCGTCAGCAAATGTTCGACTTTCGGCAGCACGAGATCATACGCACGCGCCTCGTCGTCAACTTCTTCGCCCGCGAGAAGCCGCGCGAGTGGTGAGCCGTCGTCATTATTCGGACTCGCCTGATCGGAGCCTTGTATCGCTATACTCACGCGAACCCCGTCGTCGCTCGAATACTCCGAAAAATCCCCAGCTTCAGCGGCGGAGATCAACAAGTCGCGATAAGCGAGAGCGCGTTCGCCAGTCAAAACAGTCCAGCACGAAAGAGTGCCGTCTGTATCAAAGTGGTTGTTGGTGACGAGCTCGATGCCTTGGGTCAGCGCAGCGCGGTTTGGAGAGGCGACGAGATTGAGCGCAATCTCGGTGGAAGTATCGGCCTTCACCCCGGTTGGGGTACTATTCCCTTCCCAATGCGAAAAGTGAATGCTGTTATCGACCGTGCCGTCCACTGAAAGCTTGGGAACGTTTTCGAGGGCGTCTGTGTAAAACTCGAATCTCATGAATGTAGTGTAAACCAACTAACGGAAGAACAATATGGAAGAGATCACTCCGGCAGAACTCAAGCAACGCCTCGATAATGGCGACGATATTCAGATAGTTGACGTGCGCGAGAACAACGAAGTCGCGATTGGGCGAATACCAAACTCGATTCACATCCCGCTCGGGCAGGTACTGAGTCGTATGAACGAGATCGACCCGAACCGCGAGACGGTCGTGCACTGCAAAATGGGTGGGCGCAGCGCCCGCGCGATCGAAGTGCTTCAGCGGTCAGGATTTCAGGGAAAACTGGTGAATCTTAAGGGTGGAATTCTCAGGTGGTCGGATGAAGTAGATCCTGGTGTGCCGAAGTACTAAAGAGAATTTCTCCCGCAAAGGCGCAAAGGCGCCAAGAAGACGCAAAGAAATTCTTACTTAGTAATGCCTTCGAGCTCGATGAAGTGGCTAAGCTTCGTGATCACCATTCCCTCTTCACACTGCAAACGGCACGAGAGCGCCGGCCGGTCGCTCTGCTCGTTCTGCCCTTTCATGTGATACCAGATCTGGCAATTCGTGCATTCACCGTTCCAGCAGAAGTCGCCGTAAGAAATGGTGTTGATCGAGAGGTATTGAAAGCAGCGCAGCAGCCTGTTCTTCTCAGGCACGCTGACCTCGCTGCCCATGATTTCGAGATTGATGAGCTTCTCGTACGGATCGAGTAGATCCGATTCACCCGCGTCAAAGCTGCCGCTTTGTTCAGCCATAGGCAGCGGCAGTATAATCGCTCCCTGCTCAAATTTGTACATAATCAACTGCGGGGGTTAACAATTGGCCTTAGTTATCTACACCAAGCCGGGATGTCCTTACTGTGAGCAAGCTCGCGATTACTACAACTCAAAAGGCATTCCTTTCATCGACTACGACGCGCAAAACGACAAAGCACGACGCGCAGAGATGTTCTCCTACTCGAATAACGACCCGACGGTGCCCTGCATCGTGGAAAACGGGAAGTATGTCGGTTCAGGCTGGGGCGACCCGCCGCGTGGTTGAACTGTTCACGATTAGCCGGCCGTGCGCCGGCTGTTAGCGAAGAAGCTGTCTCCCCTGAGAATTGTGTGTTTTATGAGGAAGGTGCCCTATGCGAAACCGGTTCCGTTGGCTTTTTCTGCTGCTGCTCTTTGTTGTATCCGTTCTCCCAGGCAATAGCGTCATAGCACAATCAAACGGAGGAGCAGGCGCGCCTCAACCACCTATGGCAGAGAAGAAATCAAAAACTACGAACATTCACGGCACGACATTAGTAGACGACTACTTCTGGCTGCGCGAAAAAACGAATCCAACGGTGTTGGCGCACCTGCAAGCGGAAGACGCCTATACACAAACAGTGATGAAGCCCACCGCGGAGTTACAGGAAAAGCTCTACAAGGAGATGCTCAGTCATATCAAACAGACTGACACCAACGTGCCCTACCGCTCCGGAAATCATTTCTACTACACGCGCACTGAAGAAGGTAAACAGTATCCAATCTTCTGTCGCAAGAAAGGCAGTCTTGAAGCGCCGGAAGAGATCGTGCTCGATGTAAACGAGTTGGCGAAGGGCCAGAAGTTCATGAGTGTCGGGCACTTCCTTCCGAGCGACGACGGCAACCTGCTCGCATACAGCACTGACAACACGGGCTATCGCCAGTATGTCCTGCAAATCAAAGATTTGCGTACGGGCCAGATCTTTCCCGAACGGATCGAGCGCGTCACCGGCTTCACCTGGACCAGCGACAACAAGTCGTTCTTCTATGTCACTGAAGATGCGGTTACAAAAAGAAGCGACAAGTTCTTCCGCCACGTACTCGGGACTGACAAGACCGATCTCGTGTATGACGAAAAAGACGAGTTGTTTGACCTCGGCGTCGGCCGCTCACGCGATAAAGCGATGATTTTCCTCGTAGCGCTCAGCAAGACTTCGACTGAGGCGCGCTACCTTCGTGCTGACGATCCGAATGGAACGCCTAAAGTGATCATCCCGCGCTCGCCGGAGCACGAGTACGACGTCGATTATCGCAACAACCTTTTCTACATCCGCACGAACAAAGGCGCGAAGAATTTCCGCATCGTCACCGCGCCGGTCAACGATCCTTCCGAGAAAAACTGGAAAGAGTTTGTCGCACACAAACCCGAGGTAAAGATCGACGAAATCAATCTTTTTGCCGACTACGCTGTTCTCTCCGAGTGGGAAGGTGGGTTGGAGCAGCTCGAGGTTATCAACTTCAAGACGAACAAACGGAATCGCATCAGCTTTCCCGAACCGGTTTACTCGGCCTCTATCGGTCCAAATCGTGAATACAACACGAGCGTCGTTCGTTACACTTACAATTCGCTCGTGACGCCCAACTCGGTGTTTGACTATGACATGAGCACTGGTAAATCGACCTTGCTCAAGCAAACCGAAGTGCCGGGCGGATTCGATCGCAACAACTATCAATCCGAGCGCGTGTTTGCCACTGCATCAGACGGAACGAAGATTCCGATGTCAGTGGTCTATCGCAAAGGCGTGAAGATGGACGGCAGCGCGCCGCTGCTGCTCTACGGGTACGGTTCATATGGTTATTCGATTTCGCCAACGTTCTCGTCATCTCGCTTGAGCCTTTTGGATCGCGGTGTGATCTTCGTGATCGGGCACATTCGCGGTGGTGGCGAGCTTGGTGAAGAGTGGCGACAGGCCGGCAGGATGATGAACAAGATGAATACGTTCACCGATTTCATCGCCTGCGCCGAAACGCTCATCAAGAATAAGTACACGTCGAAGGATCGACTCGTGATTCAGGGTGGTAGCGCCGGTGGCTTGCTAATGGGCGCCGTGTCGAATTTGCGACCCGATCTTTTCAAAGCAGTCGTGTCGCAGGTGCCGTTTGTTGACGTGCTGAACACGATGCTCGATGCGAGTTTGCCGTTGACGACGAGCGAGTACATCGAGTGGGGCAATCCGAACGAGAAGGCCGCGTTCGATTACATGAAGACGTATTCGCCTTACGACAACATCGCGAAGAAAGATTATCCTGCGACGCTCGTGAAGGTATCGCTGAACGATAGCCAGGTGCCGTACTGGGAAGGTGCGAAACTCGTCGCGAAGCTGCGCACGATGAAGACTGACCACAATCCGTTGCTGTTGAAGGTCAACTTCGGCGCCGGTCACGGCGGTGCGTCAGGGCGTTACGATGCGCTGCGCGAGACGGCGTTTGACTACGCGTTCATGCTCTGGCAGGTGGGCATCGCCGACTAA
>DASTTS010000089.1:0-7836 GCA_035760085.1 Pyrinomonadaceae bacterium
CGACGCGCCCGACACTTCCGGATTTCTAACCGTGAAAGCGGAAGAGTTGCGACCGATGCTGATCGACGCTTTGAAAAAAGGTATTCAAGTCGAGACTCACGCGATCGGCGACCGCGCAAATCGTTTCATACTCGACGAGTACGAGACGGCGCTCAAAGCCGTGCCTGTAAGCGACAGAAAAGTTGCTGAGCCGCGTTGGCGTGTCGAGCACGCGCAGATCGTGAACCCTGCCGACATTCCGCGTTTTGTGAAGCTCGGAATAATTCCGTCGATGCAGCCGTCACATGCGATTGGCGATCTCTTCTTCGCGCCGAGCCGTCTCGGCATTCCCCGTCTCGCAGGTTCGTACGCGTGGGAGAGTTTCATCAAATCGGGCGTTGTTGTTCCGGGCGGATCGGACGCGCCGGTCGAGCGTGGCGAGCCGATGATCGAGTTTTACGCGGCGGTGGCGCGCAAAGATCCGAAGGGATTTTCCGGTGAAGGCTGGCATCCTGAAGAAGCCGTCACGCGCCAACAAGCGCTCAAGATGTTCACGATCTGGCCGGCGTTTGCGGCGTTTGAAGATAAACTGCGCGGCACGATCGAAGTTGGAAAACTCGCAGATCTAACAATTCTCTCCGCCGACATCATGACGATTCCCGCACCCGAGATACTCAAGACGCGCTGTGTGATGACAGTCATAAACGGCGAGATTGTTTACGAAGGATCTTGATGAAACTCCCACGCGCCATCATCTCGCTCTCGTTCATCGCGAGCGTTTGTATCCTCGCAGCCTCGCCGGCTTTTGTTGCCGGCGAATCGCAGCCGCAGGGCAAAGTCACTCCGCAGATGATCCTGCTCCACGTTCGCGTAGTCGACGCAAATGACAATCCGGTCACGGATGTTCCTCAAAGCAGTTTTCAGGTCACTGAAGACAACGTGCCGCAGAAGATCGAGCTTTTCATGGACCAGGAAGTTCCACTCACTTACGGTTTGGCTATCGATGCTTCCGGTTCACTTCGCTCTCAGATTCGAGAGGTAATAAGAGCAGCGACTAATATCGTCAATGCTAACAAACCTGATGATGAGACTTTCCTGATTCGCTTCATTAGCAGCGACAAGATAGAAACTCTACAGACTTTGACTTCCGATAAGATGCTTTTGCAGGCTGGTCTTGATTCCTTTTACATCGAAGGCGGGCAAACGGCTGTTATCGATGCGATTTATCTGAGCGCTGATTACCTGGCAAAACAGATGACGGAAGCCCGGAGGCTAAGACGCCGTGCCCTCATACTGGTTTCAGATGGTGAGGACCGCTTCAGTTACTACAAGCAGGAAGCCCTTTTCCAGTTTCTGGCTTCGACCGATACGCAAATCTTCACCATCGCGTTAACAAAAGATCTGAAGGGCAAATCGCTCGAGAAAGCCGTCAAATTACTTAATCAGTTGGGGAGAGATACCGGCGGTCGCACCTATTATCCTAAATCGCCTGGCGATGTTCAGAGCATTTCAAACCAAATAATCAAAGACATCAGAACTCAATACGTGATCGGGTATGTGCCCTCAGGTGGAGATGCCGCGAAAGCTTTTCACAAGGTTGAGGTGTCGATCGCTGAAGCCTCAAACCAGGAGAAGCGCGCTGCCATCACGCGTGTTGGTTATCAAATTCGGAAATAGCACTGTCCTTCAACGAAGAGGTGACGACATGGACCACATTAACAAAGATCGTCGCGATTTCCTGTCATTGGCCGGTAAGAGTCTCGGTCTGGCTGCGCTCACGACACCAACCATCGGCGCGCTCCTGAAAGAAGTCGAAGCCGCGACGCGCAGTGTGGCCCATCTCACGCCCGAGCAGGTGGCGATGGATGAAGACTACTGGTCCGTCATTCAAAACTCGTTCACCGTCACGCGCGGCATCGTGAATCTCAACAACGGCGGCGTTTCGCCGAGCCCGCGCATCGTCACCGAAGCGCTCGTGCGTTACATCTGGCAGCAGGAAGACGCGACCGCCTACACAATGTGGCAACTACTCGAGCCACTATCGGAAACCATTCGCACCGGACTCGCAGAGATGTTCGGCGTCGACCGCGAAGAGATCGCGATCACGCGCAACGCTTCAGAGTCTCTCGAGATCCTTTTGATGGGAATGGACTTCAAACAGGGGGACGAGATCCTCACCACGACTCAAGACTACCCGCGCATGTTGACGACCTTGCGACAGCGTGAACGTCGCGAAGGTCTCGTGCTCAAGATGGTGAAGATCCCGATCCCGCCGAAGGATCTCAACGAAATCACGGCAGCTTTCGAAAAAGGCATTACGCCTCGAACGAAGCTCATTCTCGTCTCGCACCAGGTGAACATCACGGGCCAGATCACCCCCGTGAAAGCGATCTGTGAGCTCGCGCGCGCGAAGGGAATCGAAACGATCGTCGATGGCGCGCATTCGTATGCGCAGTTTGACTTCAAACAGAAAGATCTCGGCTGCGACTACTTCGGGACGAGTTTGCACAAGTGGCTCTACGCGCCCAAGGGAAGCGGCTTGCTTTACGTAAAGCGCGACAAGATTGAGAAGCTCTGGCCGTTGATGGCGGCTGAATCGAAACAGTCAAACGACATTCGCAAGTTCGAAGAAATCGGCACACACTCCGCAGCACCGCGGCTCGCGATCGGCGAAGCGCTCCTGTTTCACAACGGAATAGGCGGCAAGCGCAAAGAAGCGCGGCTGCGATACCTCTCGCGTTACTGGATGAATCGTCTGAAAGACGTGCCGAAAGTCAGCTTCAACACGTCGTTCGATCCGAACCAGTCGTGCGCAATCGCGAACGTGAATATCGCGGGCATCGACCCGACCGCGATCGGCAGTTATCTCTTCAATAAACACCGCGTCTTCACGACGCCCATCGTCCACGAAGAGTTCAAAGGAATCCGCATCACGCCCAACGTCTACACGACCCTCAACGAGCTCGATCGCTTCTGCAACCTGATGGAATCAATCGCCCGGAACGGCCTACCGGCCTGAAGAAGTTTTCTCACGCAGCGGGGCAGCGACGCAACGCCTTCCTTTGCGCCGTTGCGCCGCCGCGTGAGAAATCCTCTTCAGGGTTGGAACCCCCTCCTTCGTGCAGCCGTAAAGCAGATGGTGCTAGAATGCCCATTGGTTGGAGGTTTTGATATGCAGGAAAGTCGGGACCCAATTCGCGATGTGGCAGAGGCTGTTTTAGGCGGTTTGCGCCAGATTGGCGATTGTTCATACGCAATTCTACCCAAAGATATTGCTCACTCCGTCGCGAACGTGAAAAAGGCGCTGCTCGGCCAGCTCACGAATGCCCTTCGCCTGGAAATGGATTGGATCGACGACCGCGTCGCCGGGGGCGATAAGCTGAGAGAGGAGTGGCGCGAGAAGGGCCGGCAACGGGCCTCGCAGGCGGGTCAATAACATGGAAGTTTTACTCGCAGACGAATTCGGGTTTTGTTTTGGCGTCGAGCGCGCGGTGGAAATGGTCGAAGAGGCTGTCGAAGAAGGCGTGCGCCCGATTCGCTCACTTGGACCACTGATTCATAACGCGCAGGAGATGGAGCGACTCGGCGCGCGTGGCGTTTCCACAATCGATTCACCTGACGAAGCTGACGCCGACACGATCGCCGTGATTCGCGCGCACGGCGTTACGCCACAGGTGCAACGCGAGCTCGAACACCGCGCCGCAAAAGTGATCGATGCGACGTGCCCGTTTGTGACGCGCGTGCAGCACCTCGCGGAACGTGCTGCACGACAGGGACGCGATGTTGTGGTTGCAGGAAATCCGGATCATCCCGAGATGATCGGCGTTGTTGGTTATGCGCCAGACAATACTTACGTCGTGCGCGATGCGAGTGAAGTAGCTGCGCTTCCGCCGTTGCGTTCGCCGTTAGTCGTTTCGCAAACGACGATCAAGTTACAGACATTTTTAGACGTCGCGGAAGCCGTTCGTGAGAAAGCCGACACTGAACCACAAGTCGTTAACACGATCTGTTCGGCAACACGCGATCGACAAGACGCAGCGCGCGCACTCGCCGGACAGGTTGATGCGTTCTACGTGATCGGCGGTCGTCACTCGTCAAACAGCGTGAAGTTGCTGGCAGTTTGTCAGGAACAATGCGCGAAGAGTTTTCTGATCGAGACTCCGGCTGAGATCAATCCGGCTGATTTGCAGGGTGTGAAGAAAGTCGGCGTGACGGCTGGTGCTTCTACTCCAAACTGGCTCATCGACCAGGTCGTTGAGCGTCTTCACCAGATAAACCAGTAACACAGATTAGAACTCGTCCGACTGATCGAGTGCATTGACGATCTGGCGGGCTTCCTCTGATCCGTATTCGATAACCTGTCTTCGCAGCGCGGCGCGAGCTGTTTCTGCGTCAACCGGATCGTTCAGCAACACAGCCAGCACTGAAACAGGACAGCGGGCGAGCGCTTCATTCGCAAGCTCCCGGACGATCGTGTCTTCAGAACGCGCCAGCTCACAGATCTCGCTCGGCGGAAAGCGCTCCGTCAATGCGTCGGCAAGAGTGTCGATGCGACGATAATCGCGTTGCGTTTCGGCACGACGGACTAGTTGCGCGAAGACTTCTGCTGATTCCGTTTTTTCCAGCAGGATGGCGGCGCAAGTGTCCGCGATGGATTTCAGTTTGCCGTTCTTTTCCGCGTCGAGCGCGGCGAGGAAGCGGCTGAGTTCGAGATCAGCACGCGCGTCGTATTGAAAATTTCGCTGCGTTTGAGGGGTACCTTGCAACGCTCGTTCGACGAGTCCACGGGTGGCTGGCCGAAGCTCGGACCAGACGCTGGCTATGCGTGTTCCAAAGTCGTCAATGCTGAGGGGCAAAGGCATAGAACGGCGGTACTATACAATAATAAGTCTATAGCACCTATATGACCTGTATTTAACCGGAAACGTTGTGATCTTTAATTTCCGCAATTGTCGGGAAAGGTATTTTCACGATCTGTCCGTTCGCGATCTCCATCTTAACACTCGGCGTAGTGAGGGCCTGTGTCGTCTTCATGCTCCGCACCGTCCCACGCACACGCCTGCCATCCGTCGTGATAATTTCCACGTTGTCTTTGCCATAAAGTGGCTGGAGAGCGGCGAGTGCTTTGGTTATTTCCACAATACGATCCTCCTGGTTTCAAGCCAATTATTGCTTTTGTGTGGCCGGAAGTCTATCGAGGGCAGCCTAATGCAACCGGAAATCATTATTTGGCGTATAGAACCTGTCCGTGTATTCTTCGCCTTAGACTCCAAGAGTAGGTGGATCGGTTATGTCGCAGGTTTCCGAAACGGTTTGTTCAAACTGCCATTCGACGATGCCGGCGGAGCTGCGCTTTTGCCGGAATTGCGGGTTTCGACTGACTGGTAGCACCGGTGCCTACACAGGAACTCAGTATCCGGGCACGGCGGTCGCTGAATCTGCCGCGGGTAAAAAGAAGCGTCGTCTCAGCGGTATGTCGTGGATCTTCGTCGGACTGCTGGTCTTCTTCGTCGGCGCTGCGGCTTTCACAGCATTGGTCGCGCCGCTGCGAAAGAGTAACAACATCGTGCAGCGGACTTCGGTGGTTAAGTCTTACATCGGAGTTGACGGATTCAATAACACAGATCAGGGCGTAGCCTTCGACGCCGTGACCACGCCAGGCGGACCTGCGGATCAGGCGGGGCTTGTTGGTGGCGATGTGATTCTCACCTTTGATGGACAACCGATTCACGATGAGGATCAAATCGAAGAGTTGATGACGAAAACGCCGATCGGAAAGACTGTCGATATCGAATACATGCGCGACGGTCAGAAGAAGACGGCCAAACTGACCACCATCTCAAACGACGACAACAAGCGACTGACGCGTGAGTTCGAAAAGCGGCCCGAAGGCCGCGCGCACTTCGGTTACGAAGATGGCGATGCGGAGCGGGTGCAAGTGCCGGGAATGAATATTTACGGAGTCAGGTTGGGAACCGTTCTGCGCAGCCGGCCGGCCGATCTTGCGGGAGTCAAAGAAGGCGACATCATTATCGCGTTTGATGGTATTCCGATCCGCACGAGTGATGAGCTGCTGATGCGCGTGCGCCGCGCTCTGCCTTACAGCACCGTGACGCTGACCATCATGCGCAAGGGCGAAAACGAAACCGATCCTATCCAAAAGCTCGAGATTCCCGTGAAGATGGGCAAGCAGTAATCAGGGTTTTTATCCGCGTTTATCTGTGGCTAAATAATCTCGTAACCGCGCTTCCATTTCGAGTCTGAGATCGTCCCGCTCTTCTTCCGTTTCGTCCGCTTCAAACGTTTCAAACAACGCATACTGCGTTTGCGCCAACAACCTTAACTCCCACGCTTCGCGATTGTTGTGCGATGGGCGCGAAAACCACAACGCATCAAACTCGGCTTCTCCAACAACTGAATCGCCAGGTAATGACGATTGCAACTCGACGCGCGTCTCCGGCCGCAGCAGTACGCGCCGCAACTGCCATCCATGCTTGCGGTAGGTCGCCGTCAATTCAATAAACAAATCCGCGCTTTTCATGCTTAAATACGACGCGCAGCGAGCCTAGCACAGTTCGACACCGGTTGACCGTCTCAATCGGCCACCACTATCATCTTCTCCGTTTTGGAGGGTCGCCTGAGTTCCAGACGAGTAGGTCGTGTACTGACTAGCCTGATTCTCCTCATAGTCTGTCAATCTTTCGCAAGCGGGGTGATATCAGTACCGGAAAACATGTCAACACAGTCAATGACTTCAAACTCAACGCGCGACGGGAAAGACCTCAAAGAACCCACTCCTTTTTACGAAGCCCTCGCGAAAGCCCTCAAGAAACGAAAGATCAAAATCGACACGGTTTGTCCGCCGTCGGATCCGGTCTCGCGCCGCATTCTCGAAGAATATGGCGCGATCTTCGTTGCTGATAAGAAAGTGACGCCACCGCCTGTCTGCGTTTTTACCACGGAAGAACAGGTAACCAAGTTTCAGGAAGACGCTGGTTTCGAAGCCGAGTTCATGGGTTACGACGAAGTCGAGCTTCAGCCGGCGGCGTTGAAGAGCCTGAACAAGGCGCGAAAAGAAGCACAGAAAGAAGGTCTCGATATCACTCCGCGTGACGGCGCTGAGGCAGGACGACGCAACTACGAAGACAGCGTGCGCCTTTGGAACTCACGCTTCGAGCCCGCGCTCGATTACTGGTTATCGCAGGGACGGCTCACGCAGGAGCAAGTGACGCGCTTGCGGGGTCTGCCGCTTTCACAACAAATCGCTGAAGTTTTAGAGCTTGAGAAAACCGGCATTTACTTCAGCAAGGACCTCTCAAAGTCGATCCTCTACTCGATCGCCGCGCCGGGCGCCTCGCAACACATCGCGATGCTGGCGTTTGATGTAAACGAGTTTGACAACCCGCGCGTGCGCGAGATTATGGCGAAGCATGGTTGGTTTCAGACTGTGTTGAGCGATTTGCCCCACTTCACCTATCTCGGGTTGAAAGAGAAAGACCTGCCGAAACACGGGCTGCGCAGTCTCGAAATCAATGGACAGACGTTCTGGATTCCGAATGTGCCGGGCGTGCATCCTGGTCTCGACAAGTAACCACGGATAATAAGGATTTAAAATCCGGATTTTTATCCGTGTTATCTGTGGTTGGATTTATGCTAAACTACCGAGCCTCTTCCCCCAGCCACTTCTAAAACCGAACCAGGATTTCGACCTTTTACCCGAAGGAAGGTCAATATGGATGTCCCCCAATTTATCGCTGGCAGATTCAGAATAGAACGCGAAATCGGGACCGGCGGCATGGGCGCTGTTTACCTTGCCACTCACCTGGACCTCGAACGCCCGGTTGCAGTCAAGATCAT
>DASTTS010000090.1:0-8003 GCA_035760085.1 Pyrinomonadaceae bacterium
AGTCCGACGAGGCCGAGTGCTAAGGGGTCTTTTGTGAGAAGGTAAACGTGCCAGTTGATCGCGACAAACTGCATCTGCGATCCAGTGATCGACACAATCTGGCCCAACCAGAGAAGCCGAAAATCGCGGTGACGTAAAGCAGCAAATGCCGAATGACTGGAAGAGATCACGTATCGCCGTACGACTCGTTCAACTTACGGAAATGGTAGGCCATCGCCGCATGGCGTAGCAACTCCGTCATACGGTCACGATGTTTGTGCGCCGCTTCGATGAAGAAACGCCAGAACTCGCGTCGCTCCGCATCGAGCACACCGAGCTTGAACGCAATTCGCACAAACGCCTTTACCGCTTTGAATCCGTGATACTGGTGCGCTTCGGGAAAATCCTGTGGCGTGCGTTGCAACGACTCGAGCGCACGGCGGTAGTACTCCTTCGGCGTGTAAATCGTCTGCATGATTCGTTGATAGCCCTTGATGAGCGTTTCAACATCCATTTTGGGAATGAAGTTAACAGTGGCTATGGTGTTGTTTCCGGTCGCATCGGAGCCGAGCAGGCGTCCTTCGCGTTCGAGTCGCTTCCAGAGTTGCGTGTCGGGAAGTGCGTTGAGCATACCGACCATCGCCATCGGAATCGCGCTTTCGCGAATGAACTCGATCTGACGTTCGAAGATGTCTTCCGGATCGTTATCGAAGCCGACGATAAAACCGGCCATCACTTCCATGCCGCGGCTCTGGATCTTTCGCACGGAGTCCAGCAGGTTGCCGCGGTTCTGAGACTTCTGCGCTTCTTTGAGACTCTCCTCGACAGGCGTCTCGATGCCGAGAAACACGCGACGGAAGCCCGCGTCTCTCATCGAGTTCAATAAGTCGTCGTCATCAGCGAGGTTGACGCTCGCCTCAGTCAATAACGAAAACGGAAATCCGTTTTTCCTCTGCCACTCGATCAGGTCGGGCAACAGCAATCTCACGTTCTTCTTGTTACCGATGAAATTGTCGTCGACGATGAACAGCGGGCCACGCCAGCCGAGCTGCTTCAACGCGTCGAACTCCGCCAGGATCTGCTGGTTGCTCTTCGTGCGCGGTACGCGGCCGTAGATCTCGATAATGTCGCAAAACTCACACGAAAACGGACAGCCGCGTGAGTACTGAACTGACATGCAACTGTATTTCTTGAGATCGACGAGACCGAAGTCAGGAATCGGCGCGAGGGCTAACGGCGGTCGCTCGGGCGCTTTGTAAGTGCGTTTAGCTTCGCCGCGCTCCAAATCGTCGAAGAACTGCGGCAGCGTGGTTTCGGCCTCACCCTGAAAAATGTGATCGGCGTACGGGAGCTCCTCGATAGTGCTCGTGACGTACGGGCCGCCGAGCACGATCCGCTTCCCTCGTTCTTTGCAACGCCTCACCGTTTCGTGCAGCGACTCCTTTTGCGCCAGCATCCCGGTGATAAAGACCATGTCAGCCCATTCGATGTGCGAATCTTTTAGACGCTCGACGTTCAGGTCGATCAAACGTCGCTCGCATGAACGAGGCAACAAACCGGAAACACTCATAAGACCAAGCGGTGGAAAAACACAGCGCTTGCCTTCAAATGGCAGCGCATGGCGAAAACTCCAGTAGGTATCCGGAAACTCCGGATTGACGAGCAGGATCTTCATAGTAGTGGTATAGCCGATGTTTAGCTGCAAAACCAATTCGGACGAGTAATAATTCTGTAAAAATGCGGTGATTGCAAATAAGAACGGGAATAGTTGCTGGAGGTTGCCGGTCTTTTTGATGATTTGCGCCTTTGCGTAACAAACGTTGTGCTATAGAATCCCCGACTAACTCGCCTGAATTAACGAAAGGTACAGCATTATGAAAACTCAACTTTCGCGCGCACTCGCGACCACTTTGATCGTTTTGTTTGCCCTCTCACCTGCATGGGCCACCTGCGGCGGCGGTGGTGGCGGCGGAACCGGCGGTGTCGGCGGCGGCGGCAGGAGTGAAGGTCCGGCGCCTGCTGTGTACATGGTGCCGTGGAAGGCGTGGGAAGCCCGTAGTGCTCCTAATAAAGGCCTCGTCCTTTACTGGTTCCCGGCGACCAACAATGAGATCAACAAGTCGAGCTTGCGGAATTCGCGAATTCTCACGCTCTATGCGGCGCAGTGCGTCACGATGACAGTCGCTGATGCCAAGACACCTGAATTGCAGCCAATCATCGGCGATTCCGCTGTACCTGTTGCGATTCTGGCGAGCGCTGATGGAAAGCCAATCAAGAAGATCGAAAACACGGCCGGGAAACTGAAAGTCGATCAAGTCGAGAAAGTTGTCGAAGCGGAAATGAAGCAGCGCGAGACGACAGTCGACACGCAGTTAAAAGATGCGAAAGAGAAGATCAAAGCTGGAGACAAAGACGGCGCCGTCGCGCTTTTGAAGCCAGTCGCGGAAGAAACGTGCCTGTTTCCCCGGAAGGCTAAAGATGCGGCGAAAGAGTTGAAGAAACTCGGCGTCGGAGACGTCGGCAACATTCCAGCAGCGCCGGTTTTCGACCGTGTTCAGAGCGCGCGCATCGAGGCCGTAATGCGCAATGGCTTGCGAGCTGAGATCGCCGAGCGATACGTCACGGCTCAAAGACTTTATGAGAGAGCGCACCGGATGGATCCAGCCGATCCGACTCCGCTTCGTTATCTCGGCGAGATCTATCGTCATCACACCGGCGAGTGGGATAAAGCCAGAACCACCTTCAACACGATTCTCAACATGCCCGCGGATGCTGTCGCGCGCGCGGTTGCGCTTCACGGGCTCGGCAAGATGACGATTCACGATGGCGAGTTTAAGAAAGGTCTGTCGCTGATGGAGCAGTCAGTCGCGGAGTTTCCACTCGCACTCGCTTATCGCAATCTCGCGGTTTACTGGAACTCCGAAGGCGATCTCGTACAAGGAAATGCTTACACGCAAAAAGCTCTGGCACTCGATCCGAAGGATCCGTACAACCTCGTGTTCGCGGCAGTCTTCATGGCAGCGTCCGGAAATGGTGACGAAGCGCTGAAGATCGCACGTGAGAATCGTAACCTGCTGCCTGCGTCGTACAATCTCGCCGCGATTTACGCGCAGACTGGTCATCGTCGCGAAGCGCTCGCGTTGTTACAACGACATTTCTTCCGTTACGAGCGTTACCAGGCGGTTCGTGCGAAGGAAATGATGGAAGCGCGCGTCGACGCGGTGTTTGATTCGCTGCGACAGGATTCAGCGTTCCTCGCGCTTACGAGGGGAGCCGACGGCAAGCTCCAGATGCCGATGCGCAATATGACCGGGACGCAGAATCGTTAATGCTTAAGACTAGCCACGGATCTTCACGGATAACCACCGATCGATCCGCTTTCATCCGTGAAAGTCCGTGGCAAGTGATCGCAGCTTCAGCAGTCGGTACCATGATCGAGTGGTACGACTTTTACATCTTTGGCAGTCTCGCTGTAACGCTCTCACCGCTTTTCTACCCTGAAGGAAACGACACACTCGCGCTCATCGCTTACCTCTCGACCTTTGCCGTCGGGTTTGTCGTTCGTCCTTTCGGTGCACTCTTCTTTGGACGGATCGGCGATCTTGTAGGACGCAAGTACGCGTTTCTCGTCACGCTGCTGATCATGGGCGGCGCGACCGCCGCGATTGGTTTTCTGCCGACCTACGCGACGATCGGACTCGCGGCTCCGGTGATCTTGTTAGTGATTCGCGTGCTTCAGGGACTCGCGCTCGGCGGTGAGTATGGTGGCGCTGCTGTTTACGTCGCCGAGCATGTGCCGGATGAAAAGCGCGGCTTCTACACGAGTTTCATCCAAATCACAGCAACGCTTGGTCTATTCATGTCGCTGGCGGTGAGCATCATCGTCCAGAATTCGATGTCGCGCGAAGCGTTCAGCGCTTGGGGCTGGCGCGTGCCGTTCATCATCTCGATCTTTCTCGTCGGCATTTCGCTGTACATCCGGCTGCGCATGAAGGAGTCGCCGATCTTTAGCCAGATCAAGAGTGCCGGCATGACTTCGGCCAAGCCGCTCGTCGAAGCGTTCACACACTGGGACAACCTGAAACGTGTTTTGATCTCGCTTTTTGGTGCGACTGCGGGACAGGGCGTGGTTTGGTACACGGGCCAGTTCTACGCGCTGTTTTATCTGCAGACAGTACTAAAAGTTAACGCGCGATCTTCGCAATACATCATCGCGATTGCGCTGGTACTGGCCATGCCGCTCTTTGTCGTTATGGGAGCGCTCTCAGATCGTATCGGCCGCAAGTGGATCATGATGGCGGGATGCTTGCTCGCGGCCGTGTCTTACATGCCGATTTACGGTGCGATGCAACGCGCGGCCGGGTCGAACGTGGTCACGGCAGTGTCTCGCCCTCATCCGGTCACCGGCGCTATCAGTCTCATCCCGCAAACCGAAGTGAACGGCGTGCTGCAACCGGCGCAGGAAGTTCTGCCATATACGGATTTCACAACGCTGGTCAGCTCACCAGTCGCGCTGAAACTGATTTTACTGGTGTTTATTCAGGTGTTCTTCGTGACGATGGTCTATGGTCCAATCGCGGCATATCTGGTGGAGGCTTTTCCGGCAAAAATCAGGTACACATCGCTTTCCCTTCCCTATCACATCGGCAATGGCGTCTTCGGTGGTTTACTACCGGTAATTGGGCTTTCTGTAGTTGCAAACACCGGCAACATCTACGCCGGTCTCTACTATCCCATCGTCGTCGCAGGCATAACCTTCATCGTCGGCTCGCTGCTGCTGAAAGAAACAAAACACACGCTCATCTGGGACGAGATCAATCCGCGATAAGCCGCGTTCTATAAACCACCCCGTTCTTCATCACGAAAACTACCCTTTGTATATCCTCGATATTCTTCAGCGGATCGCCGGAGACAGCGACAATGTCGGCCCACTTGCCGGTGCTTAAAGTACCAAGATGTTTGTCCCAGCCTAACAGCTTCGCACCACTCGAAGTGCCGGCAATGATCGCGTCCATGGCACTCATGCCGCCCCACTGGACCATCAACACAAACTCGTGCGCGTTTGTGCCATGCGGCACAACGCCGGCATCGGTGCCAAGCGCGATCGGGACTTTGGTAGCCACCGCTAGTTTGATGGCATGACGCATTGCCGCGGCCGCCGCCAACGCCTTCTCAGCACGCAATCCCTTCAACACGCCCGACTTCGCGGCACGCTCCACTGCTTCCGAAGCCGATAACGTCGGCACCAGAAACGTCCCGTGCTGCTTCATCAAACGCGCGCCTTCTTCATCGAGAA
Organism: Pyrinomonadaceae bacterium; assembly: GCA_035760085.1. Lineage (GTDB taxonomy): Bacteria > Acidobacteriota > Blastocatellia > Pyrinomonadales > Pyrinomonadaceae > PSRF01. Next base: position 5,276 of record DASTTS010000090.1, read on the forward strand.
AAGACCCGTGCTCGATCGAGGAGACACCCGCGCGCACCGCGATCTTGATCCCTTCCGTGCCATGCGCGTGCGCCGCCACTTTGCGCTCCAGCTTGCTCGCCTCGTCAACCATCGCTTTCAGTTCTTCGAACGTGTACTGCGTCGCACCGACTGCATCGCCTTCCGATAACACGCCGCCAGTAGCGCACGTCTTGATCACGTCCGCACCGTATTTGATCTGATAACGAACTGCGGCGCGAATCTGGTCCGGTCCATCGGCGATGCCCTCTTCGATTCCAGGATCGAAGAGTCCGGGTCGAAAACCATTCTCATCGCAGTGACCACCACGCATGCCGAGCGCATGACCCGCACTCATCATTCGTGGACCAGGTGTCCAGCCTTCGTCGATGGCCTTTCGCAAAGCCATGTCGTCAAACTTCCCCGACGCACCGACGTTGCGCACACTGGTAAAACCCGCCATCAACGTCGCACGCGCGTGGGCCACACTCAGAATCGCGGCGAACGATTCGAAATCTCTCACCGCCGCATTGTCACCAGCCGGATCGCCCAAAACACGACCGATCAAGTGCGTGTGCGCGTCGATGAAGCCCGGCATCAGCGTGACGTCGCCAAGATCGATCATCCTGGCGTTTGCCGGAACCTGTACCGACCCTGCCGCTCCAACGGCCGTAATCGTGTTGTCAGTGACGACAACCACCGCGTTGTTTACGGGCGCTGCACCAGTCCCATCGATTAGCCGCGCAGCCTTTAGCACAACCACGCCCTTGCCAACTGGAGGCTCAGGCGTGATGCGAGTCTGGGCTACAATAGACACGCACAGCGAATGGACCAGACACAATGCGACGCAGACGGGTTTGAAGTTTTTCACAGTTTCTCCTCTAACGTGCTCAAATTCAGCAGGAAACCGGTATGTGCGTGCCAAACGCGGCATTCACGTAAGCAAGAAAGCCTTGCGCAGAAGCCGTGTCGAGCCGGTAGTCGACGTTTGTCGAACGACAGACTGAATCGCCCGTGATCGTGATCGCGGCGATCAGTTGCTTGCCGTTCAGTGTCATGAAGTTCGGTCCACCCGAGTCTCCAAAACACGTACCGCCATTTCCGGTCGATTGATTCTGCGATAGACGGAGGTAGCCGCCATTAAGCGAGTTGAAACTGGAGAACGAGAACATCCGCGGGATCGGATTCAGATCCTGGAAGAACGGTACGCCACCACCGACCACACGGTTTTGCAGTCCATAACCGGCGTTGGTAAACACGGCAGTTTTGAGTCCGTTTTGCGCGACAAGTTGGTCCAGTAACCCACAAGCCGGAAGCGTTGCCGGCGTCACGCCGCGAACACTGCGATCCAGAATCAACACACCAATATCACCGGAATCGCTCTGGCTGACATTGTAATTCGGATTTGTCACCACATGCGTGACTGACAACAACTGCGTCTTGTTGCTGGTGAGTGGCCCGAACGGGATCGACTGGTCGAGAGTGACATACGCGACGTAGCCTTCAAGAGCAAGATCACGCGTGAAAAAATCCGTGCAATGGCTCGCGGTAAGGAAAACGTTGTCAGTGATCATTGTGCCCGAGCAGATCGGGAATATCTGACCGTCCGTGGGTGATTTGACGATGAATGCACCGGTATTGCTGAAGGTGTTGTTTGAATCAACGAAACCATAAGTAATGGCCGAGGCCTTCGGCGTCAGCAACAGTGATGCACTTACCAGGCTCAACGTCAGAGCGATAAGACAGATCAATCGTTTCATTTGGGAGTCTCCTTGTTCGTATTAATGCTTTTGCGGGATGGCCGGGACGTGGGGATTCTACCTCCTTGTGTTGGCAGTCTCAAAGTTGCCCGACCCGGGAGAATGCGATAGGCTGCCTCTCCGCTACCATGAACATCGCCATGAACATTAATCGTCGCCAGTTTAACCTCGGACTTGCCGGTGGTCTGCTTGCGTGGCCGCTGCGTGGAATTCAGCTGCAGTCCGCACTTCGCGTTAACGGCAAACGCATCATGGACCACCTTCTCGCGCTTGCCGAGTTTGGTAAGAACCCGCAGGGCGGCGCGAGCCGCGTCGCCTACAGCGATGCCGACAAACAAGGGCGCGAGTACGTGCTCGGTCTCATGCGCGCTGCGAAGCTCGACGTCAAGATCGATGCGGCAGGTAATTTGATTGGTCGTCGTGGTGGCAGCACTAGCGCCATCGCGCCTCTGCTTATCGGCTCGCACATCGACACTGTTCCTGAAGGTGGTAACTACGATGGCGTGGTCGGCTCGATGGGCGCGATCGAAGTTGCACAAACATTAGCGGAGAACAACGTGACGACACGTCACCCGCTTGAAGTCGTGATCTTTCAGAACGAGGAAGGTGGACTGATCGGTAGCCGCGCGATGGACGGCGAGTTAACTGAGAAAGAGCTCGATCTGGTGAGTCGCAGCGGCAAGACGATTCGTGACGGCATCAAATTCATTGGTGGAGATCCGGCGAAACTCGCTGACGTCCGGCGGCGCAAAGGCGAGATCGCGGCGTATCTGGAACTGCATATCGAGCAGGGCGGCATTCTCGATACTGAAAAGATAAACATCGGCGTTGTTGAAGGCATCGTCGGCATCAACTGGTGGGACGTCACGATCGAGGGATTCGCGAATCACGCGGGCACGACCGCAATGAACAACCGTCAGGATGCGTTGCTGGCCGCGGCGAAGTTCATTGAAGCTGTGAATCGTACAGTG
>DASTTS010000091.1:0-9067 GCA_035760085.1 Pyrinomonadaceae bacterium
ATGCCCGGGTTCGTCTGCTGCAAACGCCACAGACTCTTTACAAGTAAACCCGAACCGACCAGCAACAACACCGCGAGCGAGACTTCAGCAACCACCAGCACGTTGCTCCACTGTCGACCTTGCACGGTGCCGGCTAGTCGCGTGTTCTTCAACGACTCAATCAGATCGAGCTTCGAGACCGGTCGCGCAGCGATGAAACCAAAACCGACGCTGATCGCGGTCACGGCCAGGGCCATGAAGGCAAACACGCGCGCGTCGATATTGACTTCCTGCGCGCGCGGCACGATCGATGGACCAAGCGCCACGAGCAAGTCGATGCCCCAGTTCACGAACACAAGGCCTGGAATTGCTGCGAGTGTCGCTAAAACCAAACCCTCGATCAGCAACTGCCTCGTGATCATCCAACGACTCGCACCGAGCGCCGCCCGGATCGCAAGCTCCTTGTGACGCTTCGTCGAACGCATCAACAACAAATTCGCGACATTCGCACAAGCAATCAGCAGCAACAACCCGACTGAAAACAGCAACACCAGCAACGCGCGTCGACTGCCGCCGACGATCTCTTCCTGCAACGGAGTAACGGTGATCTGCCAGCCGCCATCCTCACCGTTTGGACCACGATAGCCCTTCAGCTCGCGCTCGAATCGCTGCGCGAGCGTGTTCATCTGTGCGCGTGATTGTTCGAGAGTGACACCTTCTTTGAGTCGTGCGAGCACGTTGAGGAAGTAAGGACCGCGCCGGCTCGCGACTTGATCAGGCGCATAGCTCAACGGCACCCAAACATCTGCCGGCTCACCGGACATGACACTCGGATGAGGAAACTGAAACTGCGGCGGCATCACGCCGATCACGGTGTAACTCTCGTTATCAAGCGTCACCGTCTGATTGATAACACCGCGATCGCCCGCAAACCGGCGTTGCCAAAACGCATCACTCAACACGACAACGCGTTGCTCATCGCTTGCGAACACTCTTCCGATAGACGGTTGTGTCTCCAACATCGGAAACAAGTTCGCCGACACGTAAGCACCACGAACGCGCTCAGGCTCCGCGCCGCTCATAACGTTGAAGCTGTGATTTGCATAAGCCGCGACCGAATCGAAGATTTCTGTTTGCCGCGCGTAGTCTTCGTACTCAGCGGCCTTGGCGGGCAGGCGTTCGATGTTCAGCGTGCGGAAGTTACCCCAAACCACTTGCAACCGCTCAGCGTGTGCAAACGGAAGCGACCGCAGCAACACAGCATTCACGACACTGAAGATCGCCGTACTCGCACCGATGCCCAGCGCCAGCGTAACCACCACCACCGCCGCAAACCCCGGCTGCTTAAAGAGACCTCTGAGAGCGTAACGCAGATCGTTCATTAGAGAGTATGCCCGCCGCTTGTAAACAACTGTAGGGGCGGCCCTCTGTGGCCGCCCCAGGCTTACCACATTGTGTTTCCAAGCTGGGGTGGCCACGGAGGGCCACCCCTACAGTTGTTTGCGACCGTCCTTATTCTATTCGTAACGCAACGAAATCGTCGGTTCGACTTTTGTCGCCCTTCGTCCGGGCAGGTAGCACGCGAGCAGCGCCACCGTGATCAGCAGGACCGAGATGCCGCCAAATGTCAATGCATCGGTGGGTTCGACACCAAACAGCATCGTCGCCATCAATCGCGTCAGTGCGAACGCGCCCGCGAGTCCGAGCGCAACGCCGATCAGTGCGAGCTTCATGCCGTTGCCGAGGATCATCTTGAACACGTCGACGGGCCGTGCACCGATCGCCATGCGGATCCCGATCTCGTGCGTGCGCTGCGTGACCGAGTAAGACATCACACCGTAGATTCCCACAATCGCGAGCACGAGGGCGATGCCTGCAAACAAACTCAGCAAGGTCAGGTTCAAACGCTCGGGCGCAACCGACTCAGCGCGAATCTCATCCATCGTGCGCGGGCTGTAAATCGGTTGATCCGGATCGAGCGACTTCACGACGCCTCGAACCGATGAAATTAGTTGGTTAGGATCAGACGCGCCTTTTATGATCACGGTCATGCCACCCTGCGGCGTCTGATTGAAAGCGAAGTACCCCTGCACGCGATCGCTGTTCTGATTCAGGCTTTCCATCTTGACGCGACCAACCACGCCGAGCACTTCGAGAACTGGCGAATCCGCAGCGGTGCCGAGTTTGATGCGTTTACCGACCGCCTCTTCGTTGGGCCAATAACGTTTCGCAAACTCCTCGTCGATCACAATCTTATTAACTCCCGCGATCGAGCGCTGGTTCTCGTTGAGCTTACTGAGATCGCGTCCCGCGAGGTGCGATCGATCGTCACGATCGTTGAAAACACGACCACGTAACACCGGAATGTTCATCGCCTTGAAATAATCCGGCGTCACCAGACACGCTTCCATGAGCGGCGTCTGCTCGCGTGGCGGTGGCGGTTGTCCATCGATCACGAACGACGTCTGCCAGCCATTGTTGCCAAGCGGTAAACCCGACGCGGCCGCGGTCGACTCAACTCCAGGCAACGCGCGAATATTCTCGAGCAAGCGATTGTAGAAAGACTGGCGCACGTCGTCAGTCGCATACTTCTTCTGCGGCAGCGAAATGCTGAAACTCGTCAGTTGCTCGTGAGAAAAGCCAGGATTCACTTTTTGGAGCAGGTAAAAACTGCGAATCATCAGTCCGGCGCCGATGAGCAGGACGAGCGTCGTCGCAACTTCAACGACTACGAGCGAGCTACGCAACCACTGCCGCCCACTCGTGCCGCGGCCAGTCTCCTTCAGCGTTTCGTGCACATCAACATAACCGGCCTGAATCGCCGGTATGAGTCCAAAAAGTATCCCGGTCACAAACGAGATGCCGATCGTGAATGCAAGTACGGTCCAATCAAGACCGATCTCACGCGAGCGCGGAATCGCATTCGGGCTAATGTACAAAATCAGTTGCACGCCCCAGCGCGCAAGGGCCAATCCGATTGCGCCACCAATCAACGATAACAAAATACTTTCCGTCAACAACTGCCGCGCAATACGCCAGCGACTCGCACCGACAGCCGTACGGATTGCCATCTCTTTCCTGCGTGCAGTCGCTCGGGCCAGCAGCAGATTGGCGATGTTGGCACATGCGATCAGCAACACGGAAAGGACTGCGCCGAAGATCACCCATAACGCACTGCGCGCGTCAGCCACGAAGATCTCGAGCAGCGGCCGCAGCCGTGGACGAGTGGATGCATTTGAATCGGGATACTGTTTCTCGAGGTTTGCGCCGACATTATTCATGTCAGCTTCAGCCTGTTCGAAAGTCGCGCCCGGCTTCAGACGCGCAACACCGTAAAGGCCGGGATGATTACCGCGTTGCTGCCAGCTCGGCTGATCCGAGAGTTGGCCCACAGGCACCCACATCTCGACGCGGCTTGGATACGCATACGACTCCGGCATGATGCCGATCACGGTGTAGCTTTTGCCGTTCAAAGTGATCGGTTGATCGAGCACACTCTGCTGTCCGCCGAAACGACGCTGCCACAAACCATAGCTGAGAACAACCACAGGTGTGCCGCCGGGTTTGTCTTCGTCGTTGGTAAACACACGACCATGCAACGGGTTCACGCGCAACACCGAAAAAAGATCCGCCGAGACCTGGCCCGTAACGATGCGCTCGGCTTCGCCCGTGCCAGTCAGGTTGTAACTGGCGCGGTTGTAGACGCCCATCTTTTCAAACGTCTGATTTTGCGCGCGCCAGTCGAGGAAGTTCGGATAGGAGATCGACATCTCGTCGAGGATGGGACTCTTCTCATTGAGAAAGACGAGCCGCTCAGACTCCTGGTAAGGCAACGGGCGGATGAGCACCGCGTTAACGACACTGAAGATCGCGGTGTTTGCCCCGATGCCGAGCGCGAGCGCGATGATCACGATCGTCGTGACGCCCGGATTCTTCACCAGCATCCTCGCGCCGTAGCGTATATCTTGCCAAAGTGTAGATGCCATAATCGGTTCTCCAAAATCCGTAAAAATCCGTGGTTAAAACTTACTCGTATCTCAAGGCTTCGATTGGATCCACTTTCGTCGCCCTTCTCGCTGGAATGTAGCAAGCAACCAGCGCCACAAGCGCCAACAAGATCGTCACACCCGCAAACGTCAACGGATCGATCGCACTGACAGGCAGCGGTAATTCGAGGTCGAGCAACGAGCTCGTCAGCACCCGCGTTAACGCAAATGACAACGCCAGCCCCAACGCCAATCCAACGATCACGAGAAACATTCCCTGCCCGACGACCATCCTCAAGATATCTCTTTGCAACGCACCGAGCGCCATGCGAATACCAAGCTCGCGCGTGCGCTGCGCCACCGAGTAAGAAATGATTCCGTAGATCCCGAGCGTCGCGAGCAGCAACGCCATCACGCCACAGCCACCCATCACAACTGCCAGTATTCGAAACGGATAAAGCCCGAAGCTGAAGTAATCGCCTAACGTCTGCACGTCAGCCACCGGAATCATCGGATCGAGCTCGCGGATCGTATTACGCACGCCGGCGATCAAACTTCCCGGATCGCCACCGGCGCTACCAACCACGAGCGTAAATTGTTTTCGTTGAGACTGTTGCAGTGCGAGCGCGAAAAACGGGTGCATCTCCTTCTCCAACGATTGCCACTCGTTATCGCGTATCACACCGACGATCTCGCACGGGATGCTTGGCGCATTCGGTGCACCGCCGTATTTCAGGAGGTGCTTCCCGAGCGAGTTGGAACCACGAAAGTATTTTTCGCCAAAGACTTCATTCACGATAGCGACGCACGGTGCGCCTTCCCGATCGCGTTCCTCAAAATCACGGCCCTGCACGAACGGAACCTTCATGTTCGTGAAATAACGCGGTCCGGCTAAGACAGCCGCGATTTGCATATCCTCATTTGCACCCGGCTGATAACCCTCAATATCGATACTGCTCCGGGCGCCGCCCATGAACGTAATCGGCATCTCGTTGACTAAACTCGCCGATTGCACACCAGGCAAAGCTGTAACCCGCTCAGACAGTTGGCGATAAAACTCCTGTGTTTTGGCGCGATCGTATTTCGCTTCGTCGAGCCTCACGGTCCCGACGACCAGATTCTCCGTATTGAAGCCCAAACGTGCTGGTCTGATCTTTTCGAGACTGCGCAACACAAGGCCCGCGCCCACCAAAAGCAGTAACGAAAAAGCTACCTGGGCCACCACCAGCGCCATGCGCAATCGCGATTTGCGATAGAAGCCAGTGAAGAGACTCGAATCGTCTTTTAATACAGTCGAAACATCGGCTTTCGAGCTTTGCAGCGCAGGCGCGAGTCCGAAGAGCATTCCCGTGATTGTCGAGAAGGCAATCGTGTAGATCACGACGCGCCAGTCAAGATGAAGATCGAGTGCGACGCGTATGCCTTCCGGTAATGCCGGAATCGCAGCGACGATCAGATTGAGAAACCAAACAGCGAGCAATATTCCAGCGACGCCGGCGATGATCGACAACAACACACTCTCAGTCAGCAACTGGCGCACGATGCGGAAGCGACTGGCGCCGATTGCGAGTCGCACAGCCATCTCTCTACGGCGTGCGACCGCACGTGCCAGCAACATGCTCGCCAGATTCATGCACGCGATCAGCAGCACGAGATTCACAATGACGAACACCAGGCCAAACACGGCGTACGCCGCTGAATACATGCCGGGATGAATGCGCGTCTCGCTCTCAGGCAATACCGTGATCGCGGACACGCGCGGGCGTCCCGAGTCGCTTTTCTTCAGCCACTCTTCCGGATGCGCCGCCTGCATGTCGCGTGTGAGCAGATCGAAGCGAGCACGTACCTGGGCCAGAGTTGTTTCGGGTTTGAGTCGACCGACGAGAATCATCCAACGGTTTCCCCGGCTCGTTAACAGGTGATCGCCCAACGGGTTGACCGCCGGCATCATGGCCATCGGAATCCAGATCTCCGAGGAGAGTCCGCGAATCATACCGGTGTATTGCGCCGGCGCGATTCCGATCACAGTCAGCGACTGGTTGTTGAGTTTGATCGTTTTCCCGACGAGCTCAGGATCGGAATTGAAACGTCGTTGCCAGAGACTGTTGCTAATTACGGCGACTGGATTCCGTCGCGGCACGAGGTCTTCATCGGCCGAGAAAGTGCGACCCTTTTGCGCGGCGACACCCAGGACGTCGAAGTAGTTTCCCGAAACTGCTTCGCCCCAGATCTGTTCGACCTCGTTCGCGTCACCGAAATTGAACTGCTGGATGCCGTAGGCAGCGAGTCCGGAGAGGACGTTGTTGTGATCGCGCAGGTCGATATAACTCGGATAGGAAGTGGACGAGTAAGGTTGTTGTTCGCCCTCACTGACGTAAAGCTCGACGAGTTGTTCCGGGTATGACACCGGACGCGGCCGCAGGAGCAGTGCATTCGCGAGGCTAAATATCGCCGAGTTTGCGCCGATGCCGACGGCAAGCGAGATCACCGCGATAATCGTGACCCCCTTGCTCTTCCAGAGCATCTTCGCGCCATAGCGCAGATCATTGAGCAACGTCATCATGTTAATCCTGTAAATCCTGTCATCCTGTCTAAAACTCACTCGTAACGAAGCGCGATCAACGGATCCACTTTCGTCGCCCTTCGCGCCGGCAGATAACACGCCAATAGCGCCACCATCCCTAACACCGCCGCCACAACCACAAACGTCGTCACATCATTCGGCGTGACACCAAACAACAACCCGCGCATCAATCGCGTCAACGCAAACGCACCGACCAACCCGATCGCTTCCCCCATCAATGCCAGCATCATTCCCTGCTTCAACACGAGCTTCAGCACGTCACTCACTTGCGCGCCGAGCGCCATACGAATTCCCATCTCCTGCGTGCGTTGCGTCACCGCGTGCGACAGCAATCCGTAAATTCCGACCGCCGACAGCAACATCGCCAACCCACCAAACAATCCCATCAGCAACATGTTCAGACGTCGCTGCGCGACACTCTCATCAACCACTTTCTCCAACGTACTGACATTCGAGATCGGCTGATTGGGATCGATCGACCAAACTGCCTGTCGTAAAGCGCCGACAATCGAGAGTGGATCCGTAGTGGTACGCACCAGCAGCGTCATGTCTTCAAGCGGCGCCTGCGAGGCGGGTATGTAATAAGCCGGTTCGGAAGGCGCTTCGAGACCGGCGAGCTTAACGTCACGCACAATGCCGACGATCTCAAAGGAAGTCAGTTTCTTGTTCCTCCAGATTCGTCCTGGTGGACCAAGTCGCATCTTCTGACCCATCGCGTTCTCATTTGGAAAGTAAGATTTGACAAACGACTCGTTGACAAGCACCACTCCCGGATGATCCTGATCGTCCTGTGCCGTAAATCTGCGGCCCGTTACAAGCTTCAACCCGACCGTGTCAAAATACTCTGGTCCAATCGGAATAAAGTTAGCTGATTGCGAACGACTATCTTGCGGCAAAACCCTGCCTTCGATTTGGAATGAATCGGTCCAATTCGAAGCAAGGGGATGATCGTAAGCAATGGTGGCATGCTTCACTCCCGGCAGCGCAGAGACACGCTCGAGCAACTGTTTGTGAAAGTTATTGATTTGTTCAGGTTCGGAATACTTTGAAACTGTCAGGGTCAACCCCGCCGACAACACATGCTCGCTTTCAAATCCCGGATCGACTCGTTGCAGCATCCAAAAACTCTTAACCAGCAGGCCCGCGCCTATCACCAGCATCACTGCCATACTGATCTGAAATACAACCAGCAGTTGCCGGAACCGCAGCCTGGCTGCTCCTGGACCAGACGTGCGACCGCTTTGCTCGAGCGCACTGTTCAAGTCAAGCTTCGAAGTTTGCAATGCGGAAATTAAGCCGAAAATCAAACACGTGCCGATTGCAATTAACATCGTGAAGCCAAGCACTCGCCAGTTGAGACTAACTTGAGCAAGACGTGGAACGCCGGCAGGCACAAACTGCAACAGCACTTGCAGTCCGAACGATGCCAGTGCAAGTCCGGCCGCTGTTCCCAGTGCCGAAAGCAGCAGCCCCTCAATGAAAAACTGCCGCACCAACCGCCCACGGCCTGCTCCCAGTGCCGCACGGATGGCTATCTCTTTACTCCGGCCCGCATGTTGGGCCAACAAGAGTCCGGCCACATTCGCGCAGGCAATCAACAAAACAACAGCAACCGCGGCTAACAGTGTCAAGAGAGCCGGTCTGACATTGCCAACTACTTCATCCATAAACGGGCGGACGAGAATTCCTTCGCCTCGATTCGCGGGATACTCCTTTTCGAGGCGTGCCCCGATGGCATTCATTTCTGCGGTGGCTTGCTCTTTCGAGATTCCCTGTTTGAGACGTGCGACAACACCGAGCACATGCGCAGATCGCGCCGCGGCCCACTCGGCAGTGAACGACATCGGCAGCCAGAAGTTCTGCTCCTGCTCATCGAAAGTGAGGCGCCCCGGATTCAGCGGTGAAACCGGATAGAGGCCGGGAGGCATTACACCCACGACCGTGTAAGACGTGTCGTCGAGCGTGATATTGCGGTTGATGATATTGCGATCACCGCCGTAGCGTCGCTGCCACAGAGCATTGCCCAGAATGACGACGCGTCCTTTTCCCAATTCATATTCTTCCGCGGTGAAAGAACGACCGATAACCGGCTCAACTCCAATGACGGCAAAGTAGCCCGAGCTCACCCGCGCGCCGACGAGTTGTTCCGGTTCGCCATCGCCGGTGAGTGTTAAAGAGTTCCGGCCGAATGAAGCGACGTCTTCGAAAACAGTGTTCTGCTTTTTCCAGTCATGGAAGTTCGCCGGAGCAACTCGCGAGCGACCCTGATTCGGCACGTTCTCCCACAGAGCAACGACGCGATCGGGTTCTCTGTACGGTAGTGGGTTGAGCAAGACCGCGTTCACGACGCTGAAGATCGCGGTGTTCGCACCGATACCAAGCGCGAGCGTCACGACGGCAATCACCGTCACCAGCGGATGCTTCAACAGCATTCGAAAGCCGTATTTCAAATCCTGGAAGAGTGTATTCATGGTTTTATCAAGCTTTCGCGAACGCAACTGTAGGGGTGGCCCTCCGT
>DASTTS010000092.1:0-5710 GCA_035760085.1 Pyrinomonadaceae bacterium
ACTGACAGCTTCTGGACGTGGCGCGAGCAGATGTACGCCGCCGCCAACCGCCTCGGCCCTGAAGAGTTATACACCGCATCGCGCCTCGCGTTTCTCGAGATGGCGCTAACAGGCATCACCGCGGTGGGCGAGTTTCACTACATCCATCACGCCCCTGACGGCTCCACTTACGATTATCCGAACCTGCTCGCACGTGAAGTAATACGCGCCGCTCACGATGTCGGCATTCGCATCGCGCTTCTGCGCGTCGCTTACGCGCGCTCTGGATTTGGTCTCGAACCCAACCCACAACAGATCCGTTTCCTCGAACCTTCACCTGACACGTATCTCAAACATCTCGAACAACTGCTCGACGCGCCCGAGTTGAAAGACGGAATGGCATGGGCCGGCGTGGCGCCACACAGCGTTCGCGCCGTACCACTCGATTACCTGAAGACGATCATCAACTTCGCTAACCAGCGTGATCTTCCCGTGCACATGCACGTCGCTGAGCAGCCGGCCGAAGTCAGCGCGTGTATTGAAGAATACGGACGCTCGCCCGTCGCATTACTCGACACTGAAGGCTTGCTGAGCAAACGCTTCACCGCGGTCCACGCGATTCACGTGACGTCGAAGGCGATCGCGGCGATGGGGAAAGCAGGCGCAATCGTGTGTGCGTGCCCGACAACCGAAAGAAACCTCGGCGACGGTGTTGTGCCCGTTGATGCTTATTTCGACGCGGGCGTGCGCATCGCGCTCGGCAGTGATAGCCAGATTCAGATCGATCTGTTGGAAGACGCGCGCGAGCTCGAGTATCACCTGCGCTTGCAGAAAACTGCGCGAAACGTGCTCGCGCCTGCTGGTGACGATTCGAGCTCCGCACTCGCGCGCAGGTTGTTCGAGTGTGCAACTGTCCGCGGCGCGGAAAGTATCGGCTTCAACGGTGGCAAAATCGAATCTGGCGCACCGGCTGATTTCTTCACTGTCGATCTCGATGATGTGTCGATCGCGGGCGCATCGCCCGAAGATTTGTTAACTAATATCGTCTTCTCGCTATCAAGAACAGCAATTCGAGATGTGGTTGTTGGTGGGAAGCAAATCATTAACAACGGATTACACGGATGATTAAAGAGACTCTCGCGGATTTGGTAAGGATTGATTCGGTGTCGTCGCGATCGAACGCGGAGATTGTCGGGTATCTTGAGCGACGATGTGAAGCAATGGGGTTGATCACGCGGCGCTTTCCGTACACGGATGAATACGGCGTTGAAAAGATTAATTTGATTGCGTTAACCAGAGATGTGCAGGAAGTTGAACTCGCACTGGTGGGCCATACGGACACCGTGCCCTACGATCCGAACTGGTCCGAAGCTACAAACCTCACCGAACGTGACGGCAAACTCTACGGGCGCGGTGCGTGCGACACCAAAGGCTTCATTGCCGCAGCGCTCACTGCAGTTGAAAACAGCAAGACGAACAAGCCGCTCGCGCTCGTGTTTACAGCCGATGAAGAAGTCGGACTGTTGGGCGCGAAGCGATTGGCCCAGGCAAAGCCGCTACGTATTCGTTATAGCATCGTCGGCGAGCCCACTTCACTCAAACCGATCCGCGCGGGCAAAGGCTATTCGCTCGCCGAAGTGATCGTGAAAGGACGCGAAGCACACAGCGCGTATCCTGCTCTCGGCGCGTCAGCCGTCTTTCGCGCCGCGCGCTTGATTAATCGACTTGAATCGATCGCAACACAACTCAGAGAAGATCAGCACGCTGCATTCGATCCACCTTACACGACGCTCAACATCGGATTGATTCAGGGTGGCTCAGCGAAGAACGTCTTAGCCGGCGAGTGCCGGTTCACGCTCGAGTGGCGACCCATACCAACCCAGCCTTCAGAACACGTACTCAATCTCTTCAACGCGGCGATCGCGGAAGAAATGCATGCCGATCCGGATTTTCAGTGTGAAGTTAACGCGAGCCGCCAGGATACGGGCTTCGAGACTGCGACTGACTCAATCCTGGTCCAGCTTTTGGAGAAGGCAACAGGCAACAAAGCCGCAACCGTGGCGTTCGGCACTGAAGCAGCGCAAATGATGGCGCTCGGCAGCGAAGCCGTCGTCATCGGCCCGGGAGACATTCGCGAAGCGCACCGGACGGGTGAGTTTGTGCCCCTTAACGAACTCGAGCGCTGTGCGGAGCTGATAAAACAAGCGATCCAGGAACTCTGCTAAAAAATTTCTCACGCAGCGGCGCAGCGACGCAACGAAACTCTGAACTCCTTCGTTGCGCCCTGCGCCGCTGCGTGAGATTCTTTAAGGCAACCGCGAATACTGAAATTCCATCGGAAATAAGCATGCACCACATTTTCAGGCCTTTTTTCATTCTGTTATTGATCTCGTTGTTTTCTGTGGCCGTTTCCGCCCAGGATCCGAAGCCGCTCTCCAACCAGGAATTCGTTAAGCTTCTTTATCAACTCCCACGCAGTCCCGAGACGCGCGACGATCTGATCGAGCAGATCCGCCATCGTGGTATCGGTTTTCCGCTTACGGATGGCATGCGCTCGCTCGTCGCTACGAAGAGCGGTAACGACCCGCTGTTGCGACGTACGCTCGAAGAGGCCGAGCGCCGACGCGTAAACCCGACCGCCTCCGCACTGCCTTCCGAAACTGAAGGCCGCGAACTGCTCGAACGCACACGCAACATAACGCTTGCCGCCGCGAACGCGATGCCGGACTTTCTCGTCAAACAGATCATCAAGCGCTCCGTCGCTTACGGCAACACAGGCAACTGGAAACTGCAGGACAATTTGACGATCGCCGTCGGTTATCGTGCGAATGTCGGCGAGGAATACAAAGTCCTGACAGTGAATGGAATGGCGCCGCCGCCGGGCGAGGATGCGGAAGTAACGAAGGATTTCAGTAAGAACAAGTACGTGCCGAAGGGTGCGTCGTCGAGCGGTGTCGAGTACATCTCCGCGCTTGCGGATATCTTCAAGCCGGAATCGAAAACAGAATTTCGGATGGTCGACACCGATGTGGTTCAGACTAAACGAACGGTCGTCTACGAATACACGGTCAAGCGAGACGATTCACAATTGACGCTGTCGCTCGCCGATACCGGTGCGCGAGCGGTCGTTGGCTCACACGGGCGTGTCTGGATCGATCGCGAGCTTGATCGCGTGGTTCGGTTCGAACAGATCGCCACCGAGATTCCTCCGGATTTCCCGATCATCGCCGCCAGCAGCCTCATCGATTACGACTGGGTGACGATCAACGAGCGTAAGTACCTGCTGCCGACCCATTCCGAGATCCTCCTGACGACGATCAATCCGAAGTTCGTCCTTCAGAGTCGCAACGACATCCGCTTCCGGAGTTATCAGAAGTTTGGCGCCGAGCTGAAGGTCATTGACGAAGTCGGGGAAGACGACGAGCCACCGCCGCCACCCAAGAAACCTTAATCCGCGTCTATCCGCGAAGATCCGCGTCTAAAAAACGTCTACAAATGAGGACGTTTAGTGGCCTCAGTGTCCCCATCCGTCTACACGCAAAATTCCCTGCAAGTCCCACATCTGCTTTGTTTTCCGCGTTCGTATATGTAAACAGCAAACGGTACGGTCTTTGCCAATAGGATGCCCAGCTATGAAGCCCAGGATTTTGATAGTTGATGACGACTCCCAGATCACGCAGCAGCTTTACTGGACGTTGTGTGATGAGTACGACGTGGTGACCGCGAACGATATGCAGACCGCTATCCGGCGGGCGACTTTTTACAAGCCTGATATCTCGATATTGGACTTGCAAATGCCTCCCGAAAAAGACTCGCCCGCCGTGGGTCTGCGTTTGATCGAATACATCAAGGGCCACCTGTCGAGCTCCAAGGTTTTGATAATGAGTTCGAACACTGCACCCGATGTACGCACCGCGTGCTTTAGCGCCGGCGCAGATGGCTTTTTCGCCAAGCCCTTTGAGCTTGAAGACATGCTCGCGAGCATTTGCCGCTTGACCCCCGTTCATAGGCTGGAACTGTTCGCGCAGATTCTTTGACATCCGGACGCACACTCCCTTTGGCGTCCGTCACAACACCGTGGATGAACCCCTCTTCATCTGACGGTGTGCTCGATGGCCCCCGCTCACGTTGCCCAACACGGAAGCGGGGGCCGAATTTTTTTCGTGCCTCTTTGCGGCACCGTTCGTCTCTCTGCCATAATCCCTTCGCGTAGCCAACCAGACAATGAGCGAAGCCAGCGATAAAGTGCGTGGGTTGCACGAGCTCCCACTCTTTCCCTTACCGGTCGTGCTGTTTCCAGGTGTGCCTTTGCCTTTGCACATCTTCGAGCCGCGCTATCGCCAGATGCTGCTCGACATTGGCGTGTCGAAGAACCTCTTCGGACTTTCTTACTTCGATCCAACAACGTCAGAAAATGAAGTACCGCCGAAGGGTCACGTCGGCTGTGTCGCTGAAGTAACTGAGACACAGACGTTCCCCGACGGACGCTCAAACATACTGACCATCGGCGTGATCAGGTATCGCATCGAGTCGTATGTCGAGCGCGGCGATCCGTATCTCGTGGCCCAGGTGACTTACTTCGAAGACGACGATGAGGACGAGGAGATGCTCTCCGCGCCGGCGCGAGAAGTGGCAGAAACATTTACGCGCATCGCGCAGGCAGTGCGAACGATCAACGATGAGCGCGCTACGTTGCCTGACATTTCGAATACCGAGCCGCAGCGTCTGTCGTTTCTCGTCGCGGCGGCGATGGAGATCGATGCGGAAGTCAAACAGGAGTTACTCGAGCTTCGTTCAACTTCTGAGCGTTTGGAGCGGCTGCGAGCGATGTTGAGCGTCGCCGTAAAAGGCTATGAGGAACGCGCACGGATTCACGAGCTCGCCAAGAGCAACGGGCACGGTGGCAGAAAGATCGAGATTGAATGACGAATGCGGTGAACATTCGGGTGTTGTTCTTTGGCGCGGCGCGCGATGCAGTTGAAGGTAACGAACTGGATCTGGCGGTGGACGCACCGGCAACGGTCGCGAGTGCTTTTGAGAGTTTGAAGACGCGGTTTTCGACGCTTGAGCGTTTTGGGCGATCGTTGTTGTTTGCGGTGAACCAGGAATACGCCACACCTGAGACGGAGTTAAAAGAGAACGACGAGCTTGCGGTCTTTCCGCCGGTGAGTGGCGGAAGTTGCGATTACAGATGCCCGCATGATTTTTTTGAGTTAACGACTGAGGCGATCGATGTTGGTGAAGTCGCACGACGCGTCGTGCTGCCCGAGTGTGGGGCGACTGTCACACTCGACGGCTACGCACGCGAGTGGACGAAGGGCAAACACACGC
The DNA here is from genome assembly GCA_035760085.1 of Pyrinomonadaceae bacterium. Classification (GTDB taxonomy): domain Bacteria; phylum Acidobacteriota; class Blastocatellia; order Pyrinomonadales; family Pyrinomonadaceae; genus PSRF01. The sequence goes on from DASTTS010000092.1 coordinate 5,311, forward strand.
TGTATCTGGTTTACGAAGCTTACGATGCGATGGCGTTAACGGAAATGCAGCGACTCGGAGTCGAAGCGCACAAGCAATTCGAGATTGCTCACATCGGCATCGTCCACCGTACCGGCCGTATTGAGATCGGCGAAACGAGCGTCGTCATCGCCGCCAGCGCCCCGCACCGCCGCGCCGCCTTCCAGGCGTGCGAGTGGGCTATCAAGGAGCTCAAACGCACCGTGCCCATCTGGAAGAAAGAGATCTTCGAAGGCGGGGAGGAATGGGTCGCCAGCGAGGGGTCAAGGTAGGATTTCTCCCGCAAAGGCGCAAAGGCGCAAAGGAAGACCTCCGGCACCGAAGATCTTAACTTTGCGCCTTTGCGCCTTTGCGGGAGAAATCCTAATTCAGCCCCTAACTC
>DASTTS010000093.1:0-3932 GCA_035760085.1 Pyrinomonadaceae bacterium
GTGGATTTCGGCTTTGGCTTGCACGCCACTCGCAACTTCGATCACGTGCGCGAACACGCGTTGACCGACGTCGTCAATCGTTTCCGTTCCGTCGATCACTCCGCCGGCTGACAGATCGAGGTCGTTCTTCATGCGCTCGAATACGGGCGTGTTTGACGCAAGCTTGATCACCGGCGCAATCGCGTTTCCGATCGTCGTGCCTCTCCCCGTCGTGAACACAACCACCGTCGCGCCAGCCGCAACGAGTCCGGGCGTCGACTCCTGATCGTATCCCGGCCCTTGCATCAAATTCAGGCCGCGCGTCTTCCAGCTCTCCGCGTATTCCAACACGCCTTCGACACGCGTCGTACCCGCCTTCGCGATCGCACCCAGCGACTTGATCGTGATGTTCAGCAATCCACCCGTCATGTTGCCTGGACTCGGATTCTGCGCGAGCACCGCACCGAACTTGGACGCGTACTCCTTGTACCAATCAACCATCCGATAAACTTCTCGACCAGTCTCAACATCCTTCGCACGACACGCCAGCAGATGCTCAGCACCACAAAACTCCGGCACTTCAGTTATCAACACCGTACCACCCGATCGCACAAGCAGATCCGCAGCACGTCCGAGCGATGGATTCGCAGAAATCCCCGAAAACCCATCCGAGCCCCCACACTTCACACCCAACACGATCTCGCTCACCGAACACTCTTCGCGCGCAGCACGATTCACTTCGGGCAGCATTCGCTCGACTTCTTTTAACCCCTGCTGAATCGCCGCTTGCGTCCCACCCACCTCCTGAATGCCGATCTTCGCCACCGGCTTATCAAACGACTTCTCGCGGTTGAGCAGGTACTTCTCGACTTGCGACAGGTTCGTCTTCTCGCAGCCGAGATCGATCAGGATCACGCCACCGACGTTCGGATGGTCTGCGTAGTTTGAAAGCGTGCGCAACATCACGTCGATCGTCGATCCATCCTGGCACCCGCAACCTTTGTTATGCGGAATCGCGACGACGCCATCGACATTCGGATACTTCAGTCGATCGTAAAGCGTGAACTCCGCAATCGTGGAAATCTGTGTCGCTTCGTGGCTTGCGCACATACTCGTCGGCACGATGAGCACGTAGTTGCGCGTGCCGGCGCGGCCATCGCGGCGGCGAAAGCCCATAAAAGTGCGACGCTCGTTTTCGGGGAAGTAGTCGGGCGGCGGTGTGTGCAGCGATTCGGGCAGGTCGCGGATGAGCGGCACGTCGTTCGACATGTTGGCGTGCGTGATCTGCGCACCGCTCTCGATGCCTAACGATGTTCCAATCGGTTGACCGAACTGTTTGACAAACTCTCCAGCGGGAATGTCGCGCGTGGCGAAGCGATGTCCTGGTGGAACGGCATCACGTAACTTCACGGATGACCCGTTCGGCAGCAACACTTCGAGATCAACGAAGGTCTCCTTCTTGACGACAGCAACGTTGTCGTCAGGACCAACAATGATTGCATATTCGCTGATTGGGGTCATATCGACGCACGCGCCTCACGCACAATCTCAATAAACTGTTTCGCCCGCTCCGTAATTAGCGCGCTCTGCCCCTCACGTATGGCACTCACATCCACGAGGTCTGCGCCAACGCCGAGCGCCGCCGCTCCCGCGCGGATAAAGTCTGCGGCAGTCCTGAGCGAAACGCCGCCAGTCGGCACCAGCTCGATCTGCGGTAGCGGAGCCTTCAACGCTTTTAGATAACTTGGTCCACCAACCGCTCCCGCCGGAAACACCTTCACAAAATCCGCACCGGCAGTCCATGCATGGACCACCTCGGTCGGCGTCAACGCACCTGGCATCACCGCTACATCCAACCTTCGACAACACGCAATCGTCTCTAGATTGAGCGCAGGACTCACAATAAACTGTGCACCACTCGATACACATGCCGTCGCCGTTTCGGGATCGAGCACGGTTCCCGCACCAACCAGTGCATCTTTCCCATAACGCTTCGCGACCTCTTCGATCACTTTCACCGCGCCAGGCACAGTCATCGTAATCTCGAGCACCGGAATCCCGCCTTCGCGAATCGCATCGATCGCGCGCATCGCTTCATCTGCACTGGTCGCTCGCACGACCGGGATCACGCCGATGTCTCTAATCGTTTGAATGACATCTGTCTTCATCATCTGTGTAATCTGTGGTTAGGCTTTAGCGCGCCACCCTCGCCGTTCCGCCTTTCATCACGCGTTCGACCTCCGCCAACGTCGCCATCGTTGTATCACCAGGCGTCGTCATCGCGAGCGCTCCGTGGGCGGCCCCGCACTCTACCGCCCACTGTGGTCCACGTCCGGTAAGTAATCCGTAAATTAATCCCGAGGCAAATGAATCACCGCCACCGACGCGATCGAGGATCTCCAGATTCTCACGCACCGGCGCCTCGTAAAGCTCGCCTTCAACGTAACAAACTGCGCCCCAGTCGTTGATCGTAGCTGTCTTCGCATTGCGCAGCGTGGTCGCGACGACTTTGAAGTTGGGAAACTCTGCCACCGCGTGCTGGATCATGCGACGAAAATTTGCGACATCGAGTTTCGAATGGTGCTCGTCCTGACCTTCGACTTCGAAACCCAGTGCGGCGGTGAAGTCTTCTTCATTACCAATCATCACATCCACGAGCGGCGCGAGCTCGCGATTAACCGCGACCGCCCTCGCCTGACCACCAATCGACTTCCATAGTGATTCGCGATAGTTGAGGTCGTAAGAGATGATCGTGCCGTGCTTGCGCGCAACCTCCATCGCTTCACGCGCCACCGCAGGCGTCGTTTCCGAGAGCGCACAAAAGATTCCGCCAGTATGAAACCAGCGCACACCTTCGGCAGCGAAGATCTGTTCCCAGTCGATGTCGCCCGGCCGGAGGTGCGAAACTGCCGTGTGACCACGATCCGAGCAACCGGCAGCCGCGCGCACGCCAAAGCCGCGTTCAGTGAAGTTCAGACCATTGCGAACGGTGCGTCCGACGCCGTCAAACTTCACCCACTTCAAGTGCGACTGGTCCACGCCGCCCTGATAGATCAGATCCTGGACCAGGCGACCCACTGCGTTGTCGGCGAGCGCCGTGACAACGGTTGCGTCCATTCCGAAACATCTTTTAAGACCACGCGCGACGTTGTACTCACCGCCACCTTCCCAAACTTGAAACTGCCGCGCAGTCGAAACACGACCCTCACCCGGATCAAGCCGCAGCATCACCTCACCGAGACTGACAATGTCCCAGCGACAACTATCCTTCGGCTTCGCGAACACACTCATAAGTTTTACAGCTTAGCTGGGTCGAGCTTAGGTGACAATAAATGAAAGAGAAGTAATGCCACAAGGTAGGCGGACGCGGCAATGATGAAGATGGGCACGTAGCTGCCCGTCCGTTCGAGTATTTCGCCAACGAGACGCGCGATCAGCATGCCGCCGATTGCCCCGGCCATCCCGCCGATTCCAACCACCGATCCGACCGCGCCTCGCGGAAACATGTCCGAAGTCGTAGTGAAGAGATTGCACGACCAGCCCTGGTGCGCCGCTGCGGCAAGTCCGATCAGCACGACTGCCACCCAGAGACTAGACGTTTGCGCCGCGAAGACGATCGGCACCACCGCGAGCGCACAGATCAACATCGCTAACTTTCGTCCCGCGTTGATGGTCCAACCGCGCTTGATCAGCGACGACGAGAGCCAACCGCCGCCGATGCTGCCGATGTCTGCCATCAGGTACACGACGACGAGCGGTGGTCCAAAGTCTTTCAAGCTCAGCCCGTGACGCTTGTGCAGAAAGTCCGGCAGCCAGAAGAGATATACCCACCAGATCGGATCCGTCATGAACTTCGCGACCGAGAACGCCCACGTTTGCCGGTGTGGCAGCAATCGTCCCCACGGAATGTTGACCACCGGATCGGGCGGATCGCTCTGGATGTATTCGAGCTC
>DASTTS010000094.1:0-3541 GCA_035760085.1 Pyrinomonadaceae bacterium
ACATACGTCGTTTGAGCCAGGCGCGGCGGTGGCCGCGGGCAGCATTCCACTTTGCGTGCCCGAGCTACGCGGCAATGAATGGCGCTACGTCAAAGAGTGTCTCGATACGGGTTGGGTGTCGTCTGTTGGTCCATTTGTCGAGCAATTCGAAAGAGACGTGGCGGCTTATGTAGGCGCGGCGCGCGGTGTCGCGATGTCGACTGGAACCGCGGCGCTGCACATCGCGCTCCTCATCGCAGGTGTGAAACCGGATGACGAAGTGCTCGTTTCGGATCTGACTTTCATCGCGCCCGCGAATGCGATTCGTTATGCCAACGCATGGCCCGTTTTGATCGATGCTGAGCCCGTTTACTGGCAGATGGACGTCGGACGCGCGATCGATTTCCTTGAGAATGATTGTGGCTGGACCGGCGGCAAGTTAATCAACAAGATCACTGGACGGCGTGTGAGCGCGATTGTGCCGGTGCATATACTCGGCCATCCCGTCGATCTCGATCCGCTGATCGAAGTTGCAAATAAATACAAGCTTGCGATTGTGGAAGACGCGACGGAGAGTCTTGGGTCTGAGTATCGCGGCCGGAAGGTCGGCAATCTTGCGCATATAGGCTGTTTCAGTTTCAACGGCAACAAGATCATCACGACGGGTGGCGGCGGCATGATCGTGACTAACGATCCGGGTCTTGCGGCCAAAGCGAGATATTTATCGACACAGGCGAAGGACGATCCGATCGAGTACGTGCACAGCCAAACTGGTTTCAATTACCGGCTTAGCAACGTGCAAGCCGCGCTCGGCTGCGCGCAGATGGAGCTGCTCGACGAGTTTGTCGCGATCAAACGCGGCATCGCGGCTGAATACGCGAAAGCTTTTGCGGACGTGCCGGGCGTGATGATGATGTCGGAAGCAAGCTGGGCGCGCAGTATTTTCTGGCTGAACACAGTACTGATCGATGCGGAAGATTACGGTGAAGACAGCCGGACGCTGATGAGGCGGCTTGCGCCTCGTGGCATACAGGCACGCCCGCTGTGGGAGCCGTTGCATCGATCACAGGCTCTTAGCGGTGTGCAGAGTGTCGGCGGCGAAGTCGCGGACGATATCAATCAGCGCGCGCTGAGTTTGCCGAGCTCGGTTGGGATGACTCCGGAACAAGTGCAGGAAGTGATCAGTGCAGTTTCTGAGCCGGGACGTGTAACGCGGTGACGATCGGCCAGCGCATTAGCAATTCATGGGAGCGCGATGGCCTTGCGGGGACGTTGCAGCGCAGTGTTCTCTACGTGCTGCGCCGCGCCGGTTGGCGTGCTGATGCATGGACCAAAGCGCTGGATCATCGAATCACCGAGCAGTCGATCCTGCGCAAGTACGGATCGCTGCTCAAGCGCAACGAGAAATTTCGCGACTGCCACAAAGGACAGCGATGTTTCGTGATCGGCAATGGTCCATCGTTGAACGAGCAGGATCTGACGCCGCTCGCGAGCGAGATCACGTTCGTCGCCAACTACTTTCACCATCACCCGATCATCAGTGAATCCTGGCAACCGAAATATTATTGCTTGACCGATCCGGCGTATTTCGATGGGCGTGAGCCGGTCGAGTTGATGCGCGAGATCGTAACGAAGACACCAGCGACCTCGTATTTCGTGCCGCATTACGCGGCTGATTTTTTATCGCAGACCAAAGCGCTGCCTGAAGAACAAACGTATTACGTTGGGCTGTGTGGTGGGCTCGAGGATGAGTGGAATGAGTTGCCCGATCTTACGCGCGTGACGCCGGGTGTGCAGACAGTCGTACAGCTCGGGATCATGGCGGGTATGTTCATGGGCTGCTCGACGATCTACCTGATGGGCCTGGACCACAACTGGCTCTCGCACGGCGGCGTGCCGTTGAATTTCTATAGCAAAGAAGATGCGAAGAGCCAGCCGCAGGGGAGTGTCGGCGGCTGGGATTACAAGTCGCTGATGGAGGCCATGACGACGATTTGGCGCGTTTACGAAATGCACCGGCGGATTGCGGAGAGATACGGGATCAGGATTGTTAATGTGACGAATGGTGGGTTTCTCGATGTGTTTGAGCGCGCCCGGTATGAAGACATCTTGTAAATCTTGTTAATCTTGTAATCCTGTAAAAACATTGTTTCGCGATCTCAAAAGTCTAATTTTCCACGCGCAACATAAACGTAAGTACGCCCACGTCAAGATCGGCTTTGGCTCGCGTGTGATTGATTCATCCTTCAACGGCGATCACATCGTCATAGCCAAAGACTGCTATATTCAACGCTCGACATTCTCCAGGGGCGCGATCGTCAAAGACCACTGCGCCATCTTCGATTCGAGTTTCGACAACCACACCGCCGTCTACCCAAACTGCACTCTGAGTCACGTAAAATTCGGCGCGTACAGCTACGTAAACGAAAACTCCTCGATGGGTAGTGTCACGCTCGGGCGGTTTACATCGATCGGCCCGGGCTTCATCTGTGGCTATGGCGAGCACCCGACAAACTTCATCACCACCAGTCCCGTTTTCTATTCAACGCGGCGGCAATGTGGAATTTCATTTACCGAAACGAGCCGCTATGATGAGCAACAGCAGACGACGATCGGTAACGACGTCTGGATCGGCGCGCGCACGTTTGTCAGAGACGGCGTGAAGATTGGTGACGGCGCCCTCATCGCCGCGGGCGCAGTCGTGACCGCCGATGTTCCCGACTATGCGATCGTGGGCGGCGTGCCCGCGAAGTTGATTCGTTATCGTTTCGCCGAAGACGTCGTGCAACAATTACTCGAGCTGCAATGGTGGAACTGGAGCGAAGATCGCCTTCGCGAGGCTCAGCCGCAACTGGCGCAGCCTGATGTGAATTTGTTTTTAGAGTGGGCCAGACGCACATAAATGCGGCAACTGCTGAGGACAATCGTGAAGGGGCCGCTGAACCTCTTCGGTCTCGATCTGGTGCGCTACAACCCGCGCTACTCGCTCGGTGAATACGCGTACGTTGCGTCGCTTGATATCAAAACTGTCATCGACGTGGGCGCGCATACGGGGGAGTTTGCGCGGATGATAAAAGGGATTTTGCCGGAGGCGGCGATATTTTCTTTCGAGCCGCTGCAGGCTGAGTTCGAGAGTTTGCGGCAGCAGATGCAGAATGGCGCGGGATTCATGGCGTTCAACTGTGCTGTTGGCGATCGAAACGAAACGGTTGAGATTCACCGCAGCTCGTACGCGCAGAGCTCGTCGCTGTTACCGATGGCGCAGCTTCATAAGGACGCGTTTCCGGTGTCGGCGGGGCATACGGTGGAGACGGTCGAAGTGAAGAGGCTTGATGATGTTTTGCGCGATTACGAGTTGAAACGCGAGATACTGATCAAGATCGATGTGCAGGGATATGAGGACAAGGTGATTGAAGGCGCGGGCGAGACGATTGCGGAGGCAAGGGCGATCATTGTTGAGGTTAGCTTTCGGGAGTTATACGAGGGGCAGCCGTTGTTTGAGAACATTTTTCAGTTGTTGAATGAGAAGGGGTTTCGATATTTTGGGAATCTTTATCAGTTG
>DASTTS010000095.1:0-2728 GCA_035760085.1 Pyrinomonadaceae bacterium
ATGCCGGTGGCGAACCCGTCGCAGATGTTTTTACAGGAACGGCCACAGAACGTTGCCGGATCGATCGTTACGGCGTGCATGGAAGGTACGCGGCCTTTGCTTGTTGAGATTCAGGCGCTCGTTTCGGGAACGAAGTATGGAACCGGACGGCGCATGACGCAGGGACTCGATCAGAATCGCGTCGCGCTGTTGATAGCGATGCTCGAGAAGCGTGCGGGGTTACAGCTTACGGGCGACGATGTTTTCGTGAACATCGCCGGTGGCCTGGAGGTTGACGAGCCGGCGGTCGATCTCGGTGTCGTGACGGCGATCGTGTCGAGTTTCAAAAGCGTGACAGTGGAACCACACACCGCAGTTTTCGGCGAGATCGGCTTGACGGGCGAGGTCCGCGGCGCGATGCAAGCTTCGGTGCGTGCACGTGAAGCGCAGGCGCTGGGGTTTACGAAGATCGTGATGCCGGCCTCAAACGTCCCGGGCCTCGAACGGTTGTTGGGCGTTCGCATCATCGGCGTGAAATCCGTCGATGAAGCGCTGGACGAATTATTTTAAATCCGCGTTATCCGCGTTCATAAATCGTCACCATGAGGTCGTCGTCCATGGTTTTTGAATCGACAACCTTAAAACCTTCCAAATATCCCTTCGGCATGAACGCGTCCGCGTCCTTAACAGTCAACGGCACCTCGGTAATGATCCACTTCTCGATGTGCTCGCGAAAAGCCTCGTAGATCTGCGCACCGCCGATCACGAATAAGTCAGTCCTCAGTGACTTATTAAACGACAACACCGAATCGATATCACTGAACACCACTAACGACTCCTGCGGCTCGATGTCAGTATCGCGGCTGAGCACGATGTTGAGCCTGTTCTTCAGCGGCTTGCCGATCGTGAGCCACGTCTTGCGACCCATCACCACCGCATTGCCTGTTGTCGTCTCACGAAAAAACTTCATGTCAGACGAATAATGCCACGGCAGCTTCCCACCTTTTCCGATTGCGCCTTTACGATCGACTGCTGCAATGCCGATGATCATATGTTTATACCGCAACGGGCGCGGCGATCTTGCCTTTCGATTGATAGCCGATCAGGTTCAGATGTTCGTACTTTGCAGCCAGCAAACCCTCAAGACCTCGTAGCTTGTTTTCGGGATCGTTGATCGTTAGTTGCGGCAGCGGCAGCGGCTCGCGCGACAAGAGTTGTTGCACTTGCTCGAGATGGTTTTTGTAGATGTGGTAATCGCCGAGCGTGTAGACGAAGTCGCCGACCTCTAATTCGGTGACGTGCGCGATTAAGTGGGTCAACAGTGCGTACGAGCTGATGTTGAACGGGACGCCGAGAAATGCATCAGCGGAACGTTGATAGAGCTGGCAGTGCAGAATGCGGCCGTTCTCGACTTTGAACTGAAACAGTGTGTGGCACGGAGGTAGGTCCACGTTATCGACTTGACGTGGATCCCAGCCGGTGACGATTAATCTTCGCGAATCGGGATTCGTTCGGATCAGGTTTATAAGATTCGCGATCTGGTCTACCCCGTTTCGCTCGGGATAATCTCCGCCAAACGATCGCCAAAGATAGCCGTAGACTGGCCCAAGATCGCCGGCTGGTCGTCCAAACTTCCCGGTGTGGGGCTCGTCAGCCCACTCGGCCCAGATATCAACCCCACGCGCCCGCAGGTTTGTCTCACTGGTGTCGCCGGACAAAAACCAGAACAACTCCTCCGCGACCCAACGAAACGGCACACGCTTCGTGGTCACAATCGGAAAGCCCTCGCGCAGATTAAATCGTGTCTGAAAACCGAAATGCGAGATGGTGCCGACACCGGTGCGATCGCTATGCTCGGTGCCGTTCGTTAAGATCGATTGCAGCAATTCATGATACTGTTTCATATTAGACAGGATTTACAAGACATCTTGTAAATCCTGTCCCAAATATACATGAAACAATATCGAATCTGCTTCCTTGGATTTGGAAATGTTGGGCGGGCGCTCGCCCGGCTGTTTGTGTCGAAGTCGGCGGAGCTGCGCGAGAGGTATGGGATTGACTGGGAGATCGTGGGGGTGGCGACGCGGCGGATGGGTTGGCGCGCCAGTGGTGAGGCGCTCGATGCGACACGGTTGCTCAATGGCAGTGATGAGACAGCGACGGTGCCGGGCATCGATGAATGGCTGGCGCTTGCGAAGCCTGATGTGGTGTTTGAGACGACGTCGCTGAATCCGGAAACTGGTCAACCAGCGATCGAGTATCTCAGGAAATCACTGCAAGCGGGCGCGCATGCGATCACTGCGAACAAGGCGCCGATTGTCTACGCCTACGACGAATTGAATGAGATCGCGATAGCACAAGACAGGCGATTGATGTTTGAGGCAACGGTGCTCGATAGCGCGCCGGTGTTTTCACTCTTTCGCGAGACACTACCGGCCGTGAAGGTGCGTGCGTTTAGCGGTGCGTTCAATTCAACTACGAACGTGATCATCGAGACGATGGAAGCTGGCCGCAGCTTCGAGGAAGGTGTGAAGACAGCACAGGAGCTAGGCGTTGCTGAAACTGATCCGAGTCATGATGTCGATGGTTGGGATTCAATCATGAAGGTGTGCGCGATTGCGCGAGTTATCTTGCGCGCGCCGTTGCTGCCCGCGAATGTGAAACGTGAAGGAATCCGCGGACTCAGTCCTGCCACGCTGCAAGCAGCGAGAGCGGAAGGCAAGCCTTACAAGTTACTGTCACGCGCCAC
>DASTTS010000096.1:0-4729 GCA_035760085.1 Pyrinomonadaceae bacterium
GCTATTAAATTGGCCAGAGAGCTGAACATCGCTCAAACGGCAAAAGCTGATGAAGCTATTGCATATGCCCAGAGCGTAACAAACGAACGAGATCTTCTACTTAAAGAACAAGAGAAATTAATTAAGGAACAAGAGACCACGAAAGAGGCTCTCAGGGTCGCTAACGAAAGCCGTGCCCGGGCAGACGCTGTTCAGACGGAGTTAAATGTTGAGCTTAAGAACAAATTATTCCGAACGGAAAGGGCTCTGAATACGCAAACTGCATTCAGTGCCGACGCGACTAAAATTCTCACCTTCTCTACCGGACAAGCTCCGTCAGTTTGGGACACGCGTAAAGACGGCACAATCAACATACCAAGACTCGGCGGCGACTTTTTATCGGCGGCCCTTAGTCGCGATGGCACGCGTGTGGCGACGGCAAGCACGACAGGAGAGATTGTTCTCACCGACCTGCCCTCCGGAGCCGAGCTACATCGATTTCAGGGCATCGCAGCGAAACCAACGAAGGTAGTTTTCAGCGGTGACGCAAAACGCCTGGCGGTGCTCGACACCGACAGTGGCCTTTTGAGAGTCATTGATGTTGATTCGGGCAACGTACTGGCTGAAGTGGGCGAAGCTTCGAACCCAATTGTAAATATGTCATTCAGTGAGCGTGGTCGAGAACTTGCAATTACGGAGCTTGGTGGAGAAAGCAAGTTGGTTCAGATTCGTCCTGGCCAAAGACCGCGCGTTGATTCGCTTACTCCAGGCGGTTGTCGTCCGGACGCGTTCGATTTGGTGAATTTCAGCCCGCGACCCGACCTCCGAGCAAAACTTTCATTCCGAGTTGATTGCAGGCCGGGCATAACCGAGTCGGTGTCGTTTACGATCCAAAAACGATTGGACAATGGAGAGTTTTTCCCGCTAGCTAACTTCCCTGAAGAAATCGACCGTACTTCGGCAGGCGGCGAGATCTCAAGCTTTCTTGAAAAGCTAAAATACAAGGGCATCTCCGACGAAACGATTCGTAAAATCAGTGCCTTGATCATTGAGGGTGCGGACAAGATGCTTGCTGTGACGGATGCCGACCCCGCAGCGAAGAATGCGAAGCAGTTAGCTATCGCGCGCGATCTATTCGATGAGATCATGGACAAACTGGACCTCAAAGATAAATCGCAATAACTACTCTTCTGTTGGCTCGAAGGCGATCAGCCTGGAGGCGGGATCGAAGGTGATCTTGAACGGGAACAGGGCGCCGCGGCCGAGTATGATCGGCGTACCCGGCGCGACTCCCGTCAACACATCTGTCGGCACTTTGTTAAGAACAAGCGATCCGATGCTCACAGTCTGCGGCGCAACACGTCGTGACTGAACCGATCCACCGCCAAGATCGTGAGTGATGCTGTGATTAGATCCGCCGCCGCGCCCGGGTTCATTCAGCGCGAATCCAAGAATCGATCCAGTATCAACAAGCGCAAGTCGACCATCGCCGAGTCTTACAAACGGTCGCTCACTCCCGGCCTCGCGCACCCAACGCACGACCGCGCCATCCTTCGGCACATCCGTCACGCGCAAGCGTTGCGCAGCCGTATCAAACACCCGCAACTCGCGATTCGGAATATCAACTGAATACCCGTAAGGCCGGAAAACGTCCGTCGGATCGAGAATTCCATCTATCGACCCGGGCAGATTCGCGACGACAGCCGCACTAAAACTTCCCGGCACGTTATTGCCGCGCTGCCCGAGTGCCAGCCCTGAGACTCGCGTCTCTTCATTTGAAGCTATCGGCGACGTGCTGAGACCGCCCACGAGCGTGCGGCGCGATCTCGTTACCGCGAGTCGTGACTGCGCCACAACGTTGCGGCTAATCAGCGAAACACCCGCGCCCGTGTCGATCACGAACACGAACGGTCCCGCGCCGTTTATCCAGCCCTGTGCCAGCAGCCCGCGCTCGCGTTCGTCCTTGAGACGAACCGGCGCGACGACGTCGGCGCCTCTCAGTTGCTGAACACGTTGATGGGCGATTCCCCTGATAGGAACCGCCCATGCAACCAACGCAACACTGAGAGTACTTAGAGCGATAGCAAGTTTAGCTTTGCTCACTGCTCCGGACCTCAAGTAACGAGTTAGTAGTTCCGGTTACGCTTGCGCAGCTTGTACGTGTACAGGGCCGAGCCGCCGGCGCCCGACAGAGCACCAATCGCAGCGCCCTTCTTGCCACCGATCAAGCCGCCAATGGCCGCACCAGCACCAGTACCCATCGCCACAGTCAGCTTATCGCGGTGCTTGTCCCAGAAGCTGCGCTTCCGCGGTTCGTAGTTGTAGTAAACGCGGTTAGACGAAGCTCTGCTGCCGCTGTTTCTATAAACGACTCGCGACGTGCTGCGTGTCGCAGCAGGTGCCGCGCTCTGACGAGTCTCAGCCGCGGCGGCGAAACCGTCTGCGAAACCAGTCTTATAAGCAGTCTGCTCACCGGCGGTGTTGAACTCAGACGGAACCAACTCATTGTCGGATACAGGTTCAGCAGTCGTCGGAGTGGTTTTGGCTGTGTCCTGTGCCGCTGCGGTTGTGGTTTCAGCCGAGGCCGGCTGACTCTTGTGCATCACCAGTGCGCCAACGGAGCCACCGACGAGGGCGGCGATCAGGGCCACTGGAAGTAATTTGTTAGTCATAATCATCGCTCTGCTTCTCCTTGCTACTCTTGCTTAAAGATCAAGTACTTCCCAAGCTGCCGGGAATTCTGCAAGCACTATTCCTCAATGTCGGGTGAATTAGTTAAGACCGGTAAGTGCGCGTAATTCTACCAATCACAGCCGAAAAAATGTGAGTCGCAAGAATATCGCAAGATAAAACCAAAGATGGGATACCCGATATGGGGCGACAGATACACAGATAGGATACGGATTTAATCCGGATCCATCTGTGTTAACTGTAGTTGGGAATTCTGTTAGGCGGCGCGCTGGAGGGGCATATTCTTCAAAAGCTCGAGTGCTTTCTTCAACTGAAGATCTTCAGCCGCGGGTTTAGTCGAAGGAGCCGGTGCGACATCGCGCTTCTCAGTCGGCTGATCCGGTTTCGCGACGGCGTCGTCGTCATTACCAGTCAACTCGTCTGGATCGACTGCTTCCGTAACTTCACCTTTCACTTCCACGTTCGGAGTGACACCGGAATGCGCACGATCTTCACCGAGGAATGTCTTTCCATTCGAGCTCGCCCATTTCACCGTCGTCAGCAGCAGACCATCGCCGCCGCGCAAGGTGAAGAGCTGTTGCTCCGTTCCCGCACCGAAACTCTTCTCACCAACAACCTGCCCGCGGTTTCGCTCGGTAAGTGCTGACGCCACAACTTCAGCCGCACCCGCAGTGCCGTTGTCGATCAGCGCGACCACCGGTCCTCCGAATACCATCGCTTTCGGATCCGCGGTGAACGTCTTTAACGCTTTTCCTTCACGACCGACAGTCTGTGCGAGCACACCGTCTTTGATGAAGAGATTTGCGACATTTACGGCTTCGGCTAATGAGCCGCCGGCCGTGTCGCGCATGTCAATGACGATCTTCTGTGCGCCCTGTTTGAGAAGATCCTGTAGGCGCGTTTTGATCTCGGTGGATTCACCGTCACTGAAGCTGTTGATGCGGAGAATGCCGACTTTACCCGCTTCCATGCGTCCTTCTGCGGCCGATGCGCGCGCTGTTCCACGCTTCACATTGATCGTCAGCGGGCTGGAATTCGCTCGCAAAACTCGCAGCTTGATTTCAGTTCCGGCAGGGCCGTTCAGAAGTTGTTTAGCGTCGTAAAGCGAGATGTCGCGGGTGGCTTTGTTATCGATGTATTCGATAATGTCGCCCGCCTTGATTCCGGCCTGGTCGGCGGCCGAGCCCTTCATCGGCGCGACCACGTAGAGATACGAGGCGACCTGCGAAAGCTCTGCGCCAATGCCGGCGACGTTTTCTTTGTTACCGCCGTTAAATTCTTTGACCTGGTCGGGCGTCAGGTAAGTTGAATAAGGATCGAGGCCGTAGGCAAGACCGCGCAAGGCGCCTGCGCGAACCTTATCCATGTTTGGCTCATCGACGTAATCGTTCTGAATGTGCTGTAGCACACTCTCAAAAATTCGCAACTGAGCGTTTGGATCGTTTGCCGGCTGTTGCGCGCGGGTGGAAATCCAACCACCAACAGCGGTATAGAGAGTCAGCGTGGCAGACAGCAGAGTCAGAATGAACTTAGTACGAAATGACATTTAACTACCTCATCGATTACGTTTAGAGCCCGGTTTCGTATGATACAGGCCGTATTTACAGGGCGCAAGCTAAACAAGATCCTGTAAATCCTGTATATCTTGAAATCCTGTTAACGACTGACTGAACCTTCAAGCTAGTGACTGGAACTAATCAGCCAAGCGGCCCAATACTCGCCCTCGACCTGGGCGAGAAGCTTGTCGGCGCCGCCATCTGCGACGAGAGACTCATCACGACCAAACGTCTCCCACCGCTCAAGCGCTCAAACTGGAAAAAACTTCTTCAGGACGTGCGACACCTACTGGAGCGCTTTGACGCCAAAACGATAGTAGTTGGTTTGCCGTTGCGACTTGACGGCACCGAAGGCGATGCGTCGCAAAACGTCCGTCGCCTGGCGCTGAACCTCGCGAAATCGGTCCCGCAACCGGTCTATCTTCAAGACGAGCGCTTGACTTCCCGCGCCGCGACAGAGAATTTAAAGGCTGAGGGTGTCAAGCCTGAAGAAATCCCGGCAG
>DASTTS010000097.1:0-8060 GCA_035760085.1 Pyrinomonadaceae bacterium
TGCCTCAGCCATCATGCCGGAGGAGCCCGTAATCACGGCAGCCCCCAGCTTGAGTATCGCGATCAATCCGTTGGCAAAGAGCGCGCCGAGTACGGCCAACATATATCCACAGATTACACAGATCACACAGACTCTGTAAAACTATCTGTGTGAACTGTGAAATCTGTGACTTATTTTTTACGTTTGGTGCGTTTGAACTTGCCGCTTTGCAGAAATCCCACGAGCTCGCCGGTCTTGCCCACAACCGCCACAGATCCGATCCCGTTTCGCCTCATCAACTCCTGCGCGTAAGCGAGAGTTGCGTTTGGCTCGACGAAGAATCGGGGCCCGATAGGCCGCATGATGTCGCGCGCGCGCGTGAGGTGCCAGCGTTCGCGCGGCAGTGTTTTGAGATCTTCCAGCGAGAGCATTCCGTGCAGGCGCCGGTTTTGTGCGACGGGAAAAGCGACTTGCCGGTGCAACGGCAAAACAGAGTCGATCAAGTGACTGATGAGCACGTCGGGCTCTACGGAGAACGGGGCTGACATCGCTTCGCTGACGATGTTTCTGATGCGCCCGCGCGCGTGCCTGACAACGCTGTAAGCAGCGTCGAAAAGAAACAGACCGACGAGCACGGACCAGAAGCCCATAAAGTATGAGCGGAACGTCGGCGCGATGGCCATGTAGACGCCGAAAATAATCAGGATTGCGGCGATCAACATGCCGCAGATTCCCGCGAGGCGTGTGGCTTCACGAATGTCGCCGGTGCGGCTCCAGAGTATCGCGCGCAACACGCGGCCACCGTCGAGCGGGTAGCCGGGAAAGAGATTGAAAACAGCGAGCAGCAGATTGCCGGCGCAAAGCAGCAACAACACGCCGCCCACGATCGGATAACCCGCCATCATTGCCGGCAGCATCAACACAAAACTGATTGCAGCGAATAGAAAGCTCGCGGCTGGACCAGCAACAGCGATGCGAAATTCCGCCCGTGGACTTTCAGGCTCGTTGCGCAATCGTGCGAGACCGCCGAACGGGTGGAGCACGATCTCTTCGATCTCGATTCCTTCTGCACGGCCCATCAGTGCGTGCGAAAGCTCGTGACCGAGCACAGAAAGAAACAGCCCAAGCGTTGTTACCACGGCCAGCAGCCACGCAACCGTGACACTGACCGGCATCAGCTTGAACGAGCCAACCCACATCCCACCGCGCGTGAGGTTCATGGCGATGAGCCAGACGCTCAGAACGAAAACTATGAACCAGCGGTAATCAAAACGCACCGGAATCCCGAATATATGCGCCACCGTAATCTGGCGTTTAAAAACTTCCGCTAGTTTCATTAAATCGTTGTAGGGGTGGCCCTCTGTGGCCACCCCAGCGTTAAATTCTATGATCGAGTTGCAACGCTGGGGTGCCCACGGAGGGCCACCCCTACAGTTGTTTGCTCAGGTTTCGAATGCTGTTGCTTCGGTATCGATCAACGGATGTGGTTCGGTGCGCGAGACGCGTCGCAGTAGCAACGGCTCTTCGTATAGTTGCGACAGGCCACGCACGATCGCGAAGCGCGGATCGTCAGCGACTCGCACATCCAACCCGAGCTCCTTCTTGAGATAACTCGGCAGTCCTTCCAACTCCGCACCGCCGCCAGTCAGTATCAACCCGCGATCGAAAACATCTCCCGCGACTTCCGGCGACAGATCGCCGAGCAACGACCGCACTTCATCAGCGATACGCCTAATCACCGGCTGCGTGATCGTGTAGACCTCGCCCGCCGTCAGATCGACCGCACCGGGGCTTCCCGTCTGCACGTCGCGCCCACGCACGTTGACCCTTTTTTCAGGATCTTCCGGCTCAATCGCCGAGCCGAGCTCGAGTTTTAACCGTTCCGCCGTTTGCACACCAATGGTTAGACCCCGGTGACGCCGCAAACGGTCCATAATTGCGACATCAATATCCGAACTACCGATCCGCTCCGCGCGCGAAGCGATGATCGAGCCGCTGATAATCGCCGCGACATTCGTTGTGCCACCGCCGATATCGACGACGGCCGCCGCATATTCGGCGTTAATCGGAACGCCCGCGCCAATCGCCGCCGCCTGGCCTTCTTCAATCATGTACACGCGACTGATGCGTGCCTCTTCCGCCGCGGCGAGGAGTGCGCGTTGTTCGACCTGTGTAACTTCGGAAAGCACGCTCATGATCGCGCGGCGGCTGAAATGCGACAGACCACTGCGTGCGGCTTTAACGAAGTAGTCGAGCATCGTCCGCGTTCTTTCGAAATCAGCCACGACGCCATCAACAAGCGGCGCGATCACCGTGACGTCGCGCGCCTCGCGTCCCTGCATTTTGTGCGCTTCGTTGCCGACAGCGATGACCTCGCCGGTGACTTTATTGACGGCCACGACGGACGGCTCGTCGACAACAATGCCGCGCCCGCGCACGGCGATGATCGTGCTCGCCGAACCCATATCGATTGCCATCGAATCGGAGACGAGGTTCTGGAGAGCGTTGAGGCCGAGGAGAGTTTTGGTTTTCCCAATGAACGACATAAAACCTACTGCTCAAAAAGATCCGCTTGCTCTTTGCCAGTCAACCTCCCAAAGATTCACAGGCTGCTGGCGATTCTTCACCATGATCGGCTCGCGCGGTTTCAATTTGTAGCGACTGTGCGCGGCCTGCGCAGTCGCATCGCTGATCAAGATCTCACCGCCACGGGCGTTCGATTCGAGTCGCGATGACGTGTTTACAGTATCGCCGATCGCGGTGTATTCCGAACGTCGATCGGATCCGATGTAACCGACGATCACTTCGCCGGTGTGAAGCCCCATACCTACGCCGATCTCCGGAAATCCTTCATCGTGCAGTTCGCGATTGATTCCGAGTAGACGCCGCTGCATCGCCACCGCCGCGTTCAGGGCGTTGGATGCATCATCCGGCGTGGTGGTGGGCGCACCGAAAAGCGCCATCAAACCGTCGCCGAGATATTTATCGAGCGTGCCACCGTGCGCGAAGATGATCTCAGTCATCGCTGAGAAATAACGATTCAGCAGGTTGACGATTTTTTCGGGCGGCGCGTGTTCTGAAATGCGCGTGAAGCCACGAATGTCGGCAAACAAGATCGTGATGGTCTGACTGACGCCGCCGAGTTTGAACGAATCAGGATTCTCGAGCATCTGTTTCACGACGTATTCGGGCAAGAACCGGCTGTAGTTCGCGCGCGCGACTTCTTCACGTGCCAGTCGCTCGTGCGCGCGCGCGTTCTCGACAGCGATCGCCGTTTGCGCAGCGACTGCGCTAATCAGTTCGAGATCGTCCGGCTTGAACGCCGCAAACGGATCGAGACGATCGGCATACAACGCACCATGAACACGCGTCTCCGCCACCAATGGCGCGCAGATCGTCGAGCGCACGCCTTGCGACACGATCGAATCGACGCCGGCGAACTGTTCGTCTGACGCTGCATCCTGCGAAAGCAGCGCGACACGATCTTTCATCACTTTGCGCGTGATCGTGCGACCGATCGAAAGCCGGCGCGCGTGTGCTTCGAGTTTGTTGTCGCGTGCGCGCATTGCGATCGGCGTCAGGTTCTCGGAGCCGTCCTGTTCAGCGAGTAAAGCGACGACACGATCCGCCGGAGTTGATCGGAAAATGATGTCGGTAGCTTTTTCGAAAATCGCGTTGAGATCGAAAACTGAGCCGAGCGTTTTACTCATCTCGTAAAGCGCGCTCAGAATATTTGCCTTGCGTTGCAGCGTTTCGAGAACTTTGTCGCGTTGCTGTGGCGCCGCGACTTCTTCTTTCGACCGCAGCACAGTCGACATCACGTCGTTCGCAGAGATCAGGAGTTGCGTGTGACCGAGCGGCTTGTCGTCGTAACGAACATCGGTCGTGCGCTCTTCGATTGGTTGCTCAAACCGCAACGTGCTCGCACCGATGGTGATGCGATCGCCATTCTTGAGCTGGTGCTCAAACTCCGGCTCGCCGTTGATGAAGACTTTGTTTGCGCTGCGACGTAGCTGACCGTTGATTACGGCGCCGTCAACGATCGTGAAGTTTCCGTTTTCTGCCGGGGTGATGTGTGCGTGATAACGAGAAGCGCGCGGATCATCCAGCACCACCGTATTGTCGGGGGCGCGACCGATTGTGCAGGCGACGTTGGGCAGGAAGCTGAACTGCCACTGACGCCCGCTGGCATCGGTGATTTTCAGATGAGCCATGGCGGCGCGATCCTAACAGTAGAAACACACGCTGACAACCTTGTTATATCTTGCAAATTCTGTAAATCCTGAAACCCTGTAAACATTTGCTTTCCCATTCACGAGCGTTTCGCTATCATTCGTGCGCAAAACCTCAACACGCAAAAGGAGCAACCGATGAGTTTCTCCGGTCGATATTTACCCGCGGTCCTGCTCACAATTTTGAGTCTCCCAACTTCGCTGTGGGCCCAGGCTGCGCCCAAACAAAACATCAAAGCTCCGCGTGGCTCGATCTCCGGTCGCGTAACGTTGAAAGGAAAGGGCGCCGAAGGCGTCGCGGTCATGCTTCGTAAAACCGAGACCGCGAATCCGTTCGAAACACTGCAAAAAGCTACGACGGACCAGGACGGCTTCTATCGCATCGCAAACGTTCCGCCTGGCAGTTATGAAGTCTCGCCGTCAGCGCCTGCTTTTGTACCTACGGATTGGAAAGAACCGAAAAACAAGTCAGTGCTCGTGGGTGAAGATGAAAACGTTGAGAACATCAACTTCGCACTCGTGCGCGGCGGCGTGATCACCGGGAAGGTTACGGATGCGGATGGCCGTCCGGTCATTCAACAGCAGGTCAACATTTTTCGCGTGGAGATGTTCGAACAGCAGCAGCAGTCACCCCAACGTCAGATTTTTGCAGCGGGTGGTGGTCAAACAGACGATCGCGGAATCTATCGTGTGTTCGGACTCCTGCCCGGACGTTACAAAGTCGGAGCAGGCCGCAGCGAAGATGCTTTCAACCCCGGATTCGGTTCACGCTCCACCTACAAACAGGTCTTTCACCCCGATGCACCCGATCACACGAAAGCGACGGTCATCGAAATCGGCGAAGGAAGTGAAGCGAAGGACGTCGACATCACTCTCGGTCGTACGATGCAGACTTTTGCGGTCGCCGGGCGCTTGATTGATGGTGAAAAAGGTCTGCCAGTGCCGAACCTCCGTCTGGGCGTTCAGCGGATTTTGAACCAGCGCTATGAGTTCGTGAGCATGGTTATGATGACGAATTCTAAGGGCGACTTCGTTGGTGAAGGATTGATTCCCGGCAAATACGAGTTTTATTTGTTTCCCAATCAGAACGTCGGGATGAGAGTCGAAACTTTTACATTCGACATCACCGATCAGGATGTCAGTGGGCTGACTATCAAACTCGTACAAGGCACGAGCTTAAGCGGTGTTGTCGTGCTCGAAACTGAAAACAAGGCGGTCCTCGCAAAACTCTCAGAGTTGCAGTTGACAGCTTTTACAGTGAATACGAAGCCAAGCAATGGTGCGCTGAATTCGTCAGCCAGATCTCCGATTGCTCCCGATGGGAGTTTTCAATTGAGAGGTTTGTCTGGTGGGGATATGCGAATCGGGATTAGCGCCATATCGAACGGGTATCCACCAAAAGGATTCAGCATCGCGCGCATTGAACGTGATGGTGTGACACTGCCGCGCGGCGGCATCGAGATGAAGGATGGCGAACAGTTAACCGGCCTGCGCGTGGTTCTTAGTTATGGAAACGCCACGCTTCGCGGAGTTGTGAACGTCGAGAATGGCGAGCTGCCGCCCGGCGCGCGCATTTATGTCAGGCTCGCAAGGCCGGGTGAAAAACTCAGCAACCTGCGAACGCCGCAAGTCGACGCGCGTGGACACTTTTTTATTGAAGGTCTGGCACCCGGTACGTACGAAGTCCACGCCGCAGTTTCCGCGCCCCAGATGCAGCCGCGAATGGTGATGCGCGAAGTTAGTGTTCAGGATGGTGTAACGACTGACCTAACGATCACGATCGACCTGACTCCACCGCAGAAGCCATAGAAAACGATGCGCCTTCAAAAACTCATCGCCGCGTGTTTTCTCCTTTTTACTTTGTGCTTCGTTGTGTGCGCGCAGGAGCCATCGGCGACGCCCAGAAAGGTTAATGAACCGACAAGCGGTTTCATCGACGGCAAAGTCGTGAATGAGAATGGACAGCCATTGGCCGGAGCGTCGTTGTTTGTCAGAGCGGTCAATTCACTTGGAAACGCACGCACGACTACGAGCGACCTTGATGGAAACTTTCGCGTCAACGGCCTCGAGCCGGCACTCTACACGATCAGCGGCAACGCACCTGCGTACACGACAGTGCCCGGCGATCCAGCGGCGCCGGTCTACTACCGCATCGGCGATACGGTGCGCGTGGAGATGATTCGCGGTGGAGCGATTACGGGAACAGTATCGAACGCTCTCGGAGAACCTGTGATCGCTGTTCGTGTGCGCGCTACTCTCATTCGCGACGCGCGCGGCGAGCCACCGAAAGTGTCGTCATTTGGTGTCAACGAACAATCGACCGACGACCGCGGCATCTATCGAATTTACGGGCTGCGACCGGGAACGTACATCGTTAGCGCGGGCGGCGCAGGCTTCTCACCTTCGTTCAATCCCTACGACTCGGACCTGCCGACGTTTGCTCCGTCGTCAACTCGTGACACCGCCGCGGAGGTTACTGTGCGCAGTGGCGAAGACTCGACTATCGACATTCGCTATCGCGGTGAGCCGGGCCACATCATCAGCGGAACGGCGAAAGTGATGGGCCAGAATGGCGCCTCGATAACGTTGGCCCTGGCTGGTAGCTCAATTCCAATCGCGACTATGTTTCAACAGGTTGGCGCGCGCGGCTTCTCGTTCAATGGTCTGGGTGACGGCGACTACGATCTTATTGCGCAGGAAGTCACCTCAAATCCGTCGGCAACGCTGCCTGTACTCGCACTCTCAGAGCCGAAGCGAGTCAGTATTAAAGGCACTGACGTTACGGGAATTGAATTGACGACCAGAGCGTTGGGAACGATCAGTGGAAAGGTATTGATCGAGACGTCGAAGGTGGCTGAGTGTCAGGGCAAGCGCCCGCCGTTGCTGGCGGAAACGATCATTCGATTGGAGCGACCGGAAAAGGAACCGGACAAGGACGATTTGCTGTACGCACGGATGTTTGGGAGCTCGGCTTCGCCCGATACGAGTGGCGCGTTTACTTTGCGTAACCTCGTTGCGGGACGCTATCGATTCGAGCCGCGGTTTTATGCGCGTTACTGGTATCTCCAATCGATGACGATGACGGCTGGGACGGCAGCGAAGCCGCAGAAGATCGATGCGGCAGCCGGTTGGACAACAGTGAAGGCGGGCGAGCAAGTTACGAATCTCACCATCACGCTCGCACAGGGAGCGGCGTCGATTCGCGGGCGGTTATCCGTGCCGGAAGGTGGGGCGGTACCGGCGATGTCGATCGTTCTCATGCCCGCTGAACCGGACAAAGCAGATGATGTTTTGCGTTACTTTGTGAGCGAAGTGAGCGGCGACCTCACGTTTGCTTTCAACAATCTGCCGCCCGGACGTTACCTCGCGAGCATCGAGACGCAACCGCCAACCTTAGCGAAGCTCCGTCAACCCGAAAGCGCGCCCGTGCGCACAAAACTCCGGCGCGCTGCTGAGGCAAAGAAGACGGAGATCGAACTAAAGCCCTGCCAAAACCTCGTCGACTATCAGTTCAAGCAATAATTTTTAGCCGCGGATTTACACAAATGAACGCTAATCTGACTAAGAAATTGTTTTTCAGATTCGCGTTAATTCGCGAAAATCCGCGGCCAATGATCCTTCTCTGGGAACCTTGACCATTCGCAAGATAGCTTGCTAGACTCAAGCTACTTACCAAACAGGGCTCGACGCAATCCAGCGTCCTCGGACAACTCCCAAGACCCGCGCGTGCGGCGCAGTCTGATATTTTCAAATTCGATGGAGGTGCATGGTGGGCTTCAAAGTCGGCCAGAAAGTCGTTTACCCGAATCATGGAATCGGGACCATCGAGCAAATAGAACAGAAGCAAAT
>DASTTS010000098.1:0-5936 GCA_035760085.1 Pyrinomonadaceae bacterium
ATAGCTCACCTCGAGGAGGCGACCATCATTGTCAGAAACTGCATCGATGATCTTCCCGTCGACCATGCGGCCAGTCTTCGAGAGACGCGCGATTCGTGAGGCTTCGTCTTCGGTGCGTTTACGGAAACGGTCGAGAAACGACATTGAAGTCGCTATGGTTGCAGGACTCCGGCTGATACAAAGCGTCCGACGCCGCCCTTTGCGATTTCAGACTGCTTCATAATCATGCCGTCGCGAATGATCCAGTCATCTTCAGTGCCGGTGATCTTGTCCTCACCCGGAAGCACGAGCGCGTAGTTAGTGAACGCGAGACCTCCGGAAGGTGAATCGTCGGTATCGGGCGTAAACCCGACTTTGCGAATGACTGAGCCACGCATCCGGCGGCCGACTTTTTCGGTTGCGTTGGCGGCAACGTCTGCGCTCGGATGGTAGGTGTTCGGATCGATATTCAGGACAGCGGCTGCGAGCGTGCCGTCCGGATCAGGAATGCGGTCCAGCAGAGATTTCAAATCGGCCGGATAGGTTTTGTACTTGATTTTGTACTGCGTCAGCGCCAGCTCGAGAGCGTAGCCCTGGGCACGGATACCGGCTTCTTTCGCAAGCCGCCGTTGTTGCATGCGTGCGGGGACTGTAACGCCGATCAGCAGAGCGATCAGGAGTGTAACGACTGACGACGCGAGCAGACCGCGCCGTGCGTATTTGAGACCACAGAATCGCGTTGGCTGGGACAGTATGGACCGGTAAAGTTTGCGTCCGATCCAGAGAATCGCAAACAGCAGCGGGATCGAAACCCACTTCAATCGCCACGCGGCAGTCTCGCCCGCGGCCACCCAGTCCCAGAACCCCCAACCGTCTGCACGCTGAAAGAACGCGATGAGCGTTTGCGTCACAAAGACCAGGACCACCAGCGAGCCGCTGACTGCCAGTACTAAAGAGCGGCCATAGGAGGGGAGTACCTGCTCTGGTTTCGGGAGCGGTTCACCGACGGCGCGAGCACCACATTTTTGACAACCAATGGTCAAGGGGCCGTGGAATTTGAAGCCGCAGCACGGACAAATAGTCAAGCGTTTACCTCAAGAGAATTCAAAAATAGGACCAACCGGTCCCGGACCTATGAAATCGCCACCTCGGCGCGTTTCGGCCGATCATACGAAGCTTTCTTGTCAACGTTCTCGGTTTTTGCTTCGACCTTGGTCAGCTCGCGCCACGTGTGGTACATGCGGTGGGCGAAGGTCCAATAAGATCCGACTGCAAGCACCCACAACACAGCCGGCATCCGATTGGCGAAGAAATTCGTAGAACCTGGATAAGTACTGAGCGCGCCGATTATAAAGAGTACTACCCGTTCTGGGCGCCGCAGAAAGCCAACGTCACATTTGGGAATCAGGCTCTCGGCCCGGGCGCTGGCGTAGCTTACCATAACCGAGCCCATTAGTCCGGCTCCCGCAAGAAAAACGTTAAGAGTTGAATGGTCCGGCCCAGGCCGGGCATAAAAGACCATCAGGCCCACAAAGACCACCATGTCTGAGAGGCGGTCCAACGATGAATCGAGAAAGCCGCCAAACCGTGTGACGCGTCCCGACAAACGGGCCACCTGCCCGTCGAGCATGTCAAAAAGGTTGGCAACAATTAGTGCGATGCCGGCCGCAAAAAACCAGCCCATCCCAAAGAGAAGACCGCAACCGACGTTTAAAGAGACGCCGATCACGGTCAGAATATTGGGATTAATATGACCAAGAGCAAGCCAGCGAACTATTGCGTCAATGATTCGCTGTGCTGCACGTCCGATACTTGCCCCGAACATGTGTTAGATTCGTTTCTCCTCGCCGGGTTGTGAATAAACTTACTTTATTCTCCACAGATTACACAGATGACACGGAGATCTGTGTTATCTGTGGCTAAAACTACTGTTCAGCTTCCAGTTCGTCGTGTAGCGTACGCAACTGCCTGATCTCGAAGGTGCGTGCGCCCGCTGGCGTACGTACCACCACCTCGTCACCTTCCAGCTTGCCCATCAAACTCCGCCCCACAGGCGACGTTGTGGAAATTAGCCCCTGAGCGGGATCGCTCTCTTCGGGCGTGACGAGCCGGTAGGTCACTTCTTCATCCTTTTCACCGTCGTACAACACGAGCGTCGAGCCATAGGACGCCTTATCGCGTGGCACTTTGTTCGGGTCGATCGAGGCTATCTCGCTGATTCTCTGTCGCAGTTCCACGATCCGCGCTTTCACCACGTTCTGGCGGTCGAGCGCGGCGCGGTATTCGGAGTTTTCGCGCAGGTCGCCAAACTCGAGTGCCCGTTTGATCTCTTTCGGCAGGTGAACGCGCAGCTCGCTTTCCAGCTCGTCGAGCTCGCCCTGGAGTTTCTCTTTAATTCCTTGTTGGGACATAACTATTGTTGTTTATGATAACTGGCCTCATCAGGAGCACCAAAGGAAATACCTGTATCACGAGCCGTCCGTACTAACTGTCCGTTAGGAGGCACAGTCTTAATTCCCTTGATCGCTTCTGTCAATGGCACCGTAACCACATCGCCGGCCTGTAAAGCAACCATTACGCCACTCTTTTCAGTGGCCAGGGCACGAACCGCACACGAGCCGAAGTTGGTTGCCAGCATCCGATCGAAAGCATTGGGCCGGCCGCCTCGTTGCAGGTGTCCGAGCACGACACAACGCGTTTCGCGACCCGTAACGTGTTCGAGGTCCTGTTGCAAGTGCTGGCCGATACCGCCGAGCCGGGGTGCACGTTTTTCATCACCCTTGTCCTGATAGACGAGGTCGTGCCCGATCTCCAGAGCGCCTTCAGCGACGACGATGATACTAAAATTTGATCCGCTGAGATCGCGTTGGCGAATCTTTTCGGCAACGGCTTCGAGTGAAAAGGGAATCTCCGGAATCAAAATCACGTCGGCGCCGCCGACAATACCCGAGTGAAGCGCGATCCAGCCGGCGTGACGGCCCATCACTTCGAGAATCATCACGCGATCGTGTGACTCGGCAGTCGTGTGCAGACGATCGAGCGCTTCGGTGGCGATGTCGAGTGCGGTGACGAAGCCGAATGTCAGCTCAGTGCAGGCGAGATCGTTGTCAATCGTCTTCGGCACACCGCACACCGGAACGCCGCGTTTATCAAACTCGTTCGCGATCGTGAGTGTGCCTTCACCGCCCAGGACCACAAGCGCGTCGATACCAAGGATCTTCATGTTATTGATCGCTTCCTGGTAGACGCTCTCTGCATCGCGTTCCGAGTCGCCACAAGCTGTTTCAACAAATCGCCCGCGATTGCGTGTTCCGAGTATAGTGCCGCCGCGCGGAAGTAGACCGCGCACGTCACCCGATGAAAGCAGGCGAGTGCGTGTAGCGCCGAGCAAACCTTCGAAGCCGTCTTCGATTCCGATCACGCGCATGCCGTACTCGCAAGTGGCAGTTTTCACGACAGCGCGAATCACGGCGTTGAGGCCTGGCGCATCACCGCCGCCTGTCAGGATTCCGATCGTTCCGAACATAAGGCCAAGTCTAACATTGACGAATATGAATTGCCGATTGGGAGTTGGCAATCTTCAATTACTGGCGTAGCATAACAGCGAATGGAAATCGATGACGACGCAAAAGAGATAGTTCGAGAAATCGGCACTGCAATTAATGAGTCGGTAGAGAACTCAACCAAGGTTGCCGAGGCGATTGAGCGCCTGCGAGAAGCGGGGTACGAAATGGAATTGACGCTGCGGCTCGAGATCGGGCTGCGACCTCACGCCGGAGACGATGAGAGCGCGACGGAAGCCGCCAGCCTCGACCTCACTGAAGAGGATTTACAGGTTTTGCAGCGAATGAAAATCCGAATAGATCCGGAAATATAAGCCGCGCATAAGAACAAGTCAGCAAGAGGGGCTTGCCCCGCCGTTACCTGGATGGACGAGCGGGGGCAAGCCCCTCTTCCTGACTTGTTCTTTTCTTCGCCGCCTAAATCTATTCGGGTACTTCTTCACTTCCGGTGAGCGTTTGTTGCCGGAGTGCGGCTGCCCCGAGCAGGCCGCCCATACCCATCGATTCCACTGCGCTGCTCGGCACGAGCATCAACGCGCCCTTCTCCTTTAGACCTTCGTACAACATGTTCATCGCTCTCAGGTGCAGGGCTGTCGGATTGTCGCGATACGACCGTGCGGCAGTCTCGAACGAGTGTGCGATCTCAACTTCCGCCTGGCCGAGGATGATGCGCGCCTGTTTCTCTCGCGCTGCCTGTGCCTCGCGTGACATCGCATCCTGAAGCGCCGGAGGAATAATCACGTCGCGCATTTCAACTGATTGCACCGTCACGCCCCACGGGTTCGAGCGCTCGTCGATCAGTTGCTGCAACTCTTCCTCGATCCGTTCACGCCCGCGCAGCAGATCGGTCAGCGAAGTTCTGCCGATGATGTCGCGAAGTGCAGTCTGTGCAGCCCAGCTTACCGCCTGCGGATAGTTTTGCACTTCGAGTGCTGCTTTCTCAGGATCGTAGACCATCCAGAAGAGCACTGCGTCAACATTGACCGGCACCGTGTCGGACGTCAGCGTTTCTTCGGCCGCGAAACTCGTCGTGATCACGCGCTGGTCCACCCACGCCGAAACCTGATCGACAAACGGAATGATCCAGAACAAACCTGGACCACGCAAACCGACGTATCTACCCAGTCGCAAGACCACTGCACGTTCCCACTGTCGCGCGACTTTCGGCGCCTGTGAAAGTAAAAATCCGAGCAGCAGTCCCACGATCACGCCAATCGGACTAAACGTTAACCAGGTGGCCAGACCGCCGAGCAGAAGCGGCGTGAGCAAAGCGACCGCTGATACGACGTTGACGCGCGGCATCTCGGTGGCGGGTACGTTACTCCTGGTTTGAATCAGACTAGTAGACATCTTAGTTAGGCTCCTTCTTGCGCCGGCTCTGAAGTTGGTCCAGCAAGTCGTCGAGCGAGAAACCCATCGCACTCGCTTCTTCCAGAAATCGATCGACAAGTTCCTTCAAGTGCTTCTCATGTTCCTCGCGATGATTGCCGTCGAGATGGCTGGCGCTGACAAACGTTCCCACGCCTCTTCGTGTTTCGAGGATTCCCGAGCGCTCCAGCTCGGCGTAAACCTTTGCCACCGTGTTGGCGTTAACGCGCAGCTCGACCGCTAACTGCCTGACGGTGGGCAACTGTTCCCCGACCCGTAGCCGTCCCGTCGCAATCGCGAAGCGAATGGCTCGCGTTAACTGCGCGTAGAGCGGCATGGGGTGCGAAGGGCTCAATGAGAAAATCTGGCTCATCCCGGATTGTACTACGATGCTAGTACAAGTAAGGTTTCAGAAAATCAGCCACAGATCTGCGCCGATCTGTGGCTGATTTTGCTCGGATCAGAGCGCTGTGCTATCTTGTTTGGCTTTTAATCCTGCCAGTTTATCCGGAGTTTAGAGACAGTATGTCTACGTCTAATGGAAACCTCAGCGCCGACGGGCATCACGTCGGTAAAGTCGTCCAGATCATCGGCCCCGTGCTCGACGTCGAGTTTGAGGGAGAATACCTGCCGCCGATTTACCAGGCGCTGCGAGTCACCTCGGACGGGTTCGACGTGCCCACTCCGATCGATGTGATCGCTGAAGTGCAGCAGCACCTCGGCGAAGGTCGCGTGCGAACCGTTTCGATGCTTCCGACCGACGGCATGGTCCGCGGTATGAAAGCCATCGACACCGGCGGCCCGATCACAATGCCTGTGGGCGAGGGAACACTCGGTCGCGTGCTCAACGTCATCGGCGAGCCGGTCGACACACTCGGCCCGGTTACACACGACAAGCGCTATCCCATTCACCGTCATGCGCCGTCGTTTGAAGAACAGTCGACCGAATTGCAGATGTTTGAAACCGGCATCAAGGTAATCGACCTGATTCAGCCGTTTCTGCGCGGCGGCAAGATCGGACTGTTC
>DASTTS010000099.1:0-15622 GCA_035760085.1 Pyrinomonadaceae bacterium
ATGAAAGCTCCATTGCGACTCATCCGGCGTCCAGGACTAAGGACATTCGTGTTCCCGAGGCCGTTCAACGTGCGCGTGACCTGAAAGAAAGGACCGACCGTGCCACCAGTGACAGTCGCAGTAAAAATCTCGGCGTTATTGTCAGCGTTGTTACTCGCCAGGTTGGCACTCGACATGAATGCCACCCTGGACCCGTCGGCAGACAGAGAGGGATTGGTGGAAAAGATCAGACCTACCCCCTGACTCGCGTCCTGCGTCTTTGTCGCTTGCGTAAATGTCTTACTGCCGATGACGTAAAAGAACAACTCGGGATTGAAATCGGCGTTACCGACACCAGGAACGAGATCTCTGGTGGATATAAACGCGATGAGAGCGCCGTCGTCAGAGATTGTTGCTTCGCGATTATCGTCTGCGAAAAACGGGATCACGCCCGGAGCGCCGGGGAGCGGTGGCCGGCTGGCAGGCGTGTTTACCGTAACGGGCTCAAACATCCCTGTCGCAAGATCCTGAAATGGCAAATCGAGGCCGAGCGTCAAATCAACATCGGCAACTGCCGGCATTCGATAAATCCAGATCTCCGAATTCGCGTCAGCGCTGAGCGCAGTACTATCAGCGCCGTTAAAGAGTTTTGGATCGGGCGCATTCGAGCTGAAGACGATGATATAACTGCGCTTGCCATCTACCAGTGCCGGCGCCAGACTGATCATTGGCGCACGATTATCGATCTCGATCTTGACGAGAGTACGATCGGCCGGCGTAGGCGTTGGCGTCGGCGTTGGAGTCGGTGACGCCGTTGGTGTTGGTGTTGGACTCGGCGACGGAGTCGGACTTGGCGTTGGAGTCGGAATCGGAACGTTTTTCGTGTCGGTGATCTGGAAGATACGGCGTTGCGCGTAATCGGCTAAAAAGATCTCGCGATTGCCGTCCTTGTTGTTCCGGGCTTCACTTTTTACAGTCGCCACGTCACCATTCGAAGTGAACACGACGAAGCGGCCATCTGCACTGATATCACTCACAATCGAGTTGAACGCAGATGTCGGAGTTGAAGTGAGCTGAACGGTAAATGGGTCCGGCGTCGCACTAGGTGTTTGGGCCGAGACAGGTGCAAGCGAGCCACCGGTAACGACGAGCACGATAATGGCGCACAACAACCAGAAAACTTGCTTCACAGATTCCTCCGAAATAACAATAAAGACGCAGATACGAGCAGATTAGATGCCCTCGGGGAGCTGAGCAGCGTCGCGCAGTGAAAGTATTACGGCCGCCACCGGCCATTAAAGAACGGCCATTTTAAGCAGAACCCCTCCGCTTCGCAAGCAGGGAGAGATTTTGGTAATGTCCTTTCCGCAGTATAAGTTCCTACAGGACCTATCGGACCTATTTCCGGAGAAAAAAGAATGCCCAAGAAAGCGCTGATTACTGGAATTACCGGTCAGGATGGCAGTTACCTCGCGGATTATCTTCTGAGTTTGGGCTATGAAGTCCACGGGCTGGTCCGACGCGTGGCCCTCGAAGCGCCGGAAACACGGTTCAGCCGCATCACTCATCTGGTGGACCGCGTCACGCTGCACCCGGCTAGTCTCGAGAGTTATGCCAGTATTTTTCACGTCTTCAGCAAACATGATTTTGACGAGTGTTACCACCTCGCGGCCCAGAGTTTCGTAGCGGAAAGCTTTGCTGACGGCTTTTCGACAATGAGCATGAACATCAACGGCACGCACTACGTTCTCGCGGCATTGCGCGAATTGCGGCCGAAGTGCCGGTTTTACTTCGCGGGCTCGAGTGAGATGTTTGGAAACGTCAATGAGGTGCCGCAGAAAGAGACCACCGCGTTTCAGCCGCGCAGTCCTTACGGGATCAGCAAGGTTGCGGGATTTCACTTGACCAGAAATTATCGCGAAGCCTACGGGCTTTTCTGCGTCAGCGGCATTCTCTTTAATCACGAGAGCCCGCGTCGCGGGTTTGAGTTTGTGACGCGCAAAACAACGAGCACGGTGGCGCGAATCAAACTCGGGCTGGCTAACGAGCTGCGGATCGGAAATCTCGACGCTAAACGCGACTGGGGACACGCGAAAGACTACGTGCGCGCCATGCATTCAATGCTCCAGCAACCGGAAGCAGATGATTTCGTGATCGCGACCGGGCAGACGCATAGCGTGCGTGAGCTTTGTGAGATTGCGTTCGGTGAGGTGGATCTTGATTACCGTGAGTTTGTAAAAGTTGACGAGAGGTATTACCGGCCGGCGGAAGTCGATCTGCTGATTGGCGATGCGTCGAAGGCGCAAAAGACCCTCGGTTGGGAACCGACGTACACGTTCCAGGAGTTGATCAAGGAGATGGTGGCGTCGGACCTTAAAGCTGAAGGCGATGTTTCCCGCAAAGGCGCAAAGGCGCAAAGGCACGCCTAATTCTCCTTTGCGGCTTTCTTTGCGTCTTTGCGCCTTTGCGGGAGACTGTTTTTAAATAATGTCCATTGCTGTCCGCGTCAATTCCGTCTCCAAACAATATCGCATCTACGATCGGCCCGCGGACCGTCTGAAAGAAACCATCACGCGCGGTCACTGGAAAGCGCACCGCGAGTTCTGGGCCTTGAAAGACATCAGCTTCGAAGTCGAAGCAGGCACCACCACCGGCATCATTGGCCCAAACGGTTCCGGCAAGTCGACCTTACTCCAGATCATCACCGGCACACTCGAACCAACACACGGCAACGTGGCAATTGAAGGCCGTGTCGCGGCGCTGCTGGAGCTCGGAGCGGGGTTCAACCCGGAGTTCACCGGCATCGAAAACATCTTCATGAACGCCGCGCTCATGGGTTTCTCCAGAGCGGAGACCGAAGACCTCCTTCCCGAGATCGCAAACTTCGCCGAGATCGGCGATTTCATCTACCAGCCGTTGAAGACGTATTCGAGCGGCATGTACATCCGTCTCGCTTTCGCCGCCGCGATCGCTGTGCAACCGCAGATACTGATCATCGACGAAGCGCTCGCCGTCGGCGACGCCGTGTTCCAGCATCGTTGCATGCGCCGTATCAAGGAGATGCAGGAGAACGGGACGACGATCCTGTTTGTCTCACACGATCCATCGGCGATCAGGGCGCTCTGCAACCACGCGATCCTTTTGAACCAGGGACAGAAGATCGCCGAAGGCACGCCCTCCGACGTGCTGAATCGTTACCAGAAGATCATCATGGCGCGGCAGCAGGCGTACGAAGCGAGCAACAAAGCCGCGGAACAGCCGGCCACGGCGAACGAGGTTTTTGAACATAAGCCGCTGAGTTATGTGTATCGTCATGGCGACCGGAGTGCGGAAGTGCTGCAAGTCGAGTTGCTCGACAGCGCACTGCACCCGATCGAGTTTGTCGAGACTGGCGAGCCGGTTGTTGTGCGAATTGTGTACGTGGCCCATGAAGATCTCGACGACGTCGTGTGTGGTTTTCTGATCCGGAATCGACACGGCATTCACGTTTACGGCACGAACACCGAGCTTCAGGAAGTGCCGTTTGAGCGAGTGAAGCGCGGCGAGTTAACCGAGGTGAGATTTGAGTTCAACTGCTGGCTCGCGCCGGAGATGTTTTCGTTGTGCGTCGCGGTGCACAGCAGCGCGGCCGTGAGCTTCGACTGGCTGGATGGCTGCCTGTTCTTTAGAGTGATGTCGGCAACGAAGATGGAAGGCGTCGCAAACCTGAACGCAACCGCCTCGAGCAAGCGCCTCGCAGGCTCTCATGTCAATCATGAAAATCCTGTAATCCTGTAAAACTAACGATCGAAATGGACGCGCAGAAAGAAAACGGAGACGGCTTAAACCTCGCGGAATTGATGTCCCAGATACGCAAAGACGCCGAGACCCGCAAACGCAATTCGGTCAGCAACGGCGGACCCTCATCGTATCGACGGATAATCACTCAAAACTTTGACGCACTGCTCTCACCGCAAAGCTCACCGCTGCCACCTCTGAAACTTCAACCGAAGCTCGAGAAACGTGATCGATATCAACTAAACGATCTACTCGGCTTTCACGATGAAGCTTTCATCCGCAATGCTTACAAAGCCATCCTGAAGCGCGAGCCCGATGACTCAGGCTTTGCGCACTTCCTCAAGAATCTGCGCAACGGACGTTACAGCAAGCTCGACGTGCTCTACAGCCTGAGGTTTTCATCCGAAGGCCAAAACGCAAACGTTCCGATCGATGGTCTCGGAAAGCTGTCTGTCCTGCGCAAGGCCTATCGTGTTCCCGTAGTGGGTTATTTGCTGCGCCTGGTCGTCGCTGTCGTGCGCTTGCCCGTGCTGATCACGAATTTCCGCCGGCTCGAATCACACACGATGGCCCAGCAAGAGCGCATTGCCGGCCACATCAACGAAGCCGTCGCGCATCTTTCCGACGAAACCCGTAAACAGTCAGCAGCGACTCGCGCGCAGTTCGAGAATCTGCAAAAACAACTAAACGATCTGAAAGGCACAGTGCGGCTCCAGATGAACTCACTCATCCGCGAGCAGGAGAAAGTGGTGGAGAGCCAGAATGCGCTAAGCAGCGATCTTGCCGTCCGGATGGATGAGTCGAACCGGCGCGCCACGGAGCAGGCTGGAATTCAGGAACGTCACGCGGCTGAATTGCAGGCGCTCAAAGTGCAACTGGAAAAACAGGTCGATGACCTGATCGAGCGACTGCAAAAATCGCGGATGGACATCGCACAACAGGAGACACGCCTCTCGCACCTGCTCGACGGAACATACACTCCTGCGGTGAGCGCTGAATCACAACCAGCACAACGCGAAGAAGATCATTTACTCGATTCACTCTACTTCTCGCTTGAAGATGTTTTGCGCGGAACGCCCGAGCAGATTAAAGAGGAAGTGAAAGTTTACCTGCCCGTGCTGGAGAAGGCGGGGATTAGTTCTGACATACTCGACATCGGTTGCGGGCGCGGCGAATGGCTTCAGGTGCTTCGTGAAGCGGGACTTCAGGCGCGTGGAATCGATACCAATCGCATCCTGGTCCAACAGTGTAAAGAGTTGTCTCTCGATGTTGAGGAACGTGAAGCGCTCAGTTATTTGAGATCGCTGCCAGGTGCGAGTCTGAATGTGGTAACG
This sequence comes from Pyrinomonadaceae bacterium, assembly GCA_035760085.1. Taxonomy (GTDB): domain Bacteria; phylum Acidobacteriota; class Blastocatellia; order Pyrinomonadales; family Pyrinomonadaceae; genus PSRF01. Next base: position 5,091 of record DASTTS010000099.1, read on the forward strand.
GCGTTTCACTTCGCCGAGCATCTGCTGCTGGAAACGCTCGTGCAGTTTCTCGATGAAACGGGGCGTGTGCTTAAACCCGGTGGGCTCATTATTCTCGAGACACCGAATCCGGAGAATCTGCTGGTCGGCAGTTGTAACTTCTATCTCGATCCAACGCACAAGAACCCGATCCCGATTCCAACGATGAAGCTGCTATTGGAAGCGCGCGGTTTTCGTTGTGAGGAAGTACTGAAGCTTCATGCCGTGCAGTCGGCTAAGATCGAAGTAAAAGATCAACTAACCAGTCACCTGAATCACTTTCTCTATGGCCCAATGAACTACGCCGTCGTCGCCCGCAAACCCGAATCTGCATGAACCCTTCGCAAACAACTGTAGGGGCGGCCCTCCGTGACCGCTCCAGCGTCGAATCACACCGGGGTGGCCACGGAGGGCCACCCCTACAGTTGCTCTTTTCATGGCCCAATCCAAGATGACGCGCATCGCGATTCTCACACCCACACTCACGCCGGCGGATGCAGTGAGCAATGACGTACTCACAATGCGTCGCGTGTTGACCGAGCGCGGGCATGAGGTGCGCATCTTCGCGGAGAATTCGAGTCTGGCAGGCGAGGAGATTCAGGTGCCGCCCGCTGCGATAAAGTACGTGCGCGCGCGTAATGATGTGCTGATTTATCACCACTCGATCGGCTGCACGAGTGGCGTTGAGACAATGCAGGCAGCGCCGTGCCGGAAGATCATCAAGTATCACAACGTGACGCCACCCGAGTTCTTCGAAGGCATCAGCGAGGCGCATCAACACCTCTGCGAAAGCGGGCGCTCGCAACTTAAAGACATCGTCGCGGCGCATCCGGATCTCTACCTCGCCGCGTCAGAGTTCAACAGTCTCGATCTCATCGCGGCCGGCAGTGAAAAACAGAAAACGTTCGTCGTGCCGCCGTTCAACCAGGCCGACGGACTGCGCGCAGGCGAAGCAGATCTCGAACTGTTCGATAGTTATCACGACGAGAGTGTGAACTTGTTGACTGTCGGTGGCGTGCGTCCAAACAAAGGACACGCGGATCTGATCGAAGCCTTCGCAACCTACTATTACAACTTCAACGCACAGGCGCGTTTGTTCATCGTCGGCGCGGGAAACAACGCGTTCGAGCGCTACGAGACAGCGTTGCGACGACTGATCGATGAGTGGTCAATCGCGTCACGCATCGTGTTCACAGGAGAGGTGTCGAACGAAGCCTTGAAGTCGTATTACCTGCTCGCAGATGCTTTGTTAATGACGAGCGAGCACGAGGGTTTTTGTGTGCCGCTCGTCGAAGCGATGGCCATGAAAGTGCCGATCGTCGCGTACGCTTCGACGGCGATCCCCGAAACCGCGGACGACACCGCGCTCATCTGGGACGAACGCGATCCATACCTGATGGCCCAATCGATCGATTTCCTCCAGACAAATGAAGAAGCGCGGATGGCACTCGTTTACCGCGGCTCGCGTCGTTACGAGGAACATTTTTCGAACGCCGCGATCGAGAAGCGTTTTCTGGAATTAATCATGTCAATCCTGTAAATCTGTAATCCTGTCTAAGGATTTCCCCGGGAATCAATGCGTGTAGCCATCGTAACGCCGACCTTGACGACTGCCGACGCCGTCAGCAACGACGTTCTCGGCGAGGCTGATGCTCTCAAGCGCAACGGCCACAAAGTCAAAATTTTTACCGATCTCACGCGCATCCGGAAGTTTCTAAAAACACCGGCTGACATCCTCATCTATCACCACTCGCGCGGCTGGTATCCCGGCGTCCAACTCGTCCGCGAGCTGCAATGCCGTCGCGTGATCCGGTATCACAACGTCACGCCCGCAGAATTCTTCGCCGGCTTCAACCGCACCGATCAGGACCTCTGCGAACGAGGCCGAAACGAGCTAAACGAACTCGCCGCAGCCCAATGCGATCTCTACCTCTCTGCCTCATCATTCAGCATGAGCGAGATGATAGCGGCGGGCGCTGATCCGGCTAAGTCGTTAGTAGTGCCGCCGTTTCACGGCATCGATCGGTTGTTAACGATCGCTGCCGATCAAGACACTCTCAAAACGTATTCCGGCGACATGATAAACATCCTGACGGTCGGTCGCGTGGTACCACACAAAAACCTGCATCATCTAATCGAAGTCTTCGCGCACTATCATTACGACTACAACCGCAACTCGCGGCTGATCATCGTTGGCAAAGGCGGCGAAGGCTTCAACACGTATGCGAAACTCCTGCATCGCGTGGTGCAAAAGCTCGAGCTCACGAACGCTGTCGTATTCACCGGCGGCGTTTCTGATGAAGTGCTGAAGGCCTACTACCTCGTCGCCAGCGCTTTTGTTACTGTAAGCGAGCATGAAGGATTCTGTGTGCCGCTCGTCGAAGCGATGTCAATGAAGCTGCCGATTACGGCTTACGCAGCAGCCGCGATTCCGGAAACGTTAGGCAATGCGGGCATCGTCTGGACCGAGCGCAACTCGCTGTTGCTCGCTGAATCGATCGACCGGCTGGTGAGAGACAGCGCGGTGCGCAAGGCTTTGGCTGAGCGCGGCTACCGCCGTTACGAATCGTTGTTTACGAATGAGAAGGTCGAGAGCATCTTTCTACAGGCGATGTCTAAACTGAAATGAGCAGAGTCGCAATCGTCGTACAAAGGTGCCACGAAGACATCGTCGGCGGATCAGAAACTCTCGCCTGGCACTACGCACAACTCCTCAGCAGTGTTTATCAAGTCGACTTGCTGACGACCACTGCTATCGACACGTCTCAGTGGGCCAACACGTTACCCGCCGGCACAGAGACGAAAGGCGACGTGAGGATCGTCCGGTTTCCGGTGACGATTGGTCGCAGTGGCTACTGGTCCAACTTGCATCGTCGCCTGGTGGAAGAGTTTGGCCCGCTTGTGCCGACGAGAGACGATGAGGTGCCGCAGCTTCACTGGTCCATCGCGTTACAGGAAGACTTCATTCGTCATCAAGGTCCTTATTCTGAGCCGTTGCTGCGCTACATCAATGAGAACTGGCGCGACTATCGCGCGATAATTTTCATCACTTACCTTTACCCGACAACGTACTTCGGTCTGCAACAAGTTCCCGCCGGTCGTGCGCTCTTTGCGCCCACGTTGCACGACGAGCTGCCGGCTTACCTTCCGGCATACAAATACGCGGCGCGGCGTGCACGCGAGCTTGTTTGGCTCACTGCGGCGGAACAGCGTGTGGGCCAGAAGCTTTGGGGCGACCTGCCCGGGCGAGTCGTGGCGATGGCGATTGAGACGAACGTGCGTGAGCCGCAATGGGTGCCTGTGCCTTACTTGCTCTACTCAGGCCGTGTCGATCCGAATAAGGGTTGCGTACAGCTATTTGATTACTTCATTACGTTCAAGAAGACACATCAATCACCGCTGCGCTTGATCATTACGGGCAAGGACGACATTCCGGTGCCACAACATCAGGACATCGAGTTCAGGGGCTTTGTGAGTGCGGAGGAGAAGTTCCGGTTGATGTCCGGCGCGATGTTGTTTGTGAGTCCGTCGCCGAACGAGAGTTTCAGTATCGTGACGCTGGAAGCGATGGCTCAGAACACGCCGGTGCTCGCGAATGATGCGTCGACGGTTTTAGCGGATCACATTAGAGTCAGCGGCGCCGGTCGTGTCTACAGCGACTATCACACCTTCGCCCACGCCCTGAATGAATTATCCTCCAACGAAGATCTGCTAACCAACATGGGCCAACGCGGCCGCGACTACGTCCTCGCCCGCTACCAAACCGATACTGTTAGAAGATCTCTAATCGCTGCTATCGAAGACGCGGATAAAACGCGGATTTAATTCCTAAATCGTTGGCGATACTCGATGGAAGTAATAAAGCCTTCTGTGATCTGTGTTGCCACGCCACTACGATCCAGAGCATCCGTCCAGGCGTTAACATCACGCGCGTCTGGATCGCGTCGCAGAAAACCAAAGTAGTGGAGAATAACAAAGCAGCGGTTTCCGAGGCGCATCATCTCATCGCTGTCGATTTGTTGAGAAATGTTCTTTTGACTCTCCTTAAACTCATCAAAGCGACTCATCGCAGCCATAAACTCTTCGTAGCCCGGCATCCGGCCTAAGCCGGCTTGATACGCTCGCAGGATGAAAAATCCGCGCTCGTGGAAACCAGTCGCAAGAAAAATATTTAGCGCCACGTGTGCGCGCTCGCACGTCTCGTCATCAGGTTTGCAATTCCTGATCTTGTTTACGTGCGACGCGATCACTTGCGCGTCCGGTTCCTGGCCCGCAAAGTCACGATACAACTGGCGCACGAAAAACTCCGGATCGTCGATCAAGCTCGGCGTATCCGGATCGAAACTCTCGACCTCCGGATACAGCTCGAGACGGCAAACTTTTCCCGAGATCTTCCGCGCGTCGATCCACTCCTTTACTTTGCTCTCGTAGTCAGGATTCTTGAAGAAATAGAAATTCCAGTCGCGTGGAAACTGGCTGCTCGACGCATTCAACGTCTTCACACGCGAGATACTCGAGATCATCATCGCGTCGTACTGGTATTCGGCGGTCGAATGGTTAGCATGTGGACCAGGCGCGACGTAAAAAGCCTTGCAGTCAAGAGGCAACCTCGCCGCCATCGTCTTCAGGTAATTCTCTTCAATCCTCGTCGAAAAACCCGTGCCGTTTACTCGCGGCACACCAAACTGCTCAAACACACCGAACGCTGCGACCAACACGACCGCAACAGTCAACGCTCGCTTACCCGAGGCAAACTGAAGCGCCTTTTGCAATCCATACGCAAACGCGATCGACATCGGCAAAGTCAGGAAGATCAGGTAACGAGACACTGCTCGAATCGCACCGCCGCCGGGGAAGTAACCGTAGATGTATTTCCACAACGAGTGACTGCCGATTTTGAATCCGAACACGATAAAGATGCTCGTCGCGAGGATCATCACTCCGAGAAACACCGGCGCGACATCACGCGCAGCACGACCTTTCCTGATCAACCACACAGACGCCGCCGTAAGCGCGATCCACGCGAGTGAAGGTATGAGCCCGATGCCGACCATCAGCTCGCCCCACGTCGCCGGTCTTGGCTCGCCCACAATCCGTTTATAAAACCAGCTCCAAACGAAGTTGCCGTCTCCCATCGACAACAACGCGCGCCAGTCAGGAATCATCTCGGTGACGAAGTCGAAGTTATACCACTGGCCCGCGCGTACTGCCGGCAAGTACAAAAGCAGAATCGGAATGAAGCCGATCAGAAAAACTACTGCGGCAATGCCGAACGAACGCCAGAACTTCCGAACCGTAGCGATGATGAAGTCGCGCGATTCGCGAAACGCGAGTGCGAGCAGCAGAAACAGTATGGCCCAAAGCCCGAAGTACCAGGCGTAGTAAAACGTGGTCGCGAGTTGCACATTCAAACAAACAGCAGCAAGCGACAAGAGCCACGCTGCTTTCCGCTGATCGATCGTGTCCACGCGCTTCGCAAACGAGATCACGAGCGCAAAGATCAGCGGCAACAACAGCACGTACTGCAACTGGAGGTGCGTAAGCTGGTTAAACTTCGGACTATTGAACGCGAAAAACATCGCGCCCGCGCATGACGGTATCACGCCGAAACCCAACGTCCGGTACAACAAAACAAACGCGATGCAATAAGCGAGAAACGTGAGCAGAATGATCATGAGCTCGGTCGACGTAAACATGCTGAAACCGAGCGCACGGAAAAATGAGTAAGGTGCGGCGAAGCCAAAGAGAAGATCGGAGTACGCGAGTGTTCGCTTGGTGGGATAGAAGATTCCGGGGTTGAGCAGCGACGCTTTGCCGAGTATCGACTGGTACCAGTGCTCGCAGAAGTAAACAAACCCGCGCGCGTCGCCGCGATCTCCGAAAAACTTATCGAAGCCGGAAAAGAACTGCGACGAGTGATACAGGATCGTGCCCGCGATGCCGACCAAAAAACCTAACGCAGATGAACGCGGAAAAACGCGAATTCGATCTGCGCTCATCCGCGTTTATCCGCGTTTACAGGGACGCCGTTGGGCCACACGACGAGGAAGTACGGCTGGCCGTCGACCTTGCCACGCATCTCGAGCCGGCCTCCGAGTTTTTCGATCTCGGCGATGTAAACCTTCATCTGCTCGCTGTCCTGGATCAAGTACTGTCGCTCGCCTCGCTCCCAAACAAACTTAAAGATCTGCGCGCGCGTCTCTTCGTCAGTGAACTGAATCTTGAATGCCGGCTTGTTCGCGTAATACCAGAGCGAGCCCGTCAACAGGTCCGCCCAGATCCACGCCTTCTCATCGACAAGCTCCGACGGCAACAGAATCGGCGCGTGCGTAAGTGATCTTTCGGGCGCTGGACCGAGATCACGCTGCTCCCAAACGCGCTGGAGTGTCCCGTAAACGGGCCAGAGTATAAGCGCCAGCGCCACCCACGAAAGAATCCGGCGCGGCTCAAATCGCAGCGGTATAGTGCTCGTGATTTCCATCGCCAGGGCTCCGAAACCGATGAGCGTCAGCGTCGCGAATATCGACGAGATCATGTAGTGCGCGCCTGTAATACGGTGCGTGAGAAAGTAACAAATCGGTATCAGCCACAGCAGCAATACCGCGAGCGCAAATTGTTTCCAACTCAAGCCCAACCGATTTGACTGCACTGCGTCTCGTCGCACGTAAAACAGCAAAAACCCGATGAGACCAACAAACCCGGCAACGATGGCCCAGTTGTCGACGGATGCATGCCCGCTCCAAAGAAAGTAAGTGACGTTCTCGCTTAAACGCGCCAGGGTTGGTGGCGCAGCGTCAACACTCGCGTAGGTCGAGAGATACCACGCGCCCGCAACGTTATGCTGGTTAATCACAACGGGAATCACGCCCGTGATCGTCGCGCCGAGTGCGAAAGCTACCGGTAGACTCTTGATCCGGAAGTTACGAAAGCCTGGCCACAGCAGGACCAGAAAGCCCGCGGACAATAAGAACGACGGCAAACGGATCATTGTCGCAAATCCCAGCGACAGGCCGGCCAGCAATGCGCACAGTAATGCGAGTCGCTCGCGACCGGCCGTCTTGAACCGCAACGCGAGCAGACTAAACAAAGCCATCAGGATGATCGGCACGAGCACCGCATTCATCGAGAAACTCAGCGCGCCGAGTCGCGCCATCACCATCAGCCCGAGAGTCAGCGCCAACACGACTAACCCGATCGAAACCCACGCTCGCTTCCACGCTGCAATCGCCAGCGCACCAAAGCCGGCGATGATGAACACCCACATAACAATCCGATTCAAACGATAAACCGCTTCACCTTGCGGAAACATCGCGAGGATCAGACCAGTACCCGGTGGGTATTGCACGCCCACGTAACCGGCGTGCGGGAAATAGTGGTGCGCATGTGGCGCCACAACCTCTTCCCAGCGCTGCACAGCAACATTGTTCTGCTGCATGTAATCGATCAGCAGACGCGTTTGCGGTGACTCGAGCTTGAACTCAGGCCAAACGCCGTGCTCATACGCGTGCCGGATCTGTTTCGCCATGCGCAGGTAGCCGAACGAGTCGCAGGCGTAGGCAAACTCTTCAGTGCCGAGAGCGCGCCGGTAAGAAGTGCGAAGTGAAATGTAAAAGGAAACAGCGAGCAGTGCTATCCACAGATAGACGATGATCCTTGGCAACTTCATTAATGTCGTTCTAATCCGAGAATGCTGAGATAGAAGCTCGACAAGACAGTTTGCAATCCGAGCGCGATCAGAGTCACCGCCGGTATCACGAGGCGCAACGTGCGCGATGGATCGAGTGTTCCAAACGAATGTGCCCCCCAGAAACTCAGCGCGTAGATCGATAACCCGATCCCGGCCACGAGCAATAGCGCGCCGGCGACGATACCGGTTTCGAGTCTGATGTAATTGAACAAGGTCTTGAGTCGCGGATCTTCCGGCAGCAGTCCTTCAGTAATCGCAAAGACTTTCGTGAAGATCGCGAAGATCACGGTCTGATAACCGATGACGATCGCCATCGCCGCATACAGAAACGTGTGCACATCGAGCGTGATGCCATCAACGACTCTTGGTCCAACGAGCAGCCATCCACTCACCACTGCGCCAACAAGCATCAGCAACAAGCCCGGATACAAAAACAGCCAGCGCGGACTGTACAGCAACAGGAAGCGCAAGTGACGCCAGCCATCGCGCCAGCTACGCAAGTGTGGTGGACGATTGCGACCATCGACCGAGAGCGTCGTGGGCACTTCCGTGATGCGCAATCCGTGCAGCGACGCCTTCACGACTGTCTCACTCGCAAACTCCATCCCCGTCGTCCGCAAATCAAGACGCTGGATCGCGGCCTTACTGAACCCGCGCAGACCGCAGTGGAAATCACCGCAGGGGCTGCGGAAGAACAGCCGCCCGATTCCTGTCAAAACTGGATTGCCGAGATACTTGTGCAACGGTGGCATGGCGTTCGGCGCAATCCCGCCCTTGAAGCGATTGCCCATCACAAGCTCGTACCCGGCCCGCAGCTTTTCGAGGAACGGGCCGAGATTCGTGAAATCGTAGCTGTCGTCGGCGTCGCCCATGATGATGTACTTGCCGCGCGCGGCCTTGATGCCGCCGAGGAGGGCGCTGCCATAACCTTTTTCGGCCACATGAATCACTCGCGCGCCTAAAGAAGCGGCGATCTCGGGGGAGCCGTCCGTGCTGCCGTTGTCAGCGATGACGACCTCGCCATTGACGTTGAGATCTCCCAGCGCTTTTTGGGCTTTTTTGATACAAGTCGCGAGGGTTTCGGCCTCGTTCAGACACGGCATCAGGATCGACAGCTCGGTCCGGTTGCCGTCGGTTTTGACTTCGGATGGGGTAGTTTGGACTTCCGTCACCATAGCCTTAGACAGGATTTCAGAATTTAGAGAATTAACATGATTAATCCTTTAATCCTAACGGAACGATTGAATTGACGCGTCCGGCGCAGATCGCTATACTCGGCATTTAGTAGCGCTCGAGGCGCTCTCGGACGAGACCCCAATCCGGCCCACCCGAATACTTTAATTGGGAATCTAGGAGAAACAATGAAGATCGGTTTTAGTTTTCTGATTATTGCGCTTCTCAGCGCCGCCGTTCCTGTTCTGGCTCAATCCCCTCCCACGCTCAGGATAGAAACCGAAACACCTGGACTGCCGTCAGAGTTGTTTTACGGCAACATCAAGGTCAAGCCGGTGCGCCTGAGACCGGGAACGAATCAAGTCATCACCATCGATGACATCGATTTCTTCGTGCAGCAGCAATATATCGACTTTCTCGGCCGCATGCCAGATTCGACCGGTTTTGCCAACTGGAACACCACGCTGAACAACTGCCCGGACGGCGGTTTCGGCGAGAATCTCCATCCGGAATGCGACCGCGTCCACGTTTCCGCCGGTTTTTACCAGTCGGTAGAGTTTCAGGACCGCGGATATTGGGCTTACCGCTTCTACGATGCCGCTCTGGGTCGTCGTCCACTGTACAAAACCGAGTTTATTCCAGACCTGCAGAAGGTCGGTGGTCCTCTGTCTCCCGCGCAGGAGGCAGTGGCCAAGGATCAGTACATGAACGACTTCGTAAATAAGGCCGAATTCAAGGCGATTTACGATGGTACGACCAACCAGGGTTACCTCGACAAGCTGGAGCAGACGGCGGGCGTCACGATCTCGAATAAAGCCACTCTCGTTGCTGCGCTGAATGGCGGAACACAGACGCGTGCTCAGGTATTGAGGAACGTCATCGAAAGTGCCGTGGTATTCAACAAGTTCTTCAACCGCGGCTTTGTGTCGATGCAGTACTTCGGTTACCTGCGACGCGATCCTGACACGATCGGGTTCGCAAACTGGGTCAACACGCTGAACGCGGATCCCAACAACTTCCGTCACATGATCTTCGGTTTCATTTACTCCACCGAGTACCGGAACCGGTTCTAGAATTCACACTTCAACCAAATAACTGTAGGGGCGGCCCTCCGTGGCCGCCCCTGCGTGTTTCTCGGGCTGGGGTGGCCACGGAGGGCCACCCCTACAGTTGCTTCCGCGGTACCAGTTCTCTGTAGACGTCGAGGGTTTTGCGCGCGGTCTGTTCCCAGGAGAATTTTCTGACCTGAGCCTTGCCGAGTTCGGCGTAGTTTTCGCGAGCCTTTTTATCATTCAGCAACTCGGTCATCGCGAGGGCTATGTCATCAACGTCTTTTGGATCTATGAGGCGCGCGGCAGTGCCGACAGTCTCCTGTATTGACGGAATGCGGCTCGTAATCACCGGCGCGCCACACGCCATCGCTTCGAGCGGCGGCAGTCCGAAACCTTCGTACAGCGACGGGTAAACAAACGCCGCGCAAGCTGAGTAAAGCCCGCACAGGTCTTTATCCTCGAGATATCCAGTCAAACAAACGCGATCTTCCAATCCCTTCTGCTTGATGAACGAGACGAAATCGTCCATCAACCAGCCTTGCCCGCCCGCAATCACGAGCTTTGGCGACAACTCCGTGTTGCGCAGCATTTGATCGAACGCC
>DASTTS010000100.1:0-3380 GCA_035760085.1 Pyrinomonadaceae bacterium
ACTCTGACCTCAGTGTCCTCAGGCCAACTCACTTGTGCGATCGCCTTGGAGGCAGCTATCGACGCTTCGGAGCCATCGGTAGCCAGCAGTACTCTGAAGCCACGTTCCGCGGTAATTGCATCCGCTTGCGCGCGAGCCCGAACGACCTCGACTGAACAAGGCGCACTCTTAACAACTGCCTTCGCCACACTCCCGAGCAACCGGTTTCGAAAGTCCTCACGATTGTTTGCGCGAATAAGGATGAGATCCGCCGGCCAACTCCGAGCGGCGAACGAGATTAAAGATTTCGGCTCTCCACTCATGATTACCACTTGCGATGGAATCCCAATCCTTCGCAGCCGTTCGACTGCTAAAGCAGAAATCTGTTCGCCTCGTCTATGCATCTCTCGGCGCAACGCGGAAAGTCCGTAACCTTCGTCACCCCAGACTTTCAATGAGAGGTCAGCATCGTCAATGATCGAAAGCACACGGACTTCTGTCCCTGAGGGCCACGAGCGCGCACTCATTTCATTAATAAGAATATCCAAAGTTGTAATCGAATCTACTGCAAGTAAAACTTTCATCTTATCCCTCCAACCGTGACTTAACTCCTTGCCAACGAGATCAATCATGCGGCCGGTTTTAAATATTGATCATTCGAACTGTTCGCACGTACGACTTCTACTGAGCACTGCGCTGCCAGGATGAGCGCCTTCACGCCGGCGCCTAAGCCGCTCGCGTCAACGTCGCCTTCGCCATGGTGTGGATCTACGAATACGCAAACCACCGAGGCATCCTGAGTCTTTCGCAAAAGCACCTCTTCGGGCTGGCCATCCACGATGTCAACTGAGACTTCCAGACTCTTCGCTCGCAACCTATCAGCCCAGGTGTGCAAAACCTGTGCGGCCTCAGCATCCCTCGTGACATGACGCGGACCAGGTTTTCGCGTCATAACGATGTTTGCAACTGTTCCTGTCGGCCAAATCCGCTCACCGACTGCATTAACCACGTCGTCCGACGAAGAACTTTCATCTACAAAAATCACTATCTTTTTCGGCGAATCAGCCTTTCGATCAGACGGTCGCGCAATACGAACGGAACAGTGTGCATCCCGCGCCACTCGAAGAGCAGGTCCTGCATGATCACTTATCTGTGCTGAAGGATGCGCCTTCGATCCCAAAATAATAAGTTCAGCACCCCACCGCTTCGCCCTTTCTAATATTGCTTGAGCCATTGCAGCTGTATCCTGAATCGCTTCAGTTTTCACCCTTCCTTCAGGAAACATGGACCGCAGCCTCCGCTCAGCCTCAAGGGATAAGACGCGTTGTTCTTCATGATCCTGTAGCGCCGGCACATAGGACGAAAATCCTGAAGTCAACAGCTTCATTCGGCGAGCGCTAACCGCACTGGTGATCTCGTATGGCGATGAAGGCAACCAAACTTGTGTCACCGCGATAAGCGCATCAAGTTCACGTGGCAGACCCGCCCTGCTTAAATCTTTCAAAGTCGCTTCCGCGGTTTCCGATCCGTCATACGGAATCAACACCCGAAGCTTCTTTTCCGGCGACGACATACCAGGCGCCGTCGCATGCTTGCGTTCAGTTTTCGCTATTTGAGCTACCATTTTTCTCCATCCAACAACCGTCTTCTTTGTGTTATCGACGACTGCCATATAAGACAGACTGTCTCTTCGGGTAGTAAAAACCACCCACCGAGGTCCACTGATCCAGATCAAACCGGCGCCGAGCACCACAAGAGATACACGTCTGATATGTCTCGTCGCCTCGAGTAAATGGCCGGCTCACCTTCAGGTGCCAGCAGCCAAAGACACGTTTCACGATGTTCCTGACCGGCGCCAACCGACCAGATTGATAGGGCCAAGGTTCTAAACTCGATCGTTCAACTATTGCCTCCATGTTGATTCCCTTTCCGTGCTGTGGGACCAACTTGGTCCGTCCTCCTTATCTATCGATCCGACCTTCTGCTTTCCTTCCAGCCCTTACGACTCATCAAAGCGCATTGCCGTAACTTCCAGGACTAAGTGCGCTCGATCCGAGTCCTTATCAATGCTCTCGAGCAGAATGCGTGTGTTGATGGCCTCACCCGGCTGAAGTATCTTTTGTCGCAGTGGAATCACCACTAGTGTCCGTTCGCGCACACTCGAACTGTTGCTGTCTAGAATCGCACCCCGCAATTCCAGTCCACTGATGGTACGGCCGGTGTTATTCCGTACCCTCGCCGTCATTGCCACAGCCAAGGTGTCGAATGGGTGCACCTTCTCTACGCCCACCAATTGCTCGATGGCAATGTGCTGACGAAATTCTTCAAAGTCAGGTTGACCGGGTTGCAACGCCCCTTCCAGCCGCGGCCGGGTATAAGAATTGACATCGGTTTTTGTCATCGCCGCGTAGTACAAACCTGCCGTCAGTATTGCGAGTAGCGCAGTAATGGCGGCGGCCACCAGCACGATCGGCCAACGTAGTTCAGGTTCTGCAATTAATATTGGACCGCGATAAGCAATCATTGTTACTTTCTCCAAACTTTATTAATCCTCTGGAGGTCGTTTTGACAGAGCATCGTTTGTCGCCGCTGAAAACCTGATGGTGAAACTGTGTCCACAATCCTTGCAGACGTATTGATCGTTTTGGTGTGCTCCTACGACTAACCGCACTTCGGAACACTGCGGGCATTTCACGAGCCATCGCCTGAGGGTTTCCAACCATCTTTCTCCTCGTTTTTTTCCAACCGTTGTTTCTGGCAGAACGATGTATTGGTTCTCCGGTACAGCCATTCCTCATGCGCTCCCTTTGTCATGTAACCTCGCTTCTTACAGGTCATAGAGTAGAGGGAAACGCTAGTTGGAAATAGCGTGTTAACACCTGATTTACAGCGTATTTACACGTAGGAAGGATTCGCGTAAAACGTGCGGATTGTGATGAGATTAATCTGGTTGGCGTCGTTCTCTCACGTGCAGGGCTAATTCAACGCGGTTGCTGAGATTTTTTTTATCGAGAATGCGGCTGATGTGACCCTCGATTGTTCTTAAGCTGAGCTTTAGCTCAGCGGCAATTTCCTTGTTCGAAAGGCCACGCGCGACTGCTTCCGCAACGCGCCACTCTGCGTCTGTTAGTTCTTCATCGCGTACAACGTCTATCGCGGCGTCGTCTTGATCTCCAAACATCCGCGCAAGGTCAGAATGAGTGCGGTGTACTCTTTCGAGAATGCTCCTCACGATAGCCAGCAACTCTTCCGATTCGAAAGGTTTCGTGACATAGGCGTCGACCCCAGTACGAAATCCCGCGATGCGATCCGCAGTTTCGTCTTTGGCCGTGAGGAAGATGATAGGTACGAGACGCGTGCGCGGCGAGGCGCGCAGATTACGTACAAGGGCGTGGCCATCC
>DASTTS010000101.1:0-4074 GCA_035760085.1 Pyrinomonadaceae bacterium
AACGACGCAACGCAACCGCTTAGTCTTTCGTTGCGCCGTTGCGCCGCCGCGTGAGAAAAATCTTATCAAGCGTCTCGATGACGCGATCCGCGTCTTCCATCGAGAACGGCATCGGCGGTCTGATTTTGATCACGTTGTGAAGTGGTCCTTCTGTTCCCATCAGTATTCCCTGTTCACGCATTTGATTTACAACGTCGCCGGCGTCGTGTGCGAGCTCGACGCCGAGGAAAAAACCGGTGCCGCGGATTTCGCGGATCACTTCGTGATGCTGATTTAGTGCGTGTAGGTTGTGGAGCAAATGTTCTCCGACGCGGAGTGCGTGGGCTTGAAGGTTCTGTTCCTTCACGACTTCCAATACTTTCAAACCGATCGCGCACGACACGTTGTTCCCACCGAATGTGCTGAAGAATTCCATTCCGTTATCAAACGAGTCTGCGATCGCGCGTGTGGTGATCACTGCGCCGATCGGGTGGCCGTTGCCGATCGGTTTGCCGAGTACGACGATGTCGGGTACGACGCCGTACTTTTCAAATGCATAAAAGTGTGTGCCGATGCGCCCGTATCCTGTCTGCACCTCGTCTGCAATGCAAACACCTCCGGCACCATGGACCGCTTCGTACACCTTATTTAAATATCCATCAGGCAGAACGATCTGTCCGGCCACGCTCGGCATCGATTCCGCGATGAAACCACACAGCGGCGCTTCCAATTTTTGAATGATGTCGATCACGTTCTGTGCGTCGTCGGCTGTCGTGGGAAGATTAGCTTTGTGCACCCACGGAGGCGCGCCCTCCCCACCTCGACGGTCGTGCTTGTAAGGACTGATATCGATCAGCGTCGTCGTATTCCCGTGATAAGCGTGCTCGAGCACGATCAGGTCACGAGCTTTGGTGTGTGCGCGTGCAAGCCGAATCGCAAGCTCGTTCGCTTCACTGCCCGAGTTGACGAAGAAACAAACGCTCAGCGACTCAGGTAACGTGGCCGTGAGTTTCTCCGCATACTCAAGAACCAGCTCACTCAGATAGCGCGTATTCGTGTTCAGCACTTCCATCTGCCGCTGCCCCGCAGCGACGACTTTCGGATGACAATGCCCGACATGCGCGACGTTGTTGTATGCATCGAGATACTGCCGCCCTTCGTCGTCGTAGAGATACTGCATCGACCCGCGCACGATATGTAACGGCTCTCGATACGCAATACTCAAATTGCGTCCAAGAATCCGATGGCGCCTGTCCATCAACAGATCAATCCGTGTATTCATCCGTGAAAATCCGTGGCAAGGTTTTCTCGATCGCTCTTTGACTGATCTCCAGATATTCATTATCAGGCTGCTGTTGCCGTTGATATGCCGCTATACAAACACTCATCGCCAATCTCAACCGCACGAGCGGCCACAGTGCTTCACGCTCTTCATCAAGCAACCCAAACTCGCTCCGGTAACCAGCGATCACATCACGCGGATCGCCTTCACCCAAAACAACGTATGCCAGCGCGATTGCGAGATCAGCAACCGTGTAGCTGTAAACCATGTCGCCAAAATCGATCAGTCCGGAGACTTTCATGCTGTCAGGATCGACGAGCACGTTGTAATCATTTGCATCACCATGAATAACGCTTCGTCGCAGCTCAACTTCCGGCTCAAATCTGCATTTCAAAACCAGCTCACGCAGCTTAACGTCTGCGACCAACGGCGCATACTCGTTCACGATTCGATTTCCGTTCGCGAGGTCCCAGTGAAAATCACGATGCACCGCTGGATGATCGAAGTCTGCGAGTGCGCGTGAGAGTTGTCCGAGCTTCTGACCGAGATCGTTCAATAATCCGGGCGTGTGCGGCTTAATTTCAGCGAGGGGCACGCCAGGAAGATAGGTGAGAAGACGCACAAAATGCCCTTGAAATTCCCCAATCTCCCCGATCACGAGCTGGCAAAACGGAACGCGATCCGACAAATAACCGAGAACCGCATTCTGCGCCTCAAGAAATTCGCGCGACTCCGAAGCGTTCGCAATCTTTAGGACTACTAGCTGACCGAAATCATCAGCCAACAAAAAATTCTGATCACGCTCGCTCGGCAACCTGCGTGCGGTGTTGATGCGTTTCAGAAAGTTCTCCACAGATTACACAGATTAGATCAAATCGGTGTAATCTGCGTAATCTGCGTTTAGGAGAAAACCGATGCTTCGCTCAAGCTTGCTCTTGACTGTGGCGCTCTGCGCGCTCGCCGTTCCCGTTCGTTCGCAATCAAACGTCGATCCCGCCTTCTTCAACGGACTGCGCTATCGCCTCGTTGGTCCGGCACGCGGCGGACGCGTCACCACCGTCACCGGAGTTCCTTCACAACCGAAGACGTTCTACATGGGCGTCGCCAGTGGCGGGTTATTCAAGACGACGGACGGTGGCGCAACGTGGCTGCCGATCACCGACGGTAAAGTTCCACTCGGCTCGACCGGATCAGTCGCCGTCGCCGATTCCGATCCGAACGTGATTTATCTCGGCACCGGGTCCGACGGTGTGCGTAGTAACGTTTCCACTGGTCGCGGCATGTACAAGTCGACGGACGGCGGGCAGACGTGGAAGTTCATCGGTCTCTACAACGCCGGACAGATCGGGGCGGTGCGCATTCATCCGACGAACCCTGACATCGCTTGGGTCGCAGCTAACGGCGACGTTTTCAAGTCAAACAACGAGCGCGGCGTGTTCAAAACTACTGACGGCGGGCAAACGTGGCGCAAAGTACTGTTTATTTCTGACGCCGTCGGTGCGATGGACCTCGAGTTGCAACCGAACAATCCGAACGTGGTTTACGCGTGGATGTCGCGTCTCGAGCGCAAACCCTGGACGATTATTAGCGGCGGGCGCGAAGGTGGGTTCTACAAGAGCACTGACGGCGGCGATCATTTCACGAAGATCTCCAATGGGCTTCCGAATGAGTTGATTGGTAAGGCGAACCTCGCGGTAACAAATGCAAATCCGAATCGAATCTATGCTTTGATCGAAGCCAAACCCGGCGGTGGTTTCTATCGTTCCGACGACGCCGGCCAAACGTGGTCGCTGATCAATTCGCAGGGCGCGCTGATTCAACGACCGTTTTACTACACGACGCTCGGCGCCGATCCTTCAAATGCAGATATCGTGTACGCGGGCGCCGAAGGCTTCTTCAAATCTACCGACGCCGGCAAAACGTTCACATCGCTGCGCACGCCGCACGGCGACAACCATGACATCTGGATCAATCCAAAAGACAGCCAGATCATGATCCAGTCAAACGATGGCGGCGCGAATGTCTCGACTGACGGCGGGCGCACGTGGTCGTCGCAAATGAATCAGCCCACCGCGGAGATCTACGGAATCTGGGTCGACAATCAGTTTCCTTACAAGCTGTACGGCGCGCAGCAGGACAATACCACGCTGATCATCTCGAGCCAGGCCGAGCCGTTTTCCACAACCGACTGGCGTCCGGGGCCAGGTTGTGAAACTGGTCCAATCATGCCGCATCCGATGAATCCCGACATCGTCTACGGCTCGTGCAAGGGACAGTACGGCGTGATGAATCTCAAGACGGGTCAGGAGAAGAGCTATTGGATCGGTGGGCAGTCGTTGTATGGCAACCCCGCGAGCGATCTGATCTATCGTATGCAACGCGTGTCGCCGATGGCGACCTCGCCACACGATCCCGAAGTGCTCTATTACGGATCGCAATACGTTCATCGTACGCGCGACAAAGGCGTGACGTGGGAAAAGATCTCGCCGGATTTGACGGCGCATCCAGCGTGTTGCCAGGGCGTCAGCGGCGAGCCGATCACGCGCGACGTCACGGGTGAAGAGTTTTACAGCACGCTCTACGCGATCACCGAGTCGCCAATCGAGAAAGGTGTGATCTGGACCGGATCGAATGACGGACCGTTCTACGTCACGCGCGACAATGGTAAAAAGTGGACGAACGTGACGCCGAAAGATTTGCCGCCAGGCGGGCGCGTGCAGTTCATCGACGCGTCACCGCATCGCAAGGGTTCCGCGTATTTCGCCGTCTATCGCTGGCTCCTCGGCGACTATGAGCCTTATATCTACCTGACC
>DASTTS010000102.1:0-4470 GCA_035760085.1 Pyrinomonadaceae bacterium
CACTCGCGCGGTACCCGGCAGGTCTTTGTTGATGTTCGCGCGCGTCGCCAGATCTTTCACGAGAAAGTCGAGCGAAGCATACTCGAGCAAACCACGCGTCGTCGGTTTGAAGAGCTGGTGCAGTTGGTTACGACGAATATCCGCGCCAAACTTCCACGCGTGATTGCCGGTCGTGTAGGAGATGTTGTCCTGGAGCTGGAACGTGTTTCGCGTTTGGTTCTGCGGCAGGTTCACGCCGAGGCCGATCGCCGTTCGGGTTGGACCAGCATTGAAACCGCTTAGACCCAGCTCGACAACTTCCATCGACGGAATCGACTCGGAACGCGGATCGAGCGCGATCGTCGCATTAGCGCTGCGCAGGAACGCTCCACGTAATTCGTTAATCCACTTCGGCGAGAGCACACTCGTGAATTGCAGATTCACACCTTGAGTGCGCGCCGGCACAATCGATGAAAATCCCGGCGGCGTGATCTGGGAAGCCGCGACACCAGGAATGCTGCCGAGCGCGCCGGAATCCTGGTAAAGATAGCGGCCGTTCAGGGTATGTCGATCGTTCAAGCGATGATCGATACGAATCGACGTTTGCCAATCGTCGTAAGTTGATGCTTGAGAGCCGGTCAACGATCCGACCGGCACGATGAACGTCTGTCCACCACGCTCAAACCTGACGGTTTGATTGAGTGGTGTGGCCGCGGCCGGCAGGAAATCGAGGAGAGCACGCACTTGCGGCAAGTCACCCGCAGCCTGGCGAATGATCTCCCTGCCCGCAGCGGTCGGCGCGCCGTTCAGTGTCTGGCCGACACCGAGCTGGCGATCCCACCAACGTTGAATCGCGAAGAAGAAGAACGTGCGATCCGTGCCATTGATGATACCTGGCCCACCTTCGCCAAAGCGCGGCAGATGAAGTGGACCACCTATCGTTCCGCCTAACTGGTTTTCAATTCGAAATGGAGCGTGGCGATGAGAAGGATCGGCGTGGTTTGGATTGCAGAACCCGTTTGCGCCGGCTTTCTGCACGTTGCTACACGCATTCAGAGCGTTGTCGTTGTGAAACCAGAAGCCTGAGCCATGATACTGGTTCGTGCCACTGCGCGTGATCGCATTGAACACCGCGCTCGAGTTGCGACCATACTCAGCGCTGAACTGGTTCGTGACGAGTCTGACTTCCTGAATCGCGTCAGGATTGTTCAGCGGGATCGTCGATCCGGCAACACCGAAATTGTTGTTGTCCTGACCATCGATCATGAAATTATTTGAACGTGTGCGCCCGCCGTTGGACGAAAAGTTTGTGCCGCCGGCGAAAGCGCTCTGGCCCGCGTTCAACTGGCTCACACCCGGAGCCGACAAGGCGATGTTGTAAACGCTGCGAGTTGTGGCCAGCGGCAACTCGGATAGACGCTTCTCGTCGAAGCGTGTGCCGACCTCAGGTGTCGAGGTATTCAACATCGACGCGTTCTCAACCACATTCACGACTTCCTGCACGGCGCCAGGTTTCATCGTCACGTCAACCACCGCCGCCTGGTTCAAAGCGAGTGTGATTCCCGATTGCTGATACCTGGCGAAGCCGGAACTCTCGACCGTAATCTCGTAGGCACCGACCGGCATGTTCGCAAAGTGGTAGCGACCATCGGCGTTGGTCTGTGCAGTTCGTGACTCGTTTGTTTGTATGTTGCGCACGTTTACCGTTGCGCTCGTGATGACCGCTTGTTTCTCGTCCCTGACTTCGCCTGAAATCGATCCGGTGTTTTGCGCTAAGGCGGGACAAAGACACGCGAGCAACACTGCGAAGAGCATTAGTAGTCTTGTTGCTGTGTGCATAAGCATTCTCCGTTTCAGAACGACTGACGGCCTGTCGTTATTCAGTTGTGGAATGGTGACGGCCCGCAGAGAACGCAGATGAAGTTTTGCACGACGATGCAAAACAATGGAGACGAATGGGGTCGTGAATGCGCATAGGCAATGAGCATTCCGAGAGATGTGTGGATCGATAAATGTAAAGAGTGCGGGAGTTAACTAAACGGCGGGCTAATCAAACCAGTCAAAAATCTATAGAGGATTCAAAATGCTAAAAAAGTCGTAGTCGAGGATTACAAGATTTTCAGGATTTACAAGATGTCTTGCAAATCCTGAAAAATCTTGTCAATCCTGTCTAACTGCTACGGTGCTGAGGCGAACGCAACATCAGTGATCAAAACGCCACCCTGAAGTCGCTCATCAAAAGTAAACCGAACTGAACGTACCGCATTGAGGTTTACACCACTGAAAGCACTCAGCGGCACACGCACTGTGTTCAATACAACTTTCGGCACTACCAAAACTTCTCCCGGTGGAAAGAACAGCGCGCCGGAAACATCACTCACGCGCACTGATGCAGCAGTACCGGAAGCATCAGTTAACACGACACGAAAGTCCTGCGCGAGTCCTGTAAGGTTGCGCACGTCAGCGAAGTTAACGCTCACACGAAACTGCACTGTCTGGAAACCCGAGACGTTACCCAGCGCCGCCGGTACATTGTTCGTGTAATTGCCGGTCATGTTGTTCCAGCCAGTCTTCAGCTGACTCAACCCTCGCAACGGTGAGCGAGCGCTCGGAGTCGTGTGCGGTTGTTGCGCATTATTCGCTTCAGGAATACAACGCTGCGGTTGCGGCGCATCTCCACCACACAATTCGTATGGCGAAAGCGCAGTTTGCGTCGCTGTACCACCGAGCGTGTTGGTGGTGAGATTGGTGTTATTCAATAACCTGTTCACATCCAATCTCAGGTTGGCCGGAGCGTGATACGACACAAACAGATTAGTTGTTTGCGCTGAAGCCGGCGGTGGCGCATCACCCGTCAGAATCGGTATGAACTGACTTTCACCGCCAACGTAAGCGCGGAAGAACGCGCTCATGTAGGCGAGACCAGTGCCACGTTGTTGCGCTTCAGTTAACCGCTGGTTACCCGGCACGCTTCCACAGTGGGAATCGGAATGACCGCCTGGAACAAACGCGAGCCAATCATTTGCCGCGCCCGGAAACGTACTCGAGCCAGGCGACCAAACAGTGTTGTAGAAATTGTGATTCGCGCCCATCACGAGCTCGTAGTGCTTCGGCGCCGGATCACCGGGCACGTTGTAGCGAGCGTCGTCGTAAAAATGCACGCCCTGGAGATCAGCAACGTCGCCATCGCAGTAAGGCAACAGCACGTTGAGCGCTGCGTTGTTCACGACGAAACGGTTGAAATCGACCGGCGCGAGTGGAAACACCGCCTTGATCCCGTAAGGTGCGCCTAACGAGTTGTTCAAAACGTAATGACGTACGACGCCTTCACCGCCGCGCGAATGGCCCATCGTGCCGACGCGAGTCAGATCGAATTTGCCAACGAACTTCGTTCCGAACGGCGCGCCACCAGTCGTGTTGAACGTCTTCAGGATGTCGAGATGTTTCTGAAGCAACTCCGCACGCGCGAGCGCACCAAGATCAAACACGGAATTATCTACGGCGTTAACTCCGTTTGCACTGACTGACACTACGACATAGCCGTGACTCGCCAGCACTTCGGAAGTGTAGTCATATCCCTGATAGCTGGGGATAGGCAGCGCACCGTTTGTGCACGGCCATTGAAGCAGTTGACTGCCGCCCTTGAAACAGGTGGCGTGACGGCCATGCAGAAAAAGAATCACCGGATATGGACCAGCCGGAAGATTAGTCGGGTAGTGAATCGAAGCGATCAGCTCCACTGGTCCGGGGAAGGCTGAGGGTTGAAATGCAGTGTCGCCAAAGTTGTATTCTTCGCGTGTAACTGCCAGCGGGCCGGGTGCGCCGGGGTCTTGTGCGAGCGCCGCTCCCGCCGCTACGAGGATGAACGTGATTGAAGCGAGGATGTATTTTTTAACTGTGCTTCTCATTGGTTTCCTCCTTCACGCGTCAACCGTAGTCGTTGTGAAAATCTCGCTCGTTGTTCCTTATCTTCACCGTATGAGAGTGAAACCACGCCTCCTTCACGTATCAAAGAGCTGTCGAATGTGATCGCAGTGATCTGCGAGAGGGTTTCGTTTTCGATGCCGTAGCCGACGATCTCGTCGTCGATCCAGAGCACGGCCGGCATAGCGCGCACTGCGAATGGACCACCTTGCACGGTGACTCGCCACGCTTTATCTACCGCAACTTGTTGTCCCCGCACTTCGACGTTCAACTGGCGGGGCAGTTTGATTTCTTCAACGCGATAACCAGTCAGCTTCAGCTCAGTCGTGGGTCGAGTCGACTTCGCCTCACTCAATATTTTCCCAGGCACAGAAAGCAGTTCTTTCACGGGTATTTCCTTGGTATTTCGTTGCGCAACGGCAGTCGCAAACAGAAGGGGTAAGACAAGCACTGTGATCGCTACACAGCGATGTAATAGACATCTGCTCATACTGATCTCCTTTTAATGATGGTTGCTGGGAGGCGATCTATCTGGGCTGGAGCAGGCGATACGGTAATGGGATTCGC
>DASTTS010000103.1:0-11866 GCA_035760085.1 Pyrinomonadaceae bacterium
AGAGTGGTGTCTTAAATTGAGCGATTTTCTCTGCGTCCTCGGCGTATCTCAGTGTTCTCTGCGTTAAACGACAACTCAAACGCAGAGGGCGCAGAGATACGCCGAGAACCGCAGAGAAGATTTTCAAATTAAGACACCACCGCTGTAGTCTGAACTTTCAAACTATCCCTCTCCCGCATACAATTGTGCGCATCATGTGTAGACTTAAGCTCGTTCAACGTTTAATCACCGTCAGCGCTATCTTTTTACTGGCTTCTGCGGCCATTCAGGCGCAGTCAACCCGGCCCAGACGTGCGAACAGGCAGCCTGCGCAAACGACCAAAACCCCTGCGGATGATCCCCTTCTGCGACCCGAACCGCAGCCCTCGCCGACCGCCCGGCGTTCAAGCTCGAACGACTCGTTACTCGATGTGCAGCCCGTTCGACCAGTCGCGAACACCGTAGGCTCGGCTGATACGAAGCACGCCTTTCTACTGCTCGAACAAAAGCAGTTTGCCGCAGCGGCCAAGGAGGCTAAAGAGCTAACTGCGCAGTACCCGAACGACTCGGAGGCCTGGAAGATCGCCGGATTCGCAGAGTTGAACCTGAAGCAGTATGCAGAAGCGGTAAAGGATCTCGAGAAAGCGGTCGAGCTACAGCGCAATGCGAAGCAGGTAGACCCAAACACCGAGAGCGCGCTCGGACAAGCGTACGTGCTTTCGGAAAAATATCAGGAAGCGCTGCCACTCTTAACGGCGGCGATTGCTCGGAATCCGAATCAGCCCGATTCGATGTTGATTTACTATCGCGGCATTTCAGAGTACAAGACGGGCAAGGTCGCGGATGCTGAGAAGAGTTTCAACCAGGTTCTCAAGCTCAATCCGAAGGACTCGTTATCAGTCTTTTATCTCGCTCAAATCGCGCTCGCGAAGAACGATCTTGACGGCGCGATCGCGAGCCTGAATCGTGCCACGGTTAACGACCCGCGTATGACAGGCGGGTGGGCACTGCTGACGACCGCTTACCTGCGTCGTGCGGCAACAAGCACTGATCCGGCCAAAGCCGATGCTGACTACATCAGCGCCGTACGTGCGGGCGAAGGTTTGATCAAGCTGCGAACTGACGCCGAAGCAGTTACCCTTTTCGGACAGGCCCTCATCGGCTCGAAACAGTATTCACGCGCCGCCGGCGTGCTCGAACGTGCGACTGCCGCGCCGGATGCGACTGGCGTCACGTTTTACTTACTTGGTGTGGCCCATTCGCGCGCGCAGAATTTTCCGAAGGCAATCGCGGCGTTGGAAACCGCTTCGAAGAAATCGCCTGACGACGTGAACGTCTATCGCGAGCTTGGCTATGCGTTTGAAGTGACGAAGCAATACGCGAAGGCGCTGGCTGCTTACCAGAAGGGCGCCGCGCTCGCTCCGTCCGATCCCGATTTCAAGGAATCGATCGAACGCGTGAAGCCATTCGCTAAGTAGAATGAGCGGCTTGCCCGGGACAGCTAAGGCCTTCGCGACTTATTCTCTCGTGCCTTATCTCGGCATTGTTTTCTGTCCCGGCGCCGTGGTGCTCGGCACTGTTGGCGTAGTTAGGTCGTATCGTTCACAACAGATCAGCGGCGATCCGGCTCGCGCGGTTTGTTACGCAAGCACGATTGTTGGAGTTGTTGTACTGGCAGTTCAGTTGTTGCTATGGTGGGTTCTTTACCAGGCGCCAATGTGGGCAAATCATTTCTGATAGTTTAAGGAGAATTCAATGAAAACCCTTTCCACTCTGCTCCTGCTGGGAGTTTTGCTCACGGGCGTCTTTGCACAACATCCACGCTCCATGGATCCTCAGCCGGCGGCGCAAAAGCCGGCTGTCAAACCGGCCCCAAAAACCGTGAAGGCGAAATATGAGGGCGGAGTGTTTGGCTACACGAAGACGATGGAAGGCACTTTGACGTTTGACGACGACAACAACCGCCTGCTCTTCAAAGACAAGAAGCCACCGAAAGAGATCTCGATTCCGTACAACGCGATCGTTTCAGCTTTCGCCGATACACAAAAGCGACGGCCAACGGCGGCGACGATAGCGAGCCAGGTTCCGTTGATCTACGCACTCCCGGCGCACTTCATCAAAACCAAAGTCCGCTACCTGACGATGCAGTACAGCGATCCGGATTCGAAGGTTACGGGCATCACGAGCTTCAAACTCGAGAACAAAGAAATGCTGGAGTCGGTGTTGGTCACGCTGGCAGATAAGGCCGACATGACGGTGCGTGGTGATATCTACGTGAAGAAGAAACCTGAGGACTCGAGCAAAGCCATTCCAAACAAATAGAGCCCCAACAGGCACAACAGAACCGAGCGCGGTAGCGCCGGCAACTCTTTTAACAAGCTCGATTAGAGAGATTGACCCGGCGCTACCGCGCTCGGTTCTGTGCTTATCGCGATTTGAAAAAAGGGATCACTTCTTTCGAGTAGTACGGCTCTTCAGTACACCAGAAGACGTAATTAACCTTCAAGTCGTTCGTCGCAAACTGAATCAGCTCAGCAATCGTGGGCCGTTGTCCTGAGGCCGGGTTCGGCTCAGCGTAGTTGCCTTCCTGGACCGCGATTCCCGTCGGAACCTTGCCTGACGAGTCTTTTATCAGCGGATAAGCATGATTCAACTGCGGGCGCTTGTACGGCAGCAAGTCTGGTCCACCAACGCCAACGCCGATGTCTCTCGCCGCTTTGTAAACCGATCGCAAGTACGACTTGTCTTCACCCGGAAGCCACTCGCCGGGCATGAAGTTGGCATACTGCATCACGACCGACTTCGGAAACGCGCGCTTCAACGCCTTCATGTTCGCGATCACGGCGTCGCGATAAAGCTCGTTAGTGTAGCCTTTCGGAGCGAGCTTTCCGGTTGGTCCAAAACCAATCGAAGTCTCGGCGAGATTGATGCCTTCGATCTTGCCGTCAAACTCTTTGCCCAGCGCGGCGAGTAGCTTGTGAAAACGCTCCTGCACTGCTGGATCCCAGCGCCGCGCGACCCAACCGGAAATCGTTGCGTGTTCTTCGTCGTCGTTGACCATGCGGTATTGCGGCGCGACGCCGTCGTTGTATTCGGCGGCTCGGAGATACTCCGGAACAAACACGCGCCGGGCACTGAACGTCACGTCCTGAAGTTGAATGAAAAGTTTCTTACCCTTCGAGTTGAGAAACGCGAGGTCCTTGCGAATCGCGCTGAAGTCGTAATTGTCTTTCTGTGGCTCGAGCTCGCGCCACGTGTATTTGAGTTGCGCGCCTTCAAAGGCGGAAGTCGAGAGAAACGATTCTTCCGCGATGCGTTCGCGTTCGAGATTGAAGAAGACGTAGTGATGGACTGATTGAGTCGGCGCTACTGTGTGACCAAGGACGACGAATAGAGCGATTAAGAATAGTTTTGTCATGAGATTAATTCATGGACATCTTGTAAATCCTGTAATCCTGTCTAACACTGGCCGCAGTCAGCGAACGACATAAATTCAAATTGTGCTGTGCATCACCAAGCCCGCCGCGCGACATCTTGATCGCAATCACAAACTCCTTCTCCGCTTCTTTCATAAATCCGAGCTGCGCCAGCATCACGCCGAGATTGTTGTGACTCGCCGCCACGTGTGCACCGTCGCGCAGAGCGGCTTCTTTGAAGAGCGCCGCTGCTTGCGCGAAGTCGCCGCCCTTTGCAGCAAGGATACCGAGTTTGTAAATCGCAGGCGCAAAGTTTCTGTTCGAAGCGGTGATTGCCTGTTCGTAAGCGGCTTTCGCTTCTGTAGTGCGGCCCTGATCTTCCAACGCCACACCGAGCGCATGCGAAGCTCGCGGATAGTTCCCTTGCTTTAATTCGATCGCACGTTTGTAAAAGTCGATCGCGTCTTCAGTTTGCCACAACTCGTAGTAACAAACAGCGGTGTTGTAGATCGCACGCGCGTACAAATCGCCGCCACGGCTCGAAACTTTGCCGTATTCCTCGATGGCCTCGCGATACTTCTCCTGGGCCACAAGCGCATCTCCGCGCTTGAGTGCTGATTGAAACTCCGCTGTTTGTGCGTTAACGACGACAGACGTGACAGTTAAAATGATTGCCGCAACAGGGAAAGTTCTGGCTAGCAAAGTAAACCTCCACATAGCTTTTGACAGGATTTACAAGATTTTTCAGGATTGACATGTAAATCCTGTTCAATCTTGTCAATCCCGTCTAAAACAAGCGCGCACCTGCCGCGGTCGCGTGTCTGCTCAGACGTTCGCGAATGGCTTCGCGCGCGCGTGTAAATGCTTTCGGATCGCCATAAAGCTGGAAAGCCCAGTTGGCGCCGAGTTCGAGCGAGTTGAATTCGAAAGCGAGTTGAGTGGCGTCGATGTCTTGTTCGAGATGACCGGCGCTTTGTGCTTCGACGATCGCGTTGCGCAGCGCTGCGAGCCACTCTTTCATGATCTCGGCGATGCGATCGCGGACTGGACCCGGACGGCTGTCAAACTCGGCGGCGACGGCCGCGAAGAAACAGCCGCCGCGAAAGACGCCCTTCTGCACGTGAGACAGCCAGATGTCGCAGAGTTTCCAGAGACGCGGCAGGCCTTCCGGCGATTCGAAAGCCGGTTTGATGACTTCGTGAATGAAGATCGCGCGGGCCGCTTCGACGGTGGCTACCTGGAGATCTTCTTTCGAGCCGAAGTGTGCGAAGAGACCGCTTTTGCTCATGGAAAGCTCGGTGGCGAGGCGGCCGATGGTCAGGCCTTCGAGGCCTTCGGCGGAGGCGATATGCACGGCAGATTCGAGAATCGCGCGGCGCGTCCGATCGCCCTGAGCTTTACGGCCTTTTAACTCCACTTCCGTCACGGCGAAGGTATATAGCACGAACGTTCGTTTTACTTCAAGAAGAATTTTTCGACAGGATTGACGGGATTTGCAGGATTAACAGGATTTGTTAAGCAACGCCATTCCAGACCATGCGGTGGAAGAGGGCGTCCATTTGCTCGGGTGGCTCGCGCATGCCGCGGTCGAGCCACCACGTCAGCAACGACAGAAGTGCGCCAGCGTGTGTGAAGGCGATGGCGGGAAGCTCGTTAGCTGGAATTGAGCGCGCACGAGGTAACTCGGACAGTCGACGCTCGATACCGCGCGCGAAGTGTCCACGCGCGAGCTCCATGTTCTCCTGAAACTTCCCTGACTTAACGAGGGCTTTGTAGAACGGCTGCACATCGGCGAGGTGCGTGAAGAATTCTTTCACCGGAAACACGCGCTCTGACTTGTCACCATGCGCGGTAAGCGCCATCGAGAGCGCTTCGAAAAACTCCTCTGCGTCGCTCATCAGCAGATCGTCCTTGTCGCTGTAATGCGAGTAGAAAGTCGAACGACTGACGTGCGCACGGTCCAACACATCCTGGATCGTGATCGTGTCGAACGGTTTCTCTTGCATCAACGCGATCAGCGCATCACCCAGCGCGTCGCGAGTTCGTCGCACGCGAGCATCGGTCTTCTTGTTCGATCCCGCAAGAGGCAGGTGCTGGTTCTTGGACATTCGTAACCTCTTTGTTCGATTACGGCGCGCGCGGCCATCATACCGCTGGACAGAACGGTTCCGATCTGAAAAATGGACAAATCCCACACGGCAGTGGGTGTATTGTTCAGATCCTTTCTAAAGACCCAAAATATGATCTCCTTAAATCACGTCTCCAAAACTTACGAAACCCCCGCAGGCAAGTTTGCGGCGTTGAAGGACATCGATCTCCATATTCGCGCAGGCGAGTTTGTCGGCGTCGTTGGCAAGTCAGGCAGTGGCAAGTCAACGCTGCTCAACATGGTCGCCGGCATCGATCGCCCGTCATCGGGATCGGTTGCGGTTGCAGGCACGGAAGTCCACGCGTTGTCGGAAAACAAACTCGCAGCGTGGCGCGGAAGAAACGTCGGATTCGTCTTTCAATTCTTTCAACTGCTTCCGACACTCACCGCGGCCGAGAACATCATGCTACCGATGGACTTCGCGAAAACCTTTCCACTGCGTGAACGTCGCGCGCGCGCGGTTGCACTTCTGGATCGTGTCGGTGTCGAGCGCCACGCAGACAAACTGCCGGCAACGCTCTCCGGCGGCGAGCAACAACGGGTCGCGATCGCGCGTGCACTCGCAAACGAGCCGCCGCTGGTTCTCGCCGACGAGCCCACCGGCAATCTCGATTCAGTCACAGCAACTGAAATTCTCGATCTCTTTCGCGACATGGCAAATCGCGGCACGACTGTCGTCATCGCCACTCACGAAGCCGACATCGCGCGCGTAATCGATCGCAAGATTGAGATCTCCGACGGCTCACTATTGCATTCATGACGACACTCTGGCGCAAAGCGATTCGCGACTTCTGGCATGAGCGCGCCCGCACGGTGCTCGTCGTGCTCGCGATCGCGCTCGGCATCTCGGCTTTCGCGGCCGTCCTCTCGTCGTACGCGATCCTCGTGCGCGAGCTCGATCAGGGTTATCTCGCAACGAACCCGGCGTCAGCAGTGTTGCGTATTAACTCGATCGACAAAGATCTCGTCAAAGCGATCTTGCAAAACCCGGAAGTGAGCGACGCTGAGCCGCGTCGCACGATCGGTGGCCAGATGAAAGCTGGACCAGTGCAATGGCGCAACCTGATCCTGTTTGTGGTCGAAGACTACGGCAACATTCGCGTCAGCAAGCTCGTGCCGGAGGGCGGCGCGTGGCCACCCGCGACCGGCGAGATACTGATCGAGCGCGATGCGTTTCAAGTCGCAAAGACAAAGATCGGTGATACCGTCATAGTCAAGACTGCGAACGGCACAGAGCAACCGCTCGTGATCACCGGCAGCGTGCATGACGTGGGCCAGGCGCAGGCGCGCATGGAAAACATCGTCTACGGCTACATCAATCTCGCAACGTTGGTCCAACTCGGCGAAGAGCCACGGTTCGATCAGTTGAACATCCTCGTCGCGCAAAACAGGTTTGACGAAGATCACATCAGGCGTGTCGCCGGCGATGTCGAGCAATTAATTAAGAGCCGTGGATATGAGGTGCGGCGCGTCGAGATTCCGCCACCCGGCAAACACCCGCACTCGGATCTTACGGGCATACTGCTTCTCGCGATGTCGAGCTTCGGGCTGTTTGTGCTCGTCCTGAGCGGCATCCTCGTCATCAATCTCCTGACCGCGATGATGGCCTCGCAGGTGCGACAAATCGGCGTGATGAAAGCGATAGGCGGAACACGCTGGCAGGTCGCGCGGATCTATTTCGGACAGGCGCTGTTTCTCGGCATTGCGGCCGTGATCGTGTCGATTCCGCTCGGTATTCTCGGCAGTCGCGCGTTATGTCGTTACATGGCGATGTTTCTGAATTTCGACATCAACAGCTTTGCGGTGCCCTTCTGGGTTTACCTGCTCGTAGCTTTGATCGGCATTGTCACGCCGTTGATCGCGGCCGCTTATCCGGTTTGGCGAGGCACTGCGACGCCCGTCCGTGTCGCGCTTTCTGATTTTGGCTTGTCGCAAGCAAACTTCGGCGCGAGCGCATTCGATCGCGCCCTCGCGCGCATCGGTGGCACGTTTAGTTTGATCGCGTTTGCGATTCGCAACAGCTTTCGCCGGCGTGCGCGACTCGTTTTGACGTTGCTGACACTTGCCGCGGGCGGATTGTTTTTCCTCTCGGCGCTGAATGTCCGCGCTTCGATGGTGAACACACTCGATCGCATGTTTGCAGCGCGGAAATCTGATCTGACAGTTTCGTTTGCCAGAGCGTATGAGTTTGAAAAGATTCAAAAGGCGGTGAGCGACACGCCAGGTGTAACGCGTGCTGAGGGCTGGTTCACGACTGAAGCATCGATTGGCGATCGTCGTTTCGCCATCGTCGCATTACCGGCCGCCACACAGCTACTCGACTTCGACATCATCGAGGGACGAAAGCTCACGCCGCAAGACACGGATGCGATCGTCATCAACAACGCGCTTGCGGGTCGAGATTCAAAGATGCGCGTTGGTGAGACGGTGACGTTGCGCATTGGTGGCGAGGAAAAACCGTGGCACATAGTCGGGCTTGCACGCGAGGCGTTTGCGCCAACGGCAGTCGGCTACATACCGCTGACGGGAATGGTCAACAGCCTGCGCCTCGCGCTCGACAACACCGATCCGGATGCTGTTAGTGAGTTGAAGGCGGAGCTTGATCGAAATCTGGAGGCGCAAGGCGTACGCGCGCGCAGCAGCTCGACGAAGACCGAAAACCGGTTCGGGTTCGACCAGCACATGTTGATGATCTACGTGTTTCTGATCGTGATGTCGGCGATCGTTGGTGGTGTTGGCGGACTGGGACTGATGACGACGATGAGTCTCAACGTGCTGGAGCGACGACGCGAGATGGGTGTGATGCGAGCGCTTGGCGCGACGCCGCGGATTGTCTGGTTGATGATTGTCGCCGAAGGTATTGTGATCGGTTTGTTGAGTTGGGCCATCGCGGCGCTGTTGGCGTGGCCAATCAGCAAGGCTATCGGGGATTTTTTCGTGAAGATGTTGTTTCGGAGTGGATTGGATTTTACGTTCGAGCCGCTCGGGCTGGTGATCTGGATGCTCGTTTCGATCGGCTTGAGTGCGATCGCGAGTTTCCTGCCGGCTTGGAAAGCCTCACGCGTTACGGTGCGTGAAGCTCTCGCCTATGAGTAATCCGCGTTATCTGTGTTACCCGGTGCGGTGCAGGATAAAGTCGGCAATACGCTGTAAAACCTCGGTAGTGCGATCAACCCGATCTAACGCCTCACAGGCGTCACGATGTGCCTTCACCGCTGCGGCGCGTGTTTCCTCCATGCCATGTAACGCGGGATACGTTGCTTTATTCGAGCGCGCATCCTTCCCCGGCGTCTTGCCGAGATCTTCGGCCGTCGCTGTCACATCGAGGAAGTCGTCGGTGATTTGAAACAAAAGTCCGAGATGTGATCCGTAGCTGGTAATAGCTTCAAGCTCACTCTCGTTAGCACGTCCAATGATCGCACCGCAACGTGCCGCCGCTCTGATCAGCGCGCCGGTTTTCAAACGGTGAATCTCCTCGAGCTGGGCGCGACTCACCTGTCGCGTCTCAGCTTCCATGTCGAGCGCCTGTCCCGCCACCATTCCGTCCGGCGTGGCCGCCGCGTGCGCGAGCTCCGCAATCAAGGCGATACGCGTCTCCGCATCCAGAGCAACGTCTTCAGCGATCGTTTGGAAAGCGAGCGTCTGCAACGCATCACCCGCAAGGATGGCCGTGGCCTCATCGAAACGCACATGACACGTCGGCCGCCCGCGTCTCAGATCGTCATCGTCCATCGGCGGCAGATCGTCGTGAATCAAAGAGTAAGTATGGACCATCTCAAACGCGCACGCGGTCCGTATCAAAGCTTCGACAGGCGCGCTAAACGCCTGGCCCACGGCCAGCAACAACGCGGGCCGGAAACGCTTCCCACCCGCGAAAACGCTCCAACGTATCGCCTGGTGAATCTTTTCCGGAGCGGTGCCAGACAATGGCAGCAGCTTGTTCAGCTCCAGCTCAACGAGTGCACGACTGCCCGCCAGCAAACTATCAAGCTCGAGTGGATTTTGAACCGCGTTAGACGCCATTTTCATCCTCACTGACGGGCGCGTCATTCGCCGGTTCTTTGAACTGTGCCGCGACCGGTCGTCCCTGGTTATCGCGCAAGAGGATCTCAATGCGCCGCTCGGCCTGACTCAAACGCTCCTGGCATTCGCGCGAGAGCCGGATGCCCTGCTCAAACAACTCGAGGCTCTTTTCGAGCGGCAAGTCGCCGCCTTCCAACTGCCGCACGATCTGTTCGAGCGCTTCCAGTGAAGCTTCAAACGTCCGGCTTTGTTCTGCACCATTACTCATCTTTTATCTTCCACGACCCGATCGTCTTGATGGCGACTTCTTCAACAACGGACTATTAGGGTCAATCTTTCCGATCGCCGGCAGTTCTTTAATGACACTATCAACGATGCGTTGGACCGCAAGATCATCTTTAAACTCTGTCATCTTCCATCCATCAGCGTATCGTTGCATCGTCAGCTCGATCATGCGTCCGCCGTGCGGCATTGTAACCTTTGCCGTGTTGGCTTCAGTCTTGACGCTCAGCAAAGAGGGTATGTGCAGGAGAATCCACATGAATGACCGTCCCTCAGGCGCCAGTGCGTTAAACGCCATCGCTGCCGCCACTTCATTCCGAATTGAATCCTTCATACGGGACAACACCGAAGGCACAAGGGTGTCGATTTGCTGCTGAATCGAACTGTTGAGCGCATAGCCGTAACGTGCCGCGGCCTTCTGGCTAACAGTGGTCACCATATTCTTCGCAATCTCGTCTTCGTTGATGTGCTTTTGAAACTCCGCTACATCGTTCCGTGCCGCTGCATCGACGAGCAGCGTGACACTGTAAGTAGGTGTCGATTGATAGTATCGCCACCACAAGAAAGCACCCACTGCTGCAACTACCACGAACACCAAAACCAACAACGCGAGTATGGACAGCACACGCGGCCACCGTCTCCGCTCACCCTTAACAGGCTTTACTCCCGGAGTCTTCGGCCCATCAACATTGATTACGATTCGCTGCCGCATCGCTGATCCGCGTTAATCCGTAGCCTCGATCCGTTCGATCCGCGTTCCTAGTTTTCCTTTTGCTAAACGAACGCTAACAGCATCCCCAACCTTTACCGCTCCCGCATCGCGCACCAGTTTACCTGATGCATCCTGCGCAATCGCGTAACCTCGTTGCAATACTCCAAGCGGCGACAACGCGTCAAGCGAAGCGGCCGCGAGCGCCAGCCGTTCGCGCCCGTCCTGCAACTTCGCGTCAATCTCCACGTCGCACGCGTTTGTCGCGGCGTCGAGTCGCGCCCGCGCCTTTGAAAGACGCGATTTAACTTCGTCAAAAGCGTGTGATAGCGCCTTCTCCTGCACTTGTGCGCGCAAGTGAACGATCTGAAAACGCGTCAGCCGCACGAGCTGACGGCCCATGTGGTCCAACGCCGAGCAGATCTGATCTTCCCGGGCGGCAACGATCTCGGCCGCTGCTGATGGTGTTGCCGCGCGTAAGTCGGCGGCGAAGTCGGCGATCGTGAAATCCGTTTCGTGGCCCACGGCTGAGATCACGGGAATCGTTGATTTGCGAATCGCGCGCGCAACTTCTTCCTGGTTGAACGCCCATAGATCTTCTGTCGAGCCGCCGCCGCGGCCCACGATCAAAACATCGACGAGATCGGCGTGACGTCCCTCGCGCAGCGCTTGCTCGTGGTAAAGGTTGATCCAACGTATCGCGCGAGCGATGTCCGGGCCCGCAGATTCGCCCTGGACCTTTGCCGGTGAAAACAGCACATGCACCGTCCTCGTGCGACGCGAGATCACGTTCAGAATGTCGCGAATTGCGGCGCCTGTTGGTGAAGTTACGATGCCGACGCGGCGTGGAAAAACAGGTAACGGGCGCTTCAATTCTTTCGCAAACAGACCTTCTTTTTGCAGGCGATCGCGGAGTTGTTCGAAGGCAATCCGCAGCGCGCCGGCGCCGACTGGATCGAGTGCGTCTACGACGAGCTCATACTCGCCGCGCGGTGCGTACACAGAGAGTTTGCCGCGAGCGCGAACTTTCAGACCGTTCGCAGGACGAAAACGAATGCGCGTGTTGGTTGAGCGAAAGCATTTGGCGCGGAGTTGTGCGTTCTCGTCTTTGAGGGTGAAGTACCAGTGGCCGGAAGAGTGATCTTTGAAGTTTGATATTTCGCCTTCGACCCACACGGAGACGAAGCGTGATTCAAGCGCGATCCGGATCGAGTTTGTTAGTTGGGAGACGGTTAGCGGGCGGCGTTCTGTTTCGTCGAAGAGTGCGTTGAAAAGGGGTTGATTCATTACATCGACAGCAGGTTAGAC
>DASTTS010000104.1:0-7551 GCA_035760085.1 Pyrinomonadaceae bacterium
GGAATGCCTTGTTGTTGCAGGATGCGCGAGGCGGCGGTGTTGCCGAGTGTGCCGACGATGCGATTTTTACAATCCTCGAGCGACGTAATGCGATTGTCGTCGCTGCGGACGGTGAGTTGTAGTTGAAAGATGTAGTAAGGATTGCTGAAGAGGATCTGTTGTGCGCGATCGCCGGTCGGTTCGAGTCCGTTGACGATAACGTCAAACGACTTGCGTTGCAGCGCGGAGACGAGTGTTTCCCAATCGCTTGGAACAAACTCGGCACGCCGGCCCATCGCCTGGGCGAGGGCATCGACCATCTCCTTTTCAT
Organism: Pyrinomonadaceae bacterium; assembly: GCA_035760085.1. Classification (GTDB taxonomy): domain Bacteria; phylum Acidobacteriota; class Blastocatellia; order Pyrinomonadales; family Pyrinomonadaceae; genus PSRF01. Next base: position 311 of record DASTTS010000104.1, read on the forward strand.
AGCCGATATAACGATCCGGATTCGCGGGATCGGTGAAGACGTACGGCGCGCCACCGCTTGGATCAGCGCCCCAACGGAGTACACGTTCCTGCGCCACAGCTCCGCCGCATAGCAACAGAACGAAACATAAGATTTTGAAGAATGCTTTTGTGTATTTTGCGCTTTTTTGTGGCAACTTTTGGGAGCGGATTTTAACTGGTGAGCGCTTTGAGATCCAGTTGTGGAGAAGCAGTAGTATCAGCTTTCAGAACCGTTTCCATTTGCTTCAACGCGTAGTGATTCTCGTCTTCGGTGTTTGAAACAACGCAGTCTTCAGGTACGAAAACTTTGAAGTCGCGCATGTAGGCGTCGTTGGCAGTGAAGAGTACGCAGTTGTTTCCCGCGATACCGGTGAGGATCAGGTTCTTCGCGCTCAAGTGCGTGAGTAACAGATCGAGCGTCGTCGAGTAGAAGCCCGAGTGTTTCGGTTTCAGCACGAAGTAATCATCGTCGTTGGGAGCAAGCTGTTTGACGAAGTCTTTTCCTTTCGCGTCGTTTGCGGTGCAATGTGCGACGATCTTCTTGAAGTCTGATTGCCACTTGCCGAAGTTGTCATTCACGTAGATACACGGAATGCCGGCGGCTTTCGCGCGTTTCTTTAGCTCCGCGATATTTTTGCCGACGGGCAGAGCGAGTTCCAGCAGTTGATCGCCTTCCGCGAAATCGAAATCATTGATGACGTCGATCAGTAGTAAAGCAGCTTCCGACTTGTCGGGAGCCGAGCCGTGAAGATCGTGACTTGCGCGCGCCATTGGCAAAGATGTTAATCTGTGGATAAGTTCTACGGCAACCAACCAACAAAGAGGGTGCTGTCTTAATTTGAAATCCTCTCTGCGGTTCTCGGCGTATCTCTCCGCGTTCTGCGTTTAAGTTGCCCTTTAACGCAGAGAACACCGAGATACGCCGAGGACGCAGAGAAAATCGCTCAATTTAAGACACCACTACAAAGAGGCCTCTAAATGTGCACTGACCGCAGAGATTTTCTCCGCTTGTCCGCCGGTATCGCTGGAGCCACGCTTTTCGGCAGCCCGGTAGCTTACGCACACAGCGAAACAATAGAACCGCAACAAGGCTCGCAGCCCGAAGCGGTTCGTCGCTTGCGTCGCATGACTGACAACGTTGTTCCGATCACGATGGAAGAACGTAAAGGTCGTATCGAGAAGGCGCAGAAGCTGATGCGCGAACAACGCATTGACGCGATCTACGTCGAGCCCGGCAGCAGCATGTTTTATTACACGGGCATGCGCTGGGGCACGAGCGAGCGAATGTTTGCGATGGTAATTCCCGCGCGCGGCGAGCTCGCATGGGTGTGTCCGAAGTTTGAGGAAGAGCGCGCGCGCGAGCTGATTCGCATGGGCACGGACATTCGCACGTGGGAAGAAGACGAGAGCCCGTACCAGCGCGTGGCCCAGATACTCAAAGACCGCGGCGTGCGCACGGGAACTGTCGGCATCGAAGAGCGCGTGCGGTTTTTTCTGTACGACGGGATTCGACTCGCCGCGCCTGCGGTGAAGTTTGTCAGTGCGACTCCGATCACGGCGGGTGGTCGTATGTTCAAGTCGCCAGCTGAGATCTCGTTGATGCAGATCGCGAACGACATCACGATTGCTGCTTACAAAGCTACGCGCGAGTCGATGACTGAAGGAATGACGCAGGGTGAGTTTGCCGGCATTTGCGCCGCCGCGTTTCGTGCGCTTGGATCATCGGGTGGGATCTTTGTCAGCTTCGGAAAGTACACGGCGTTTCCGCACGGCAGCAGCACGCCGCAGCGTTTGAAGGAAGGCGACGTGGTGTTAATGGATGGTGGTTGCAGTGTCGATGGTTATCAGTCAGACATCACTCGCACGTTCGTGTTTGGTAAGGCGACTGATCGACAACGGCAGATCTGGGATCTCGAACGTAAATCACAGGACGCCGGGTTTGCGGCAGCTAAAGTCGGTGCGCCGTGTGAGGCTGTCGATGCGGCAGCCAGGAAGGTGATCACCGATGCGGGCTTTGGTCCTGATTACAAAGTGCCGGGACTGCCGCATCGCACCGGACACGGTATTGGCCTCGACGGCCACGAGTGGACCAACTTTGTGCGTGGGAACAAGACGCCGATCCAACCGGGCATGTGTTTCAGTGATGAGCCGACGGTTGTGATCTATGGCGAGTTCGGAATCCGTCTGGAAGACTGTCTGTACATCACGCCCGATGGGCCAAAGTTTTTCACCAAACAAAGCGCCTCAATTGACGAGCCGTTTTAACCACAGATTACACGGATGGGTAGATGGGTTTTAGCGGCGACAATTCTTGCCTCGAGCATGGCTTTTATCGATGGCACGGTCGTCAATGTGGCCCTTCCGTTCCTCCAGACCAACCTCAACGCGACCGCGATCGGAATTCAATGGGTTGTTGAAGCGTATTCACTGTTTCTTTCCGCTCTCTTGCTCGTCGGTGGCTCGCTCGGTGATCGTTACGGGCGTCGACGGATCTTCAACCTCGGCGTCGTGATCTTCGCGATATCCTCCGCCGCGTGCGGCCTGGCGGCGAACATCGAGCAACTGATCGCCGCTCGTGCGGTGCAGGGAGTCGGCGGCGCGCTACTCGTGCCCGGTAGTCTCGCTCTCATCAGTTCCTCGTTTAATGAAAAAGAACGCGGCAAAGCGATCGGAACATGGTCGGGCTTCTCCGCGATCACGACCGCTATCGGTCCGGTGCTCGGTGGTTGGCTGGTCGAGCACTGGTCGTGGCGCGCGGCGTTTTTTCTAAACCTTCCGTTGGCTGTCGCCGTGCTTGCGATTTCCCTTTGGAAAGTGCCGGAAAGTCAAGACAAAGAACACCAGGGCCCACTGGATTGGCCCGGAGCCGCGCTGGCGACGATTGGCCTTGGCGGCGTGATCTACGGGCTGATCGAGTCGCCGCGGCTCGGTTTTTCCAATCCGTGGGTGTTGCTGCCGCTGATTGGCGGTGTTGTGGCGTTGGCCGTTTTTATTGTCAACGAAGCGCGCGCGAAAAACCCGATGGTGCCTTTAGGACTATTTCGCAACCGCGACTTCGCCGGCGCAAATCTCCTCACCTTGTTTCTTTACACCGCACTGAGCGGTACGTTTTTCTTCTTAACACTCAACCTGATCCAGATTCAGCACTACTCCGCGACCGCGGCCGGCGCGGCGTTGTTACCCTTCGTCGCACTCATGTTCTCGCTCTCGCGCTGGTCTGGCAGCTTGATCGACCGGTTTGGCGCGCGGCTGCCGTTAACAATCGGCCCGCTCATCGCCGCCGTGGGCTTCGCCCTCTTCGCCGTTCCCAGTCTTAGCGGAAACTTCTGGACGAGTTTCTTCCCGGCCGTCGTTGTACTCGGGCTCGGTATGACGGTCACCGTGGCTCCGCTGACCACTACCGTGATGAGCTCTGTTGGTGAGGAACAGGCCGGCGTGGCGTCGGGAATTAACAACGCTGTGTCGCGGACGGCGGGTTTACTGGCGATCGCTGTTTTTGGGGTGATGATGTTGCACAGCTTCAGTCAATCCCTCGCGAGCCGGATAAGTGAGATTCCGATGGATGAACAACTGAAGCATTCGGTTTACGAGCAGCGCGTGAAGTTAGCGGCACTGGAGGTTCCGCCAAACACTGACTCCGCAACGCTGGAGAAGATCAAAGTGGCAATTGCGGAGTCGTTCGTGTCTGGCTTTCGTATGATTATGATAGCGTCGGCAGCGTTGGCTGTGGCGAGCAGCGCCAGTTCCTGGTTCTTCATTAGAAAGTCACGCTTGAGCGGATCCAAGCAGCAGCGAGATTAGCCAGACCAGCACAAACGCACCCACCGCCACGGCCGCACTCAGAAGATAAATCAATGACGTTTCAATAACTTCGGAAGTCTTTTTTTGGTTGATCATGGGGAGATTTCCTCTGTATTTATCGATTCAACGTGACCCGATCCATTAAAGGTTTAGCTTGTTGTGGAACACAATTGCTCGCGTTCAGTGCTTGCATTACAATCACTGCGCCTCAAAGAACTTGTTGTCGACCTTTTCTGAGCGCCTAATTTAGGCCCACGGCGCGTGACAAGTCCTCAGGCGGCACTCAAGAATTCCTCAAAGATATTTCTCAAGGCCGGTTTTAATGAGTCAGCAGGAGAGTCATAGCTACGAATTTGGTCGTTTCCGCCTGAAAACGGCGGAGCGCGTCCTGTTGCGTGAAGGTGAACTCGTTCCGCTCACTCCGAAGGTCTTCGACATCCTCGTGACTCTCGTCGAGCATGGTGGTCAGGTCGTTGCCAAAGACGATCTGATGAAGCGCGTTTGGCCTAACACCTTCGTCGAAGAAGGAAATCTGACTCAAAACATCTCGTTGCTGCGCAAAGCACTGGGCGAAAGTCCCGGAGGCGTGCAGTTCATCGAGACTGTGCCGCGTCGCGGTTACCGGTTCGTCGCCGATACAAGCCAGTCGTGGGGAGAAAAGCCCGCACCTGAGTCTGCGCCGCCGCCAGTCGTTTCAATTCCAAACACACCCAGTCAATCTGCTCCAACACGAAGGACTCCGCTTTATGCCTTGGTCGCAGGCCTCGTGGTGCTTGGGATTGTTGGAGTGGTTTACTTAACTGGTCGTGGCAAGACTGAAGAGCCCAAGGCGATTCAGTCGATCGCGGTTCTGCCGTTTGTCCACGAATCAACTGATCCCGACGCCGAGTACATCAACGACAAGATTGCTGAGAGTTTGATTAACAGTCTTTCGAAGCTGCCGCAGTTGCGGGTGGTGCCGCGCAGTGTAGTCGCGGGTTACAAGGGCAGGGAAATCGATCCGCGTAAAGTGGGCCAGGAGTTGAACGTGCGCGCGGTGGTCACCGGGCGCATGACCCGCCGCGGCGACATCATCACCATCCAGGCTGATCTGATCGATCTCGACAACGTCGCACAACTCTGGGGCCAGCACTACGATCACAAACTTTCCGACGTGCTCCTCGTGCAGGACGACATCTCGCGCGACATCTTCGAGAACCTGCGCCTGAAGTTGAATGTCGAAGAGAAGAAACAGCTCGAGGCTTACCGGCTCTATCTCAAAGGCCGCAACGCTTGGAACAAGCGCACGGGCGACGCTTTGCAGCAGGCGATCGAGTTTTTCAACCAGGCGATCGCGATCGATCCGAACTACGGCGCTGCGTACGCAGGCCTTGCTGACTGCTACAACATGCTCGTGGTTTACGGTCGCTTGCAGCCGAAAGAGGGTTTTCCGAAAGCGAAGGAAGCTGCGACGCGCGCGCTCGAGATCGATGAGAGCTCGGCCGAGGCGCACACGTCGATGGCCTTCATCAGGTTTCGCTGGGATTGGGATCGCGCTGCGACTGAGCGTGAGTTTCAGGAAGCGATCAGGTTCAAGCCCACGTATGCTCCGGCGCACCAGTGGTACAGCTCGTATCTCGTCGCAGTCGAACGTTTTGACGAAGCGATTGCGGAAGCGAAACGAACGGAAGAGTTGGAACCGTTGTCGTTTGTTGCCAGCTCTCACCTCGGCTGGATCTATTACTTGTCAGGACAAAACGACAAAGCGATCGAGCAGTGTAAGAAGATACTGGAGCTTGATCCAAGCTCGTTCCCGGCGCGTCGCTATCTCGGTCTTGCGTATGAAGCGAAGGGAATGTATCCCGAGGCGATCGCGGAGTTTCAGACGGGCGTGAAGCTTTCAGGAAGTCCGCTGATGCTCGCGTTGCTCGGACATGCTTACGCTGTTTCAGGTAAGACAGAGGACGCAAAGCAAGTGCTCAACGATCTACAGCAGTTACAAGGCCAGCGCTACGTTTCGCCGTACACAGTCGCCGCGATTCATGCGGGTCTCGGCGACCAGGAGCAGGCATTTAAATGGCTGGAGACGGCGGTCGAAGAGCGCGACATCTGGTTAATGAATTTGAAAGTCGATCCCGTTTTCGCAAAACTCCGCACTCAGCGCCAATTTACCGACATTCTCGCCCGCATCCGCCTGCGACCGTAACCGGTCGAGAATAAGAGTGGTGTCTTAAATTGAGCGATTTTCCTGCGTCCTCGGCGTATCTCAGCGTTCTCTGCGTTAAAGGGTAACTCAAACGCAGAGAGCGCAGAGATACGCCGAGAACCGCAGAGAAGATTTCAAATTAAGACACCACCAGAATAAGGACAGACTTGAAATTCTGTACTAGTGAGTTAAGATAGCTCGCTCGCTCTACGTTTCCCTTGCTGGACCGCCCGCCAGCACCTGTCTTTTTTACCATTATCATTTTGGAAGTCGATTACCTCCCATGATCGGACAGACGATTTCTCACTATCGCATCCTGAGAAAGCTTGGCGAAGGTGGCATGGGTGTGGTTTATCTTGCGGAAGACACTCTTTTGGGCCGACTCGTAGCAATCAAGACGCTGACTGAAGGTGGATTGAGCCGGCAGCACTTCCGCCGCAGATTTCTTCGCGAGGCCCGTGCAGTCTCGGCTCTGTCCCACGCCAACATTGCAACAATCTATGAATACGGCGAGACTCCGCAGGGCGATCCATACATCGTCATGGAGTTTGTGCGAGGTGAAACACTTGCCGATTTGATTAGCAAGCACAATCTCACGATCGAACGTGCTGTCGAAATCATCATCGCTGTCGCGCGAGCTTTGGGCGAAGCTCACCGGCATGGAATTATTCATCGAGACATCAAGCCCTCCAACATCGCGCTCACCGAGAGTGGTGAGGTCAAGGTGCTGGATTTTGGCCTCGCGAAACAACTTGAGACTGACCCTGATACCGACTTTGGCAGCGATGGCATTGCCGTTACGCAAACTCGCGAAGGCGTGATGCTCGGGACGCCGATGTATCTATCTCCCGAGCAGGCTATGGGAGTGTCTGTAGACGCGCGCAGTGATCTGTTTTCACTGGGTTCGGTTTTTTACGAATGCGTGACCGGTCAGCCACCGTTTGGGGGTTCAAGTCCGATCGAGATCTGCGCCAAAGTGATCCGCGACGATCCTGCTCCGCCTTCGAGCTTGAATCCTCGTGTGATGCCCGATCTGGATCGTATTTCGCTAAAGTCACTCGCCAAGAAACCAGACGAACGATATCAATCGGCGGAGCTTTGCATTCAGGACTTACGTGCGGCCGAGGAAGTGCTGCGGAATCGTACGCTAACAGAAGACAACGGTGCATCTGGCACATTCAAAAATGTCACAAAGATCATCAAGCAGCTAAATGTGCGGCGCGTCTATACGAATC
>DASTTS010000105.1:0-27079 GCA_035760085.1 Pyrinomonadaceae bacterium
TACGTCCCAATAACGTCGAATCTTCGGCTCCTCACCAAGCTGAAACTCGAGCACGTGCGCGGGCGGCAGCATGTGAATGCCTTCGAAGATCGATAGCGGGCACGGAATGTGTTTGAAACTCAGATAATGATGCAGCGCTTCGAGATTGATGCGCCGGTCAAAACCCGGAACGCGCAGCAGCGACTTGATCTCGGAAGCGAAGTAGAGGGCGTCGCCATCGCGATAGTAGTAAAGCGGTTTCTTGCCCATGCGATCGCGAGCGAGCAGACCGCGGTTATTGATCGTGTCCCAGACGGCGATCGCAAACATGCCGTCGATGTGTTCGGGCAGGCGTGAGCCGAAGTCTTCGTAAAGATGGACGAGGATCTCGGTGTCGGTGTGTGTTTGCAGGCGATGACCGCGACGCAGCAACTCCGGTCTCACGCGCGGGTAGTTGTAGAGCTCGCCGTTTTGTGCGGCCCAGATCGTGCCGTCTTCGTTCGCGAGTGGCTGTCGACCATCAACCACGCCGACGATACTCAAGCGACGCGTGCCGAGGGCGAAATGCGTGCCCGCAACCGAGTAGCCGTCGTCCGGGCCACGATGCACGATCGCGCCCATCATCTGTTTGACTGTCTCAATGTCCGGACGTCCGAAGACGCCGCTAATGCCACACATACTTACTCGCCTGGAGTAGATCTCTCCCGCAAAGACGCAAAGGCGCAAAGAGAACGCAAAGGTAATTCGACCCTGCTCTGCGACTCCTTTGCGCCTTTGCGTCTTTGCGGGAGAAACATTCTTTTAACTCTTCAACGGAACGTAGCTGCCGGGTTTCATGCCTTCGTGCACCGGCGAGCCTGAGAGCGTCGCGCGCACGGAGAAACTCGGATCGAAGAGGTTCTCGTCGATCGTGCCCGCGGCTGCGTCTACTGTGTACGTCCCAACTGTCACAAATTCAAATCGATCGTCAGCTTTTTTGATCGAGACGTAGTCGAAGTCGAGAACCGAGCCGGGCGCGTGTTTCACCGTCCGCGCGTATCGCAATAATCGCTCGTGAAAGAGTCGATTGTTGCTCGGATAGTATTTGAGCGTCGTGAAGAGCGTGGTTAGCACGATCGATTCGGCGACGTGATTGTAACGAAGACTGCCGTTACTGATACCGAAGCGCGAGACGATCGCGCGCTCATTCGACGCGCGTGCGCGTTCGTACACGCGCAAAAAGAAGTTTGTGTGATCAGCAGAGAAGACGCGCCAGATGATGATGCCGAAGATGTTTGTGTACGTTTCGAGCGCGCGTTGGATTACTGCCGGAAGACTCTTGCGCCGGTAGAAGTTGTAGAACAGACCCGCGTGCGCGAGTGGTAACAAAATGAGATAGAGCCACAGGAAGATCTCGATCAGTCTGTCAAAAAAGTTCGGCAACGGCACGACAGCAGGGACAGCCGCAGCCGGGATGATGAAGCTGATGATCTGATCGCCGTAGCTGCCGGGATAAAAGAAGAGCAGGCAGCAAACGATTACCATCTCGCAAAGCAGCGCGAGACGAATGTGCGTGGCGATGAACACGAAGCTGCCGAGCATGAGCAGTGCGCCGATGAAGCGCGTCGGCGGCAGCAGCATCAACACGCCGGCGATCACTTCCAATGACCACGCCATATGATTTAAAAACGGAAACAGCGGGTGACGCGGTGAAATCTTTTGATAAATCCACCACCAGTAACCCCACTGCGGATTGACCATGCCGCCTTCCATCCCATGATTGCTTGCGTAGCCCGCGGTGAACTTGTAAATGCCCGCCGACAGCATGATGAATGCAAAATCCGCCTGCGCGACGAGTAACACGAGAGGCATCAACGCCGGTTGGTGATGAAGCGCGTACTCGAGCAGGAACACGACTGCCGCGAGCCAGTAAGACATGAATCCCGGCGCGCCCATGCCGCGCAAGATTCCTTTCCAGCGCATGCGCACGAAAAAGTAGTAACAGAAGATCAGGTTGATGAGAGCGGCGAGTGTGGTCCAATAGCCGAGCGTCAGCAGTATGACAGCGGCGAACCAGATCAAACCGACGAGAAGAGCGCTGATCGGGTTCTGGATAAAATCGATCTCGCGCGACGACTCAGCGTAGCCGCCCCAACGCTCGCTTACGAAGAACCGCCGCCAGTGCGGCAGCGCCCACAGCAGCGTCCCGAGCATCAGCACGCCATACGCGACTCGGATGAATGTCTGTGTTGACGGGCTTAGTGGGGCGGGAAAGAATAACCACGGATTAGACGGATAAAGACTGATCGCTATCTCTAACCCCAAATCCGTAATCATCCGTGTTGTCCGTGGTTAAGTTTTCCTAACAAGTAGACGTCTGTAAAGGATTCGCCGGTCCAACGATCTTCGCGGAGCGTGCCTTCGAGCGCGAAGCCGGCTTTCTCAAACGCGCGGCGGGCGCGAGGGTTGATCGCAAGGACGTACGCGTAAACCTTGTGCAGGTTGAGTCGCTCGAACGCGTAGTCACACAGTTGACTGATCGCCTCAGTCCCCGCGCCCTTGCCCGCGTGGTCGAGATCCATCACGATGCGCAACTCCGCGCGACGATGTCGCGGCTCGATATCCCACAGCCACACGTTGCCGATATGCTTACCGTCTGCTGTCTCGATCGCAAAGTAGCAACAGTCTTCGCGTTTCTGAACGCCCGCGAACCATTGCTCGTGTTCTTCTCGTGTAACCGTGTGCGCGCGGTTCAGCAAACGCATCAACCCGGGATCGTTGGCCCACTCGAGCGTCTTCTCCAAATGACGCCGCTCTAAAGGCCGTAGCCACACTGTAAGATTCATTAGATCGAAATGGACTCGCTCGCCTCGGGCGTGTAGATATCAACCTCCGCGCCGAGATCTTCGCTGAGCACCCGTTTGAGGTGGTCGCCGGATTTCTTCAACACTTTGAGCCAGCCGTGCTCCCAATCGCGAATCCCCGCGAACCACGCCGAACACCCGCGACACGGAAAACATTCAGCGCCCCGACCGGCAAGATGCATCTCGCGATACCAGTTGAATACGTCGCCCTTCCAGATCTCCTGGATCGACACGTCGTTCGCATTCGGGAAAAGCTCGGCGGTGCGAAACGAAATATCCTGCCCGCAAAGCGAGATGCGTCCAAGCGTGTCGACGTTCAGCCGCTCAAACGGCCAAACACACGGTTGCTTACGCTCGGTTGGCAGCTCTGCGTAGAGATGTTTGTCCAAGGCTTTGCCTTGCGGAATCGTGGTGTTGTCGTCCCAGGTCAGAAACTTTCGCGTGATCACTTCGTCAACACCGACGTCTTTGAGCCAGAAGTCGATCGCCTCCTGAAGCTTGCCCTCGATTGCTTCCTGACGGATTACTGAAACGACGATACGCGTCGGGGCGAGATGTTTCTTACGCAGTTCGAGCGCAGCGCGCACGTTGCTGACTTGCCGTTCCCACCACACTTCGGGCGACTTCGTCATGCCGCCACGTGGTGGACGCAGTTGCGCGTAAAGCTGCGGGTCGCCGGCGTCCATCGAAAACTCGATCAGATCGATGTGCGCTTTGATGAGACGTTCGAGTTTTTCGCGACGCGGCGCTGTTGGGCCAAACATGGTGCCGTTTGTATTCATCCAAACGCGCGCGCCCTGCGCTTTCGCGTACTCGATCATCTCGACCATGTGCGGGTGCAGCATCGGTTCGCCGCCGCCCGTGCAACGCATCCACGAGTTGTACTTGCCACACTCGCGCGCAATGCTTTCCCAGAGTTTGACAGGGAAGAGATCGCCGTCGCGCTCGCCGTAGAACTTGCGTATTTCCGAATTACCGTCGGTGTAAGGACACATCGGACAGCCGAGGTTGCACGGATAGATGATCGAGATGACCACCATCAGCGGAAATTCTTCCGCAGCCTTTCGGCTTTCTGGATAGGAGTTATTACTCACTGCCACCATGATAACCCTCGTCAGCCGGATTAAAATTCGACTGAACGTGTGCTAAGTCTTTGGGAAGTAGAAACAACATTCCGGAGATTCTCTCGTACTTGATCCCACACGCTGTACATTCAGGAATTCCGCCCAGATCTCGCCGGCAGTTCGGACAGAGCAAATACCCTGTGCTTTCATCTTTAGTGAAACTGCGGCTGGTTATCGTGTATGAGACATAGGCGTCTTCAGTTCTGTTCCGAAGAGCGTCCCAAATAATTAACAGTCTGGCGAGTTCTCTCGTTGCAGGCATCACGAGCGGACGCAGGATTCCACGACACAGCGCCAGAATCGGCCGTGCGTCTTCTCCAGTCAGCGGTCCATTGGCTCGCTGTAGCACACAGAAAAGAAAACACAGCGACATCACGGGTTTACTCAGATACGACACGCGACGAGCAATGTTGTGATGCGTCTCGACCTTTGCGTCAACCACATCCGCAGGAAGAAACGTGTTGTTGAATTTGTCTTCGACACGCGCTGCTCTGCTTGCAGACCAATCATTCAATCCGAGTTTTGAAAGAACGTAAGGTCCGGGCCAGGCAAGCATCCACTCGTCAGTGCACTCGTTAAAGATCGCGGTTGGCGCCAGACCCGCCCAAATCTGAAGCACACGTTCCTTGTCCGTGACGTGATGGAGAAAGTTGTTTGAAACTACCGCGTCAAAAGTGCCCGGTTTGACGGGAGAATCCATGATGTTGCAGATGATGGCGTCTTTGACGTGAGGCAGAGTAGCCGCGCGTCGCAGTGCCCGCGTGTTTATGTCGAGAGCCACTACGTTCGCATCCGGCGGAAAGAACCGGCGCGACAAGCTGCCCTCACCGATGGCCATCTCGACGAAGCGCGCGTCAGCGGGCAACTTATCTCGCAGCTCTTGTTTCAAGTAAGAGATCTGAATCGACTTATACAGGATCGGATAAAGACTGAGCGGATACTGTTCGGCAAGCTCATCAACGTGTTCGATCGCGCCAAAGTGTAGCGGATTGATCGAATCCTTTTGCGCCCGTACTTTCAGCTTCAGGTAGACGATCAGGACCACGCTGGTTCCGTAAGCCACCGGCAATAACAAAAGCCGTTGCACGAGCAGAAACTGACGTTGCAGTTCTCCGGGCCGCAGGCGGTTTCTTACGCGAAGCAGGAAATGCCAGATGGACCGCAGCCACTTGCCCGGACGCGTAGAGACGATGGTGTGCTTGAAACCCGTTAAGGCGCCATCCGCGTTTGCAGGCGCGGCTGCGGTGGGTTGCTCGCGAGGGATGTATCTAAGGTTAATCTCCTGTTGGTTCATCGGCACGGCTCAGGTTACAAGATTTCAGTGATTTAGGCTCGATCTGCACAAATATTCAACATATCTAGGTCCGGCTTACGCGCCAGTCGAGCGATGGATACATAAAGCCGACACGTCCGCCGAAGTCGGATCCGATCTCGGCGAGTTGAATTTGAAACGACAAAATATTCTTCAATTCATGGAGGATCGTGTATGCGCCCGCGATCCTTTTGGCGCCCAGCACGGTCAGCAGATAGTTTCCGCTGTTGAAGAACCGCGCGGGAATCGTGGTGGCCGCGTGATATATGCCGGGTTCGCGTGGTCCCGCGAGCTCAGCGTTGTCGGCCTCAATGCCGCATAGTAACGCCACGCCATTCGGACTTGAAATCACAAAACCAACCCACGCGAATGGCAGTCGCTCGAATACCTCATACTCTATTTCAAGCGAAAACGGTTGCCGCGAATCGACGGAATCCGTAGTGTCGCCGTTACTGTTTTTGATTTTGACAGAACGGATCAACAATTCGGTAGGCGCATTTTCGTCCTCGTCCGGCTGGTAAACATATTCACCGCTGTTTTGAGCCTTGCCCCAAAGATACTTGCGAAGCGTGTCCTCAGTCGGTCCGTCAGTGATCACGTTTCCGGCTTCCAACAAAATCACGCGCCGGCATAGCTGAGAGATCGCTTCCATGTTGTGACTGACGAAGAGGACTGTCCTGCCTGTCTGCGAGATGTTGCTGACCTTCTTAATGCACTTCTGTTGAAAGGCGACGTCGCCGACGGCCAGTACTTCATCGACCAGAAGAATTTCCTGGTCCAGGTGTGCCGCGACGGCGAAAGCGAGTCGCATGTACATGCCGCTCGAGAAGTGTTTGACCGGAGTGTCGAGAAGTTTTCCGATGTTGGCGAAGTCTACGATCTCGTCGAAGCGGCGCGCGATCTCGCTACGTTTCATTCCCATCACGGCGCCGTTCAGGAAGATGTTTTCGCGTCCGGTTAGCTCGGGATGAAAGCCGGTGCCGACTTCGAGCAAGCTTCCGACGCGACCGCGAACACGGACGCGTCCGGAGGTCGGCTCGGTAATGCGCGAGACGATTTTCAGCAGCGTTGATTTGCCCGCGCCGTTGCCGCCGATCAGTCCGACAATCTCGCCCTGCTCTACGTTGAAGCTAACACCCTTGAGTGCCCAGATGGTCCGGTCATCAGCTTTTCCGTTCGTCCGCGCCTGCTTGAGCGGGCTCTTCAGGAGACCTCCGAGCGTATCGCGGAGGTATTTGGCAGATTGGTCCGCACCGATCTGGTATCGCTTGCGCAGGTTTTCCGCAGTAATAACGGTGGGCATTCTGAGTTAGATAATATCCGCGAATGTCTTTTCGCGCCTCTTGAAGACGAAGCCCGCGTATAGCAGGAGCGCGAGGGTTACGAGCGTTGAAATACCGAGCGCCGGCCAGTTGAAGCTCTTGCCGAAGAGCGCCGCGCGGAAACCCTCGATTATGCCGACCAGCGGGTTCAACGAGTACAGCAGTCGCCAGCGTTCAGGAACGAGCGTCAGCGGATAGACCACCGGCGATACGAACATCCAAAGCTGGATGAATACGGGAAGCGCGAGACCGACGTCTCGATATTTGACGTTCAAAGCCGAAGTCCACATCCCTAAGCCCAGCGCCAGCAAGGCCAGCAGTACGATCAATAGCGGCGCCATGAGCAGTCCGGTCGAAACACCGGCCCGGTAATAGATCATCAGGCCGATCAGCATTATCAATGCGACCAGTAGATCAACCATACGTGCCAGGATGGACGCGAGAGGGATGAGCAAACGGGGGAAATAAACTTTAGTGATCAGGTGAGTGTTTCCGATCAGGCTGTTTCCGCTGCCGGAAATGGCTCCCGAAAAAAAGGTCCAAAGGAGCAGGCCGGAATAAGCGAATAACGGGTACGGCACATTGTCCGAAGGCACGCGCACGATGACGCCCAGAAAGACGGTGAAGACGAGGGTCATCAGGAGCGGCTGTAAAACAACCCAGCCCATGCCGAGAACGGCCTGCTTATAACGGACTCTAATGTCGCGCCAGGTAAGAAAGAACAGCAATTCCCGGTAGGCCCACAACTCGGAGAGATCGAAAATCTTCCAGGAGTTGGTGCGTTCGATGGTCGACCACGGAAGCTCACTTGTACTCATGTAACTCTAACGCACCCTTGTGTGTAAGGACGTCGCCTAAGAAGAAAGTCAGTCTAGCCGCGTGTGCAGTGGGCGTCAACCGGGTATACGAAGGAGGTTTTCTCCCGCAAAGGCGCAAAGGCGCAAAGCGCTGCCGCGTTTCTATGGGTTTTCTTTGCGCCTTTGCGGGAGAAACCGGTTTTTCTCACAGGCGCGTGGCGGTGAAGGTGCCGATGGCCGAATGAAATTTGTACGGGCTCTCTTCCTCGTCGACGCTCGTCACGAAGATCAATGTGCCCTTGATCGAATCGTCCGAGGCAAACTTGCCCTTAAACATCAACGTCCCGAGCTCGCGGCAACACGAGCCGAGCGGCATCTCAACCTCACCCGAGAAACTGACGCGCTTGTTCGTCAACTCCGACCACGCTGCCGGCGCCGGATCCGGAACCGGCTTGTTATCCGGTCCAGTGTCGAGCAGTGAAAACGTGCCTGCGCCTTTCGCCCTCGCTTCAAAAATCAAATTCTTCTTTGCGTCACCATTGAGCGCAAAACTAACCTGCCATCGACCCGTCAACTTCGGCGGCGCAGCTTGCTGGCCCGCAACTGCCGACATAAACATCAACAAAATAATGACGACTAGTATTCGCATTCTCTAACCCCGGCTGTGTCGATAAGAAAATGAGGCGACCGGATTTTAACCCAGCCGCCTCGTTTTAAGTCTACGGGTTATTCACCCTGGATTAGGAGCCTGGACCACCCGGCGTGCAACCCGGACATCCATCGACCGCATTACCGGCGATCGAGTTGTTCCCGAACGTCACGATGATGCCGTTGGTGCTGATGGTGATACCGTTGCCAACGTTGCGATCAATCTGGTTGCCATTGATCTCGACCGCGGACGTGCCCGCGTTACCGGCGTTACCGGCACGGACGCCGCTGCCACCGTTGTGCGAGATCTGGTTGTTCCACGCAAAAACACTGACCGCGTTAGCCGCGATAGCATCAGCGAAGATACCGTTGCTCGTGTTGTTGGCGAACACGCAATTACGTGCAGTTACGAGCGAGCCGTTGCGCGCGTGAAGTCCATTTGCACTTCCGCTCAATCTCACGTTGTCCAAAGTGACTCGCACGCGGTTCGCCAAGCCGCTGGTAGCCGTATTGATTGCGTCAAGCGTGTTGTCACGTATGACGGTGTTCCTCACATTCAACGCAAGGTCGTTGGTTTCATTTACCGTGATTCCATTACCTGTATTGAACCTGAAGATCACGCAGTCTTCCACGTTAACGGTCTTGGCCTGGAGGATGTTTATTCCGTTGATGCCATTACAGAATCCGTTAATGGAAATACCGCGAATCGTGACTACGTCAGTGGAGGCTGCGTTGATGACGATACCGTTGACAAGTGAAGCAAGGATCGAAGCAAACGTGCCGGTGCCATCGAGCGTGATCGACTTGGTGATCGTCACTGCACCGTAACCACCTGGATCAAGTGCATCAATTTCACCGCAGGCCGCGGTCTTGGAGATGGCGCCAGCCCAGGTTTTGCAGGGGGCAGTACGGCTACAGGGGTTAACATCGTCCCCAACGCCCGACACCCATGTACGGGAGGCTTGGGCCTGGGCGATCGAGACTGTAGCAAACATAAAAGTCGCGATTGCCAAAACCTTGATCGTGAACCGAAACTTACTCATTTTTAGTCTCCTTTAGTTGTAGGTCTTGGGGGGCTCGCCAGTAGAACAAGTAGTTTTATTGCATCCACTGTTGCGCCGAATCTCCCCGCAGTTAAAAGGGTAATCTGGTCATTTGAACTGATTATTTAATTGACCATTCCTCATTAAGTTGAGGCGGCATCGAAGTGCTGCTGATGCCGCCCCTCGAACTCCCTATTTGAACTTGAACTTGGCTGTATGAACCGTACCGTCTCGTAACGTAACCGTGAGTTGACGACACGTGTTCTTCCAGGAGCTTTCTGTCTTCCAAGTGTACTTGTACTGACCCGAGGCTGAGTCATAACTTAGCGAGCTTTGACCGGCCGTTTCAGTTTCCTCGACCGGAAGAATCGGGTCGCTCGTGCTACAGCTAATCTGCACTGAGCTCGGTGAGCCCGCGGCAAAGATATTCAACCCCTGATTCCCGCCCAGGCTGAACTTGACTGGTGCTGCCTGGCCGGCCTTCATTTCATTGAACACGGGCGGATTGTCAATCGGCGAGAAGAACCCAGTGAAGTTGTAAGGCAGAACTTCAACCGTCCTGACTTTGGTGTCACTGTGTCCTGACGGATCACTCACCGAATAAGTTAACGCGTAAAAACCAACCGTATTGGTATCAACGCTGCCCGTAACAACTATTGAAGAGGTCAGGTCACCCGCGCAGCCGTCCGACGCAGTCGCACCTGGATCGGTGAAAACTGTGCCGAATCCGACCTGCATCGGATTAGCGCCGTTGAGCGTAATTACTGGCGCTACAGTATCTTGGACCGTCACGATTCGTGTCGCCTCAGTCGTAAAGCCGTTGGCGCTGGCGGAATACGTGACCGTGTAGACACCCGGCATATTCGGATTTGCGGCGCCGGTCACAGTTACCTGGATCGGGCTTCCGCAAACCGACGCGGTGGCGCCGGGGTCAGTATAGGCTGTACCACACTCGAGGGTGATCTGATCGTCACCATTGAGCGTGAGTGTTGGTGGAACGTTGGCCGTGCCCGGCTGGTCCACTTCATCTTCCGGGAACGTGCCGACGATGACCGTGCGGGTGGCGGTTGATGAATGCGTGCCGTCCGTCGCGGTGTACGTGACGATATAGGTTCCGGCTACGCTGGTATCAACCGAGGTGGCGCCGCCTGGTCCGGAAATCGAGCTGGTAACAGGCTTCGAGCCGGCACACGTGTCGAATGCGGTAGCACCGGGATCCACGAACGGCGAGCAGGAGCCTTGTTGAATCCGGTATGGATTCGCGCCGTCTACCGTTATGGATGGGCCTTCAGTGTCGGTGACGGTGATGTTGCGAGTCGCCGAGACCGAGTTTGCGCCTTCAGTCGCGCTGTAAGTGGCCGTGAAAGTTCCAACAGCCGGCGCATCGGGATCGAAACCACCGGAGTACGCAACGGTGACTTCGATAGGATCGCCGTTACCGTTGATCGCTGTGGCACCGGGATCGCCGAATCGCTGACCGCATTCCAGCGTTACGGATTCGCCGCCCTGAAGTGAAATCGAAAGCGCACCAGGATTATCAACCGTGACCTGGAAGCTCGCCGTGGCACCGGTGACAGACGCGCACAGCACCGTGGTGGTTCCCACCGGGAAGAATGAACCAGACGGTGGATTACAACTGATTGCAGGAATGCTCTCGCCACCTTCGCCGGTGGTTGGAGAACCGCAATCGCCCGTGCCGGTCGGAGTAGCGTAAGTCACAACTGCACCGGCCTGTCCCGTGTCGGCGCTGGTAGTGATGTTGTCAGGTGTCGATAACACGCACGGCGCGTTAACTACTGTTGCGCTCGCCGTTTGACTGTTGTTGTCGGAGTTTGGATCATCCGTGGTGGTACTGACGCTTGCTGTGTTGGAGATGATCGTGCCGTTTGAAACAGTGTCGACGACATATGTGGCGACGAAAATTGCCTTATCGCCGCGTGCAAGGCTGGCGATCGTACACGTCGAAGTTCCAGTTTCACCTACATTCGGATTGGTGCAGTTAAAGGTTGGACCATCTAACTGTCCCAGGGAGTGGAACGTCGTGTTAGCGGGGACGTCATCCGTCAACGTCACCGCCGCTGCATCGCTTGGTCCGAAATTGGTTACCTCGATCGCGTAAAGCAACTGGTGGCCCGACGATGCGCTTGCAGAAATCAAATCTTTGGTGAGGCCGACGTCGGCCTTCGGATTTGCGGCGTCGATCACTGTAAAGCGCGTTACTGCTTGCACAGTGCCGCCGAGAGGCTCGAAAAGAATTACGCGCCAATCGCCCAGGCTGGAGTTTGCGTTAAGTGTAAACGTCGCAGTTCCATGCTGGGTGGTAAGTGGTACGGTCTGAACGGCGACGAAATTCGCGTTGGACCAGATCAGGCGCCATCCGATTTGCGCGCCTGTAAACTTTGCGCAGACGGTTAGATCAGTATCTTGAAGATTGAAAACGCTCTTCGGGGTGGTGCAATCGCCTGCGAATGTTTCGACTGTTGTGGGTGCTGCCTGGGGAACTGGATTCAGAAAGTTAAAGCCGGAACTAGCGACACTGCTGTTGGAGTTAGCGGGCGCCGCGGCCTGAACGTTATTTTGATTATCGATTGGTCTAATTGGTGAAACTGCTGATCCGATAAAAAGGGGAAGCGCTAAAAGCGCTGCAACAATACAAACAGCGATACCGACGGAATACCGCGATCCGGCGCCACGGAATCGGGAGGGAAAAGTTTTTAGCATTCTGGATTTTTCTCCTTGAGGGCTGATTGAAAGGGGTCTCGATACGAGGAGACCCAAGGGCCCTAGTGCCCGCACACTAAAGAAAGAAGAACTAGATCACAGGAAACAGGAAAAGGTCTGCGAAAATTACTAGCAGCGGCTTAGGCCAGAAAGTTGGCCAAGGATACTATGATCGGCGGATCGACCGATCGATAGTTAGCATGAAAACTCTGCATGGAGTGGACCATTTAAGCGCGGAGTCCACTAGCTTGAGCGAGGAGGTCACGCGACCTAGTCTCAAAAAAGCGGGGCATGTAATAGTCCATTTTGCCCCCTCAGGTCAAATTGCGTTTTGATTGCATTTTTGTTTCGATGATTTATCTTGTGAATTCTGTAAATCCTGAAATCCTGTAAACAACTATGATTCCCAACTCAATCGTTAACAGGATTACAAGATTTACATGATTATCGAGATATGAAAACTTTCTTTGTTACAGGCGGGGCCGGATTTATCGGATCGTGTTTTGTGCGTTTGCTGCTGAATGAAATTCCACACTGCGAAGTGGTGAATTTCGATGCGCTTACTTACGCCGGCAATCCCGAAAATCTCACCGGACTTGATGAACACCGCCATCGCTTCGTTTGTGGAAACATCGCCGATCCGCAGGCGGTGCTTGCAAATCTGGACCACGATACTGACGTCATCGTTAACTTCGCTGCTGAATCACACGTCGATCGCAGTATTGCGTCGGCTGATGAGTTTCTCCGCACGAATATAATCGGCACGCAGGTTTTGCTTGACGCCGCACGCGCGCGTGGTGTGAAACGCTTCGTGCAAATCTCGACTGACGAAGTGATGGGAAGCTTGCCTGAAAACGATGCGAGCTTCTTTACTGAAACATCGCCGTTCGCGCCGAATAGTCCGTACGCAGCGTCGAAAGCGGCGGCGGAGCATCTCGTTCGCGCCGCGCATCACACGTTTGGTGTCGACACTGTTATCACGCGCTGCGGAAATAATTACGGTCCACGGCAGTTTCCGGAAAAGTTTTTGCCGCTCGCATTCGCGAACGCGATGAATGATGAAGCGATTCCGGTTTATGGTGATGGACTGAATGTGCGCGACTGGATCTACGTCGAGGATCACTGTCGAGCGATTCTCGCGGTCGCCGGGAACGGGCGCGCCGGCGGGGTTTACAATATCGGGGCACGGAATGAGCGCCGGAATATCGAGGTGGTGGAGTCTCTGCTCGATGCGCTTGGTAAACCGCGTAGCCTGATCAAGTACGTCAAGGATCGTCCCGGGCACGATCGGCGTTACGCGATCGATCCGTCGCTCATCGAATCGGAGCTTGGCTGGCGACCGGTAGAAAGCTGGGCCACGGGTCTGCGAAAAACAATCGACTGGTACCGCGACAACGGCCCGTGGATCGAAAAAGTCCGCAACCCGGCATATCGCGAGTATTACAAAGCACAGTACGGAATTTGACCGATGACATACAACTGTAGGGGTGGCTCTCCGTGGCCACCCCAGGTTTACCACATTGTGTTTCCGCGCTGGGGCGGCCACGGAGGGCCGCCCCTACAGTTACTATGAAGGTACTGATCACAGGAGCTAACGGGTTGGTGGGGCGGGCGCTGGTGGGACATTGTTCAGCCAGTGGTGATGAGGTTTTTGGTTACGACCACAAGGCGCTCGATATTGCCGATGCGCAAGCCGTCGACTCGGTGATCATCAACCAACGTCCCGATGCAGTCATCAACTGCGCGGCATGGACCGACGTCGACGGTTGTGAATCCAATCCCGAGAAAGCTGAACACGTAAACGCCCTCGGACCCGAAAACCTCGCGCGCGCCAGCCAAAACGCAGGCGCGCTCCTGATCACCATCTCAACCGACTACGTTTTCGACGGCCAAAAAGACGGTTTCTACACGCAACGCGATCAGCCGCGACCCATCAGCGTTTACGGCCGCTTCAAACTCGAAGGCGAGCGCCGCGCGCAGGAAGCTAACGCTCGCACAATCGTCGTCCGCACCGGATACATCTTCGGTCCCGGCGGAAAAAACTTCCTGAGCAACGTAGTCGCATGGGCTAAAAGCGGGAAAAACTTCAAAGCCATCGGCGATTACTGGGGCACGCCAACGTACGGTTACGATCTCGCTGTCCGTCTGCGCGAGCTCGCCGTGCTCGATTTACCCGGCATCTATCACGTCGTCAGCTCCGGTGCAGGCGCCAGTTTCGAGACATTCACGCTCGAGGCGTTGCGGCTCGCGGGCCTCGATACAGGGATGCTTCAAGTCGTTGACGGTGATACTCTAGGACGTCCTGCTCCACGCCCCCGGAATTCGAGATTGAAATGCTTACTCTCGGAAGCGGTCGGTTTATCGCCTTTACCCTTATGGCAGGACGGTTTGGCCCGTTTTATTGCGCGCGAATGACGCGGATTTGATATCATCCCGAGCCTCTAGTAGTGTGCATTAGTTAACTGTCTGTAATTAACGAAAGCCGAAGCATGATGTCGCAAGATAACCGTTTGATGCCGATGCCTGCGGTCGATCGTGGTCTCGACCGTCCGCTCAGCGATATTGGCCAGGTCCGCTCCTACGGTCCTGCTGCCACTGAACCCAACCAGCTTCGCGACTACTTATTCGTAGTGTTGAAGCGCAAGTGGCTGATCATTAGCCTTTGTCTCGTGGTCACTTCGCTGGTTGCGGTCCAGATGTTTCGCCAGCCCTCGATTTACGAGGCGGAAGCGACGATCCGAATCGAGCAGCGCACCCAGAACGTTCTTCAAACCAAAGACTTTGTCCTCAACGCGCAGCCCGACGCGAACTTCTGGGGCACGCAGATCAAGCTTCTCCAGAGCCCCGCACTGGCACGCCAGGTAGCACTGAGTCTCGACCTGCAACACAATCCAAACTTTTTCGGCCAGACGCAGGGCGGAATCTTCACCGCACTGCGACGTATGGTCTCCGGCGAGAAAAAGCCAACAACACTTCCGGCAGTTGCTCCCGGTGGTCTGAGCGTCATCGGCGAAGCCCAGCTCAAAGACGAGCCGTTGAGCCCTGAAGAGTTGTCCGCACTCGAGCCTTACGAAGACGCGATCATCGGCGCCGAAAAAGTCGAAGGCATTGTCGGCACGAATCTCTTCGTCATCAAGTATCGCCACACAGATCCGGAGATGGCGCAGAAGGTGTCCAACGCGCTCGCGGAAGTGTTTCGCGCGAATAACGTAGAGCGCACTACGCAAAACTCGACGAAAGCCGAAGAGCTGCTGGTGCGTGAAATCGCCGCCTACCAGGAAAAGATCAGGCACGATACGGAATCGCTCTTCAATTATGCTCGCGAAAAAGGCTTACCGCCTTCGACGGACGGTTTGAACGTCGAAGGGCAACGTCTCGCGGACATCAGTCGCCAGCTTCTCGAAGCGGAGAACCAGCGCAAGAACGCGGAGGCGGTTTACCGGAGTGCTAAGAATGCTGAGGATCCATTTGCGATTCCCGAAGTACGAAAGTCGGAGCGAATCACGAATATCCAGGCCCGCATCTCGCAGCTTAAGCAAGTCAAAGCCGCTCTGGAAGTGACCTACACGAAGGAATGGCCGGAAGTTAAAAGAACCGAGGCCTCGATCAAGCGTCTCGAAGACGAGTTGCAAAAAGAGTCTGAAGAATCGATCGCGATGCTGAAACAGGTGTACGAATCGTCTCTTCATCACGAAAAGAGTGTCCGCGAGATGTACATCCAACAGCGCGGCACTACCGACCAGCAGACGCGCGATCAGATCGAGATGGCGGCATACACGCAACGCCTCGAAACGAATAAGCAATACTTGAACACACTGCTTCAGAAGCAGCGTGAAGTTCAGATCGCGCAAGGCGACAAGGGCAGCGAAGTAAGAATTGAAAACTACAGCCGTGTGCCGCGCTCTCCGGTTGGTCCGGCGCGCCTGCGAAACGTGATGATCGCGCTGGTGCTGTCGCTGGTCGCCGGTATCGGCCTCGCGTTCCTGCTCGACTTCCTCGACGACACGGTCAAGTCGCTCGACGACGTCGATCGTTATATTCACCTGCCGGCGCTAGCGATGATTCCTGCAAGCCGGGGCGGCGCAAATTTGAAAGGACTCCCGCGGCCCAATCCCGGACCTTCAGACAGTACTGCGCTCGCGATGATCGACGATGTGCGGTCGCCGATCGCGGAGTCGTATCGACACTTGCGAACGTCGTTGCTGTTGTCGTCAGCAGGACAACCGCCGAAGACGATTCTCGTGACGTCGAGTCAGCCTTCCGAAGGAAAGACCACAACCGCGATCAATACCGCGTTCATGCTCGCCCAGACGGGCGTGGAAGTTTTGATCATCGATTGCGACTTGCGACGGCCGCGACTGCACACGCAGTTTGAAGTGGCGAATTCGAAAGGTTTGACGACGTGGCTTTCGGGTGAAAGAGATCTCGACAATCTGCTGCAAACGTATTCGAAGACGCATAACCTGAAGATTCTGACGTCTGGTCCGGTGCCGCCGAATCCGGCGGAGCTGATCGGCTCGGAAGAGATGCGCCGGCTGCTTGGTATTTTGAGCGAGCGCTTCGCGCACATCATCATCGATTCGCCGCCGGCGATTTCGTTTACTGATGCTTCGATTCTTTCGACGATGGTCGACGGCGTCATGCTGGTGGTCCATGGCGGCCGCAGTTCCCGCGCGGTCGTGCGCCGGGCCAAACAGCAGTTGCTTGACGTGGGCGCGCACATCTTTGGTGTGGTGCTGAATAACGTGAAGCTCGAAACGCAAGACTACTATTATTCCGGCTACTACTCGAACTATTACTCGACCGAAACCGATAGCGGCCAGGGCGCTTCCGCCGGTGAGACCGCCTGATCTCGCAGAATAGGTCCTATTATGTCTTATAGGACCTATGCAAATTTCCTGATTCTATGAACGTTCCTTTGTTGGACCTTCAGGCGCAGTACGTCTCCATCCGGGATGAATTGCAGCAGGCAGTAGAACGTGTAATGAGCTCGCAGCGTTTCGTCCTCGGGGACGAAGTGCGCAAGCTCGAAAGCTCGATCGCGGAGTATTGCCAGGCGAAACACGCGATCGGTTGCGCTTCCGGCTCCGACGCTTTGCTGCTCGCTTTAATGGCGCTCGACGTCAAGGCCGGCGACGAAGTAATCACGACGCCATTCTCGTTTTTCGCGACGGCCGCCTGCATCGCTCGACTCGGTGCGCGCCCCGTTTTCGTCGATATCGATCCGCAGACGTACAACATCGATCCTGCACGCGTTGCCGCTGCCATCACGCCGCGAACTAAAGCGATCATGCCGGTACATCTTTACGGCCAGTGCGCGTCGATGGATCCTTTGCTCGACCTCGGAGCGCCGGTGATTGAAGATGCGGCGCAGGCGATCGGCGCGACGGATAAAGGACGGCGCGCGGGATCAATGGGCGCGATCGGATGTTTCAGTTTTTATCCGACGAAGAATCTTGGCGGCGCGGGTGATGGTGGGATACTGACGGCGAATGACGACGACATCGCCGCGCGTTTGCGACGGCTACGCACGCACGGTGGATCGAACGAGTACGAGCACGAGGAAGTCGGGATCAATAGTCGACTCGATGAGCTGCAAGCGGCGGTGTTGAATGTGAAGTTTGCGAGTTTGGATAAATGGTCTGACGAGCGCGCGCGTAAGGCTGAGATTTATACAAAGCTGCTGCACGAAGCGGGCTTGCCGATTGTTACGCCGCAGGTTCGAGTTGATGGGCGGCACATCTTTCACCAGTATGTGATTCGTGTTCCCGGGAATCGCGATGCGTTGATGGAGCATTTGAAGCAGCACGGCATCGGCAGCAAGATCTATTATCCGATTCCGCTGCACCTGCAAAAGTGTTTTGATTATCTTGGATATAACAAGGGTGACTTACCTGAGGCAGAAGCCGCAGCTAAAGAAACGCTGGCATTGCCTGTTTATCCTGAGTTGACGGAAGAGCAGCAGGTTTATGTTGTTGATGTGATTAAGCGTTTTAGGTGAGGAGACAGGTTTAGACAGGATTACAGGATTTGCAGGATTAACAAGATTGAATCTGAAACTCAGCATCATCACCCCTTCGTTCAACCAGGGACGGTTCCTGGAGGAGACGATCCTGTCTGTGCTGAATCAGGGTTATGAGCCGCTCGAGTACATCATTATCGATGGTGGCAGCACGGACGAAAGTGTTTCCATCATCCGCCGCTACGAGGATAAACTCGCCTACTGGGAAAGTGAAAAAGATCGCGGCCAGGTACACGCCATCAACAAAGGCCTCGAGCACGCCACCGGCGACATTCTCGCGTTTATCAACAGCGACGACGTTTACCTGCCCGGCACTTTCAACGCCGTGATCAATCACTTCGCCGAGAATCCTAAGAGCGAATGGATTTGCGGCGACACGATCATGTTTGGCGAAGGTCACGAAACGAGATTGATTCACGCCGTCGTGCCGCGCTCGGCTGCACACTGTCTGTCGTGGGCGTATCGCGCGCCGCAGCCGGGCCACTTCTGGCGCACTGAGCTCGTGCGCGAAGGATTTCAGGAACGCTGGAGTTACGACTTCGATCACGACATGTACGTCCGGCTGCTGCTCGCCGGTCACAAGTGTGAATACATTCCACTCCCGATGGCCGCGTATCGCCTGCACGAAGTAAGTAAGACAATTGCCGAAGGTCATCGACAGCTAGAGGAATTCGATCGCATCGCCGAGTTTTACGAACCGCAATTGCAGGGTGTCGATCAACGCTGGTGCAAGGCGACGAGGTTCCTGCGGCTCTCGTACGCCGCCAGTGAGGCAGGACGGAAAAGCGAAGCGGCGAGTTGGTTGATGCGCGCCTTTGCGACGCATCCGGAGAGTTTGCTAAACAGGCCGTTCTGGGGCTGTTTGCGGCGTCTTGCGTTGAGCGGCAACGGTTTGCATGACTGACAACAGTGTCGTATCTTGTCCCACTTTGGAGAAGATTGATTATGTCACAAACAAAAGTACTGGTAACGGGCGCGGGCGGTTTCATCGGCCACCATCTATCGAAGTATCTGGTTGACCGCGGCTACTACGTGCGCGGCGTCGATATCAAAGAGCCGGAATACGAAGCCACCGCCGCGAATGAGTTTCTATTGCTCGACCTTTCCAAGGCTGACAACTGCCTTGTCGCCACCGAGGGCATGGATCAGGTTTACGGCCTCGCCGCTAACATGGGCGGCATCGGTTTCATCGAAACCAACAAGGCCGTGATCGTTCGCGACAACACGCTCATCAATCTCAATTCGATCGAAGCCGCGCGGATCAATGGCGTCAAACGTTATCTCTACACGTCCAGCGCGTGCATCTATCCCGGTTACAAACAGAAGGAAACTGACGTCACGCCGTTGAGAGAGGAAGACGCGTATCCCGCCGATGCCGAAGATGGTTACGGTTGGGAGAAGCTTTACATGGAACGCGTTTGCCGTCACTACACGGAAGACTTCGGACTCGACACGCGCGTCGTCAGGTTTCACAACATCTTCGGCCCCTTGGGAACGTACGATGGCGGCCGCGAGAAGTCGCCTGCTGCGATCTGCCGGAAGATCGCGCTCGCCGAAGATGGTGACGAAATCGAAGTGTGGGGCGATGGCGAGCAGACACGTTCTTACTGCTACATCGACGACTGTGTCGAAGGCATCTATCGCCTGATGGAGAGCGATCATCGTGAGCCGATCAACCTCGGGCAGGATCGCATGATCTCGATCAATGAGCTGGTCGACATCGTTGCGAACATCGCGGGCAAGAAGATCGGCAAGCGCTACGACGTTACGAAGCCGCAGGGTGTGCGCGGGCGCAACAGCGACAACACACGTTTGCGCGAAGTGTTGCAGTGGGAGCCGTCGATCTCGCTCGAAGACGGGTTGAAGGTTACGTACCACTGGATTGCCGGTGAGCTTGAAAAGCAGAACGCTCCGGTGAACGCACTTGCCACCAGCTAACAGAAGTGAGCGGGAGTTTGGACTGGTCGTGGGCGGCGTTTTTGTGCTGCTCGGCTCGTGGTGGTTGTATCGTGGAAAGTTTCTCAGCGCCGCGTATGTCCTCATGGTTATTGGGGCGGCGCTCGTTCTGTTCGGGCTCATTGCGCCACGTCTCCTCGTAATTCCACGTAAAGGCTGGATGAAGCTGGCAGAAGGGATGGCGTACGTCTCCAGCCGCATCATCCTCGCGATTGTTTTCTTTCTGGTGTTGACCCCGATCGGTTTGGTGAAGCGCGCGATGGGTTGGGATCCACTACAGCGCCGCGCCGGATCGCGTGATTCTTTTTGGCAGCCTTATCCGGAGAGACAACAGGATCCGAAGCATTATGAGAAGATGTACTGAGTTTTTCTCACGCGGCGGCGCAACGACGCAACGAAAAACCATAATATTTCCTCAGCGTCCGCCGTTGCGCCGTTGCGCCGCTGCGAGAGAAACTGTTTGAGCATGTCGAAACTTTACGTCATTTCCGAGCTGTGGCAGTTCATGCGGGAGAACAAGAAGTTCTGGCTCGCCCCGATCGTCATCACGCTCGTCGCCGTCGGCGTGCTGCTGGTGCTTGCCAAAGGCTCGGCAATCGCACCGTTCATCTACACTCTCTTCTAATCTTTTTTAAGTGGTAAGCATTCTCGGCATCTCCGCGTTCTATCACGACTCCGCCGCCTGCCTCGTCATCGACGGCGAGATCGTTGCCGCCGCGCAGGAAGAACGCTTCACCCGCATCAAGCACGATCATCGTTTCCCAATTCATGCCGCACGCTATTGCCTCGCTGAAGCAAATCTCACCGCGCGCGAGCTCGACTACGTCGGCTTCTACGACAAACCGCTCCTGAAATTCGATCGACTACTCGAAACGTATCTCGACTACTCGCCCGCCGGCTTCAGCTCATTTCTCAAATCAATGCCGCTCTGGATGAGCGAGAAACTCTGGATGCCCGATCTCATTCGCACTGAGCTCGCCAAAGCTGACGGCGAAGACGACGAACGCCGGGCGAAGAAGATCGGAAAGAAGTTTGAATGGAAACTCCTCTTCGGCGATCACCACGAAAGCCATGCGGCGAGTGCATTCTATCCATCGCCATTCGACGAAGCCGCGATACTCACGATCGATGGTGTCGGTGAGTGGGCCACGAGCTCGATCGGCACCGGCAAAGGAAACGAGCTAACACTGCTTCAGGAGCTGCGCTATCCGAACAGCGTCGGGTTGCTTTACAGCGCGTTCACTTACTACACCGGATTCAAAGTAAACAGCGGCGAGTACAAAGTGATGGGCCTCGCGCCGTACGGCGAGCCGAAGTACGTCAACGCTATCAAAGATAATCTGCTCGAAGTGCGTGACGACGGCAGCGTCAAGCTCAACCAGAACTACTTCAGCTACTCGCAAGGGCTGCGCATGACAAACGGCACGTTCGATAAGCTGTTTGGCGGCCCGCCGCGTAAACCGGAGTCGCAGATTACGCAGCGCGAGATGGATCTCGCGCGCAGCATCCAGGTGATCACGGAAGAAGTGATGTTGAAGATGGCAGGTTACGTTCATCGTGAGACGCGCATGAAGCACCTGTGTCTCGCCGGCGGTGTGGCGTTGAACTGCGTGGCGAATGGGAGAGTGTTGAAAGAGGTGCCGTTCGAAAGCATTTGGATTCAACCCGCTGCGGGCGATGCCGGTGGATCGCTCGGCGTGGCGCTCGCGATCTGGCATCGCTATCTCGACAAGCCGCGAACCGTGAATGGCTTCGACGCGATGAAGGGCTCGTATCTTGGACCACGCGACACCGAGGCAGAGATCGAGAAGTATCTCAACGAGAATCGTCTCGCTTACACGAAGTATTCGCGCGAGGAGTTGCCGGAGGTGGTGGCTGAGCTGCTGGCGGCGGGGAAAGTTGTCGGACTGCATCAGGGGCGCATGGAATTTGGACCGCGCGCGCTTGGTTGTCGCAGCATCATCGGCGACGCGCGCTCGCCGCAGATGCAGTCAGTGATGAATCTGAAGATCAAGTATCGTGAGAGTTTTCGTCCGTTTGCGCCGAGTGTGTTGCGGGAGCATGTATCGGAGTGGTTTGAGCTCGATATGGATAGTCCTTACATGCTGCTGGTTGCAGATGTAGCGCCTGACAAACGCGTTGCTGTTGACACTGAGCTCACGGGACTCGAAAAGCTCAAGCTCCAACGCTCGCAGATCCCGGCAGTCACGCACGTCGATTACTCCGCACGCATTCAAACCGTTTCACGTGAGACAAACCCGCTTTACTGGGAGATCATCGAGGCCTTTCGAAAGCGCACCGGTTGCCCCGTGATCGTGAACACGAGCTTCAACGTGCGCGGCGAACCGATCGTCTGCACACCCGAAGATAGTTACCGGTGCTTCATGCGCACCGAAATGGATTATCTCGTTTTGGAGAACTTCGTGTTGAGTAAGGATCAGCAAGGTGTGTAAGCTGTGAAGAAGATTTCTCGCGCAAAGGCGCAAAGGCGCAAAGAAGACCCCCGGGCCTCGGAAGCGCTTTGCGTCTTCTTTGCGCCTTTGCGCCTTTGCGCGAGAAAAAAC
Source organism: Pyrinomonadaceae bacterium (assembly GCA_035760085.1). Classification (GTDB taxonomy): domain Bacteria; phylum Acidobacteriota; class Blastocatellia; order Pyrinomonadales; family Pyrinomonadaceae; genus PSRF01. Next base: position 22,332 of record DASTTS010000105.1, read on the forward strand.
TGTTTTGATTATGAAGGTCAGTATCGTCATCCCCGTCCGTGATGAAGAGCACTCGATCCGCGAGCTACTTGACAGCTTGCTCGCGCAGACGCGCCCGCCGGACGAGATCGTGATCACTGATGGCGGTTCCGTCGACGCGACGCCACAGATCATCGAAGAGTACATTCGCAAAGGCGCGCCCGTCCGGCTCATTCGCGCCGGCGCTGCGTTGCCGGGCCGCGGCCGCAATCTCGGCGCCGCGCAGGCGAGTTACGAATGGATCGGTTTTACTGACGCCGGCATTCGTCTCGCCCACAACTGGCTCGAAACACTCATCGCCAAAGCAGAATCAGACAACTCGATCGACGTCGTCTACGGCTCATGGCAGCCAGTGACGAACACCTTCTTCAAGCAATGCGCCGCGATCGCTTACGTGCCGCCACCATCGTCACACAACGGCACGATCACGCGCCCGCGCTTCATCGCTTCGACGTTATTGCGTCGTGAAGCATGGGAGAAAGTGAAAGGCTTTCCCGAAGACCTGCGCTCCGCCGAAGATCTGCTCTTCATGGACCGTGTTGAGAACGCCGGCTATCGCTTTGTCTTCGAGCCGCGCGCGCAAGTGACCTGGGACCTGCGGCCAACGCTCTGGTCCACCTTCAAACGTTTCGTCGTTTACTCGCGCAACAACATCCGCGCAGGACTGTTTCGACAGTGGCAATCAACGATACTCATGCGCTACGGAGTGCTTGCTGCACTCGCCTTAGCAGCGTTGATCATCGAGCCGCGCTGGATCTGGTTTGTGATCGGAGCGTGGCTTCTGATGCTGGCCGCTCGTGCTGCTGTTTCGATCCAGCGTAATCGTGTTTGTTATCCCGGCTCGTTCGTGCAAAACATCGCGCGCGGTGTGATGGTGATGTCGCTCATCGCGGTGCTGGATGCCGCCGCGATCATTGGCAGCATTCAGTGGCTGTTGTTTGACTGTTTTCGCTGGAGCAGGAAGGCTCCGGTGGAGGCCGGCAATGGCGCTTGAAGGCCGTCGCGTTCTATTCATCTCTTACAACGGCATGCTTGACCCGCTCGGCCAGAGCCAGGTGCTTCCGTACCTGCGCGAGCTCGCGAAACGCGGAGTGCAATTCACCCTCCTGAGTTTCGAACGTCAGAAAGCCTTTACTGCCGACGGTGTCGCCCGGTGCGAACAGCTACGCGAGAAACTGAAAACCCAGGGCATCGAATGGCACTGGTTGCGTTATCACCAACGCCCATCGATACCCGCAACGATCTACGACGTAATGGCGGGCTATCGCAAAGCCGGCGCACTCGTTCGTCGTAACCGGATCGAGATGGTCCATGCGCGCGGCCATATCCCCGCGACGATCGCGCTCGCGCTGAAACGTCGTTTCGGTATCAAGATGATCTTTGACTTGCGCGGTTTGATGGCCGAGGAATATGTCGACGCGCAACACTGGCGCGAAGGCGGCGTGCCGTACCGGATGACGAAGGCCACTGAGCGCCGCATTCTGGCGGCGACTGATGGTATCGTTACGCTAACCGAACGCATTTGGCCGATCATCAAAGAATGGAGAGGACTACGCGGCCGTGCGGTGCATCACGAGGTGATACCTTGTTGCGTGGATCTTTCGTTGTTCAAGTTTAGCGATGAGGAACGCGCGCGACGGCGCAGTGAGCTCGGACTCGGCGACCGGCTGACGATGGTTTACAGCGGCTCGCTTGACGGCTGGTATCTGACGGAGCAAATGGCCGACTTTTTCGCGAGCTTCCTGAAACAGAATCGCGACGCGCACTTGATGTGGTTGACGACGGGGAGTCACGATCGTGTGCGAGAGTTGATGCTTGCGCGCGATGTTGGAGCGGATAATTTTAGCGTGCGGGCGGTGGCGTCAAGCGACGTTCCTTCGTATCTTGCGGCGGCGGATGTGGGCCTCGCATTTATCAAGCGCTGCGTGTCGAAGATTGCGTCGTCGCCGACGAAGAATGGCGAGTATCTCGCGTGCGGCTTGCCGCTCGTGATTAATGCTGGTGTCGGCGATTCCGATCTGTTGATTAACGAGTGGCAGGCTGGTGTGTTGATTGACGATTTTAATGAAGAGGATTATTTGAGGGCTGCGCGTAAAATTGAAGAGGTGATGGCTGATCGCGAAGCGCGGCAGAAGGCGCGGTTAGTGGCGGAGAGGGTTTTCGATCTGGGGACGATTGCGGGAGAGCGATACGCGTCGCTTTACGAGAAAGTTTTTGCACAGGATTTACAAGATTTCACATGATTGAAGTCCTGTAAATCCTGAAAAATCTTGTGAATCCTGTCTAACAATGAACGACGGAATAGAGACGTTACTGGAAACCTTGCGCTGCCCGAACTGCCGCTCGGGCCTTACGGTGTCCAGTGACACTCTAAACTGCCATCGCTGCAACATCTCTTATCCCATCGCCGACGGCATCCCACGTCTCCTGCTCCCCTCAATGCGTGACGCCCTCGACGGCAACTCGCGCGCAACGGCCAGCGAAGCATCACAAGCCGATACAGCCCGCAGCTTTGGCTACGAATGGCATCGCTTTCCGGAGATGTACGAGCAATGGGAGAAGCAGTTTCTCAACTACATGCAACCGCACGCCGCCGACTTCTTCCCCGGCAAGAAGATCCTGGACGCCGGCTGCGGCAACGGTCGCTTCGCTTATTACGCCGCGAAGTATGGCGCTGAAGTATGGGCCATCGATCTCAGCCCCGCTGTCGAAGTCGCGCGACGCAACACGCAAGCGCGAAACGTTCACGTGGTCCAAGCTGATCTGCACAACCCGCCGTTTGCGCTCGAGAGTTTTGATTTCATCTACTCGATCGGCGTGTTGCATCATCTTCCGAATCCCGAAGCAGCATTTCAAAACCTTTTACGGTTCCTGAAGCCCGGCGGTATCGTCCAGATTTATCTCTACTGGAAACCGGAGCAGCGGCCCATCAAGGCGGCGATGTTGTCGGGGATAACAGCGGCGCGCAGACTGACGACGCGACTGCCGCACAGTGCGGTTCATGCGCTGGCCTATCCGACGGCGATGGCGGCGTTCACGTTTTTTGTGTGGCCCTATCGCATCTTGCGGCGAGTCCCGGTGTTCACTCGCATAGCGGAAAATATTCCGTTGAAGCAGTACGCCGACTTGCCGTTTCGAGTTTGCGTTAACGATCAACTCGATCGCTTCTCAGCGCCGATCGAGAATCGCTACACACGCCAGGATGTGCAAAACTGGCTGGCCCGCGCGTCGCTGGAGGCGCCAACCGTGGGCGAGAATTTTGGCTGGATCGCGACCGGACGGAAGGCCCAATAGGGTTTTTGACATTATTTGAATTCAACTGAATAGGTCCCGTAAGTCATATAGGACCTATGTTGTATACTGACTTTTTACTGAAAAACTATGCGTGTTCTCGCCTTGATGCCCGCCCTCTACGACACTTCGCCAGGCCAGCGTTATCGCCTCGAACAATGGGAACCTCTGCTTCGCGAACGTGGTGTAGACATCACCTTTGCTTCGTTCGAAGACGAAGAACTGCACGCGCTTCTCTACAAGCGCGGCATGATGGGAAAAAAACTCCAGCTCGTCACGCGCGGTCTCGGCCGCAGGCTGTCGCTCGTTCGCAAAGTGAAGGAGTACGATCTGGTCTACATCCTGCGCGAAGCGGCGCTGCTCGGTCCGCCAGTGTTCGAAAGACTGATCGCGCAAAGCGGTGTGCCGGTGGTCTTCGATTTTGACGACGCGATTTTTGTTTCGTATCGCAGTCCTTCGAATGGTTATTTGAGCTACCTGAAATTCGCGTCGAAGACGAGAACGATTTGTCGCATCTCGTCGCACGTGATGGTTGGCAATCCATATCTCGCGGAGTATGCGCGACAGGTGAACGATCGCGTCACGGTGATTCCGACCACGATCGACACGGAGAAGTATCGCGTCCCGGAGCGGAAGGAAAAGACTGGCCCGGTTGTGATCGGTTGGACCGGAAGTCACAGCACCGTCCAGCACCTCGACACGATGCGCGGTGCGTTGAAGAAACTCGCCGAGAAGGAATCGTTTCGATTGCGTGTGATTGGAACGCCGGCTTACGAGTGTGCGCCGGTTGACGTTGAAGCGATGCCCTGGCGCGCGGAGACCGAGCTCGAGGATCTGAGTGAGATCGATATTGGCATGATGCCGCTGCCTGACGATCGCTGGAGCAAAGGCAAGTGTGGACTGAAGGCGCTCCAGTTTATGGCGCTCGGGATTCCGACAATCTGCTCGCCGGTTGGTGTTAATACTGACATCATTCAGGACGATGAGAATGGTTTCATCGCGGGGACGGAGGATGAGTGGGTCGACAAGCTCAGCCGGTTGTTGCGCTCGGCGGAGTTGCGGCGACGACTGGGCCATGCGGGGCGTGTTACAGTGGAGGAGAAGTACTCAGCCATAACCCAGACACCCAGAGTTTACGAGATTTTCAAGTCCGTACTGCGCAATGTGAGTGTGCCGGTTGATGCAGGTGTACAGGCACGATCGGCGGCCACCGGAAATCGTAGCTGACGTTGCGCCGCTGCGCCGTTGCGTGAGAAACCTTGGCCGGACGCCACGCCCCATCGGTTTTTTCTCGCGCAACGGCGCAACGGCGCAACGAAAGAGAACAGGGAATGAAATTGGAAAAAGCTAACGTGCTGGTTACTGGTGGCGCCGGATTTATCGGCTCTCACCTCGTGGATGCTCTCGTCGGGCGCGGCCATCGTGTGCGCGTGTTGGAC
>DASTTS010000106.1:0-21596 GCA_035760085.1 Pyrinomonadaceae bacterium
GTCTTCTTTTCCGATTTCGAGCATTCGCTGCACCGAACGCAGCGCCCGCACGCGAACGTCCTCGTCGATGAAGATCTCAAACTGCTCTTTTTGCAGCGATTCCAGCGTGTCTTCGAGCGTGATCTGGTTCATGTGCGGGCAACGCACGCTGCACAGCCGCAACATCTCCTTATCAGGATTCGCGGCGGCAATGTTGTCGCCCATCGAGCATTCCGTCAACAACAAGTAGCGCGGCGCATTGGTCTTCTCAACGTAACGGATCATCGCCGTTGTACTGCCTGAGTAATCTGAAGCAGCAACAACTTCCGGACTACACTCCGGATGGGCCAGGATCACCACATCGGGAAACTGCTTCCGCACGTTCTGAATATCTTCAACACTAAACTTCTCGTGCACTTCGCAACGACCCGGCCAACCGATCATCTCGTATTCGAGCTCATTCGGGAAGCGCATGCGCGGCTCGCGCGTCGGAAAGATAATGTGCTTGCCCGTTTCACGCGCGACATTGCCCGCCAGATATTCATCGGGAATGAATATCACCTTGTCAGTTTTCAACGACTTCACCACCGCCACCGCATTCGACGACGTGCAGCAAATATCAGTTTCCGCTTTCACATCCGCGTACGTGTTGATGTAAGTCACGACCGGAACACCCGGGAAGCGGCGCTTTAACTCGCGCACGTCTTCGGCAGTGATGCTTGCAGCCAGCGAACAACCTGCTTTCTCCGAAGGAATGAGCACCTTCTTCGTCGGGTTCAAAATCTTCGCCGTTTCAGCCATGAACTTCACGCCGCAAAACACGATGATGTCTTTATCAGTCTCTGCGGCTTTGCGGCTAAGTTCGAGCGAGTCGCCGACAAAATCGGGAATCGAATGGAAGAGCGCCGGCTCCATGTAGTTATGACCGAGTATGACGGCATTCTTCTCAATTTTGAGTCGATTGATCTCCGCCGCGAGCCCGGCTTTGAGACGGAGCTCGAAATCGGGCACCGTATCGGCAAGCAGCCGGCTCAGCTTCTCGTAGATCGCATCAGTTGTCGTGTCAGTAGTAATCATCTTCTTTCAAGCCACGAATTCAAGACTCACATCAAACACCGCCGGCGAATGCGTCAAAGCGCCGACTGAGATGTAGTCAACGCCAGTCACTGCAACTTCGAGCACATTAGCGAGCGTAACGTTGCCAGACGCTTCGAGTTTGGCCCGGCCGCCGGAGATTGCAACTGCTTCGCGCATCGTGTCAGGCGACATGTTGTCGAGCAGAATTCGCTCGACGCCGAGCGCGAGCGCTTCGCGAACGTCGTCGAGCGTGCGCGTTTCGACTTCGATCTCGAGCTTTGTTCCAGACGCGCGCACACGTTCGACGGCTTGCGTGATCGAGCCGGCGAAATCGATGTGGTTGTCCTTTATTAAAACCATGTCGAAGAGGCCCGTGCGGTGGTTCTCTCCACCGCCGAGACGAACTGCGAGTTTATCAGTGAGACGCAGGCCGGGCGCGGTCTTGCGTGTATCAAGTATTACGGCGTTTGTACCTGCAACAGCGTCGACGAACTTTCGCGTCAGGGTCGCAATGCCGGACATGCGGCCGAGGAAGTTCAAAGCGATACGCTCACCGGTGAGGAGCGCACGTGCTGGTCCTTCCAGATCCGCGAGCACGTCGCGACGTGTGACCTTCGAGCCGTCTCGTGTTTTCGGGATGAACGTGACGTGTTCGTTCAAGGTGAGAAAGACTTGCTTTGCGACGTCTAAGCCGGCAACAACGCCATCCTGCTTGGCGACGATTCGCCCACGCAGCGTAGCGCCGGCAGGCACAATCGTGTCAGTCGTGACATCGCCGGTGCCGATGTCCTCCTCAAGCGCGCGTTGTATGTACTCGGAAATCAAAGTGTATCTTGCAACACGAGCGGGTTCTCAAGCAAACGCGGATTTTACGGATTTCATTGATTAACGCGGATCAGAACGTCGCGGCCGTCGCGCGCCTCATTGCCTGAGAAATCAGCAGCAATGATCCGCAGCACGTAATCGCCCTTTGGCAACTGCGTCGTATCCCAGACGCCGCGCGCGACTTGTCCATCGCGCACAGTATTCGTCACCTCGTATAGAAACCTCGTCGTCTTGCTGCCGTAGACCGTGATGCCACTTTCATCCGCATACGCCACCTTCGTCGCTTCACGATCATCCGGCAAACGGTTGAACAGGATATTGATCCGCGGCTGCTCAAAGCCCGGCGCCGGTGTTCCATCCGCTTTGAGCACCTGGTAACCGAGTTTGTACAACCCCAGCCGCCGCCGATCTGGATTCATATTTGTTCGATCAAACGCATCGACAACGATCCGCACCGATCCACTCACAAGCAAACGTTCACCCTGTTTCTCCTGCAACCGTGCGCCATTCGCGCCAAACAGTTGAATCCCATCCTTCTCGATCGTCGGCGGAATATCATCTTTGAATCCGATGGGCGAAAGCGAAAGCGGATTGATCTCACCACCAGGTGGCCCAACATTCAAATGAACGTGATACATCTTGTTGATAGTGCCAACCGCATCGCCAGGCTTGAAACGTGTGCCACGTCTAATGCGCACTCGCGCCAGTTTTCCTTCGCCATCGTTGACGGGAATGAAGCGCGCATCATCAAACATCTTCCCATCCTTATCGCGTCCAACGTGCAGGTGTATATACGAGACGACGCCCACGCGAAAGCCTTCGTTAAGCGAACCGAATCCCCAGTTCGACTGTGGACTCGTAACTTTCTCCGAGTGCACGGCACGAACCGTTTCGCCATAAGGACCAAAAACGTCTAGTCCGCTGTGAAGATGATGACGGCTATCGTCGGAATCAAAACTGCCGCGCACCTCGCCCATCGTCGCAACAACTTCATGCGGACTCTGTTGCGGATCTACCGGCCATATTAACGACTGCTCTCCGAGGGTTTCATTTGTGAGTTTCGGAAATGGATCCGTTGCAGCACCGGAAACTGCGGTTTGGTCCAACTTTTGAACCAGATAATTGCCACTGTCGGCGACGAAAAGTTCCGCCGGCTTGTTGACGTGAGGTCCAATCGCGATTCCGGTCGGTTGATTAAACTGTGCCGCAATTACACGCGCGACGCCGTCGGGCGCGATTTGTACGACTCGCGCTCGGTCCAGCTCAGTGAGGTAGAGAAAATGATCGTGTGAAAACGCGAGACCGATTGGTCGCGAGAGCTCCTCACCGGAAACGGGCAGCGTAGTCACATTACCATCTGAACTAACTTTGCGAAGCCGGTGGTTTCCGGTATCAGCAACGATCAGACTGCTGTTCTCGACTACGATGATCCCGGATGGAGTATCAAACAATGCAACCTTCTGTTCACCATCTGCAAAGCCAGGAGTGCCGCCACCGGCGATCGTCGTCACCTGTCCCTCGGTCGTGATCATGCGGATCACGTCGTTGTATGTGTCTGCGACGTAAATATCGCCATCGCTACTGACTGCCAATCCTATCGGTCCATTGAACTGTGCCGTCGCTGCTGGTCCATCAACATAGCCTGCGGTTCCACTGCCGGCAACTGTTGATACCGTCCCGTCTGGAGTTATCCTGCGAATGCGATTGTTTCCGGTGTCCGCGACGTAGAGATTGCCGTCAGGACCAAGCGCGAGCGCGGAGGGTGTGTTGAAAAAAGCAGACGCACCAACCCCATCCGCAAAACCCTCGCTGCCGCCCGCCAGTGTCGTGACGTTTCCGTCAGGCGAAATCTTACGAATACGATTACTCTCACCCGCATCCGCCACGTAGATCGTTCCATCAGCAGCGACTGCAACACCAAACGGATCCGAAAACGCAGACTGTTTGCCATCGCGGACGAGTGGCGTGCCGTCGCCGGCGATTGTGGTGACGTGGGCCTGCCAACCGGGCGGCGTGGGCACCGGTTTGTGCTTATAACGGTAAACAAGAAAGCCCGTTGTACCGCCGAGAAGTACGAGCACTATGACGGCAATAATGATTTTGCGCATTTAGTCGAGAAAGGTTTCCGGGTGTGCGAGCAACTCTTCGATGCGGGCAATGTAACGACCGACGTGCAGGCCGTCCATCATTGAATGGTGCACTTCCACAGAAAACGGCAGGAGTGTGCGCTCGCCGTCTTTAATGAACTTGCCGAACGAGATCTTAGGAACTGAATCTTCGCGTCCCCAGCGACGCGCGTGTGAAAAGCTCGTGAACGCGATCCACGGAAGCGTGGTGCAATGTATGCGCGCGTCGTCTTCGTGTCGTGGCCGGAACGCCCAGTCGCCTTTTCTGATCTCCTCGACTGCATTCGTCGCGCCTTCCATAAACTTCGAGAAGTTCTCGTTGTGGTCGAAGTAGACGAGCGTGAACGTTTCGTTAGGAAGAATTACGGTCGTGCCGCCGTTGATGACGTCATGAACCAGCACCTTGCCCTGTCTCAGACGATAACGAAACGGCTCGATCTCGTTTGCAACGCGTAGCGCGAGATAGTGGTAAGTCAACCAGACGCTGGTGCCCGGACGCTTCTTCAATGCCGCGAGCAAACTCGAGACGTCGAGCTGTGTGCAAACGTTGAAGTAAGGTTTGTCGAACGGAAGATAAAACTCAAACACCGCGCGTCGCGGCCAGGTTTCCAGATCTATGTAGTGCGGCATGCCGAGCGATTGTAGCTACAAAAAGGCACAAAACGCACATCTGACGGATTGGAAATTATTGAGAAGATTTGCAAGACGAGAATGAGTGCAGCCCGTCCCCCGACAGGCTGCACCCTGGTGCGGTTAACCAACCGCCAATCTGAAGTCCACGGTATTTGCCCGCGTGCCTTCAGATGCCGCCATCGAGTCGAAACAATCCCGCGGTGGGTCAGGTAGTCGCCGGCCACTCTCCGGACACCACCCGCCTAATCCCGGAATCACCTCATAGTGCGAGACGGACCAATGTCATGCGCTCGCCACTATTGCAACGACCGTGCCCGCAATTTTGCTTAGTGCTTCGTGTGCCTTTTTGCGGTTAAGCTTTTCCTATGTCTCAGCGTGAGACATCGAAGGGGATGGCGTGGTTCACAGTGAATCAGTGGTTGGACCATGCATGTATGAGTCGATTAGTTTGAGGATTTCAGCGGGTGGAAATGGTTTGGATAGCGCCCCGATCGCGCCGAGTCTCTTCGCTTCCGCAAAGATCTGCGGACTGCCATGCGCGGTGATGAGAAGTATCGGTATGTGAGGCTGAAGGTTGCGAAGATCTGTGATTACTTGAAAGCCCGAGATGTCAGTCAGAAAGAGATCAACGACACTGAATCCGAAATTCCGGTTGCGTGCTTGTTCGATTCCATCCTGGCCGTTGGTCACAAGCACCACTTCATAGCCGTTCGACTCGAGCACAATCCTGAGCGCGTCACCTACTGATGGCTCATCATCAACAACGAGGATACATGGTTTGTCCTTGACGTCGGGCACAACTGTTAATTCTACGGCTTGCCGATACTTACGGGAGGAACAGGCCGTTCAACTTTGATGCCCAGCTTCTTGAGTTTGCGGTAGAAAGTAGGCCTTGGAAAACGGAGTATCTGCGCCGTCTTTTTAATATTTCCGTGAGTGCGTTCGAGAGTTTGCATAATCGCCTGGCGCTCAATCTCTTCCATGGGTAGCAACGGAGGAATCACAAAACTAGAGCTGGGCCCGCGGCTTTGAAATTCCTCCGGCAAACAGTTTGGCAGCAATTCAGTGCCCGAACAAAACAGCACCGCACGTTCGATCACGCTCTCGAGCTGCCGTATGTTGCCAGGCCAATCGTAACTTACCAGACGCATAACCGTATCCGGCGAGATTTCACGAATCTTTTTGCCGTACTGCTCATTGAATCTTATTAAAAACCGTCCGGCAATGATCGGGACGTCATCAAGGCGCTCACGCAAAGGTGGGACCTTAATCTTGATCGTGCTGATACGGAAGTACAGATCTTTCCGCAGGAGACCTTCCTCCAGAAGCGCGGGAGTGTTTCGATTCGTAGCTGAAACGAGCCGGAAGTTGACGTCGATCTCACGCTCATCGCCGAGCCGGCGTAGTCTTCGTTCCTGAAGCACGCGCAGCAACTTCGTTTGCAGATGCGTAGGCATCTCCGCGATCTCGTCAAGCAGCAGCGTGCCCTGATTAGCGGCTTCGATCAGTCCACGCTTGTCGCGATCAGCGCCCGTGAATGCGCCTTTTTTGTATCCAAACAACTCTGATTCGATGAGCTCGTGTGGGATCGCAGCGCAATTGATCCGGATGAACGGACCGGTAGCACGCTGGCTTTGCGAATGAAAAGCCGTGGCAATCAACTCCTTGCCCGTACCACTCTCACCTTCGATCAAAACTGAAGCATCGGAAGGCGCCGCAGTCCGGATCGTTTCAAAGATCTGATGCATTTGCGGATCGCGGCCGATCATGCCAAACGTTTCGCTGTCGCCGGAAATTTTCTTTTTCAGCGACTCGTTTTCGTGTCTCAAATCGAGTAGCTGAAAAGCGCGATCTAGAAGAGTGAACAGACGATCGGCCGTGTAAGGCTTCTCGAGATAGTAGTAAGCGCCGGCTTTGATCGCTTCGATCGTGATGTCGAGCGAGCCGTAGCCGGTCATGAGGATGACTTCAGTTTCCGGAGTGTTCTGCTTGATGTGCTTGATTACGTCGATTCCTGACGCATCGGCGAGACGCAGGTCGGTAATAACAAGATCGACAGTCGTCCGGGTCAGGATCGCGTTCGCGGAAGCGAAACTGTTTGCTGTCAATACTTCATAGCCGGCTCCACGGAGAATCACTTCGAGTGACCCGGTAACGCTGGGCTCATCGTCAACGACCAAAATTTTCCTGGTACCTCGGGAACTCACTACTGACTCCTCTCGTTTGCCGGCAATTCGATTTTGACGTCAGTGCCCTTCCCGGGCCGGCTTTCGACAACGATTCGTCCGCCGTGTTGTTGAATGATCTTTTGCGCGTAAGGCATTCCCAGACCGAGACCGCGACTCTTCGTGGTACTGAATGGCTCGAAGATCTGTTTAATCTGATCGGGAGTCATGCCCGAGCCGGTATCTCGTATGATCATCAACAACTTATCGCCGTTCCTACTGGTAGAGATCGTTAGCTGTCCACCGGCGGGCATAGCCTGGACCGCATTGAGCACGAGATTAAGCGTGGTCCCACGAATCGACGGTTCGTCGAGCATTCCCGCCACGGGTGAGCTGTCGAGCTCGAGTTTGATCTCGATTGCGTGTGCTGAGATCTCGGTGCTCAGAAGCTGGATCACGTCGCGTGCAACTTCATTGAGGTCGACTCTTCTCGGCGCGAGTGTAACGGGTCGCGCGAAGTTCAATATCTGCTCAGTGGTAGCGGTTAAGTTGTTGATGGTGTCAATAATCTTGTCGATCAGTTGAGCGTCGCCGTTCGGCAATTTGCCGTCGATCTTGCCTTTGAGATGTTCCGAATAAAGTAATAACCCCGCGAGCGGGTTTCTGACTTCGTGGGCCACCTGGGCTGCAACCCGGCCCAGGATCGCAACCTTCTCGCTGTGTGCAAGTTGCTGATTCGCCTGGACTAATCGCTTTTGTTTGCGATCCACGATCACCAACAGAATGCTGACGACGATGACATCAACCGTCATCGAGATGAAGAAATGCTCACTTCGTTGTTCGATTCTGTCGCGATTTTCGGCATTCGTTGGCCCGGGATAATTGCGCTCGACCCAACGATAGTAGGGAGGCTTTAGCACCTGTTCCCACAATAGGATCACCGAGCCTGTCAAAAGCACGGTCAAGACGCTAAACAGAATCACGAGGCGCAGGCTGAAGCCCTTCTTGAACGACACCATCTCACCGCGTGGCTCATTTAGAAAAACTTTTGAAAGCACACTCATAGGCAGTTCCCGGTAAAAGACTGTCTTAAAACAGCCTCTTGGAGAAGGGACTTATTTTTGACTTGGGGGTTGGACGAGGGTCTCTAACTACAACACCCAAAAAACCTGCTTGAAGCCTGCAAGAGTTGTTGCGTAGGCGCTGGACAGTGTCTCATATTGAACCAAAATGCGCACGTCGTAAAAGCAGATTTTAACTTTCCTCGTATCACAGTTATTGCAGAAGAATTTTCTCTGTGCAACTTCAGTCTCTGCGGTCCTCTGCGTAACTTTGCGTTCTCTGCGTTAAAGAGCTACCTCAACGCAGAGACCCAGAGGAATGCTGCCCCTTCCTATCTTGCATGTAGGAACAATCCTCGGTAACCTGTCCGTGCACGGTCGCTCTTCGCTTCTCTTCCCGACTGTCAGCGGCCGACCGCTACGAGTAATATCCGCCGTCCTCCATCTTCGAGGCGTCTGGGGTGTTCTTCTTAACAAGTGGGTGTCCGGTAATGAGAAGCGCAATCTTCTTGTCTTTAATTGTAGTTCTCGCCTTGTTGCTCTCATTGCAGATTACGCCGCCGACTGCGAGTCAGACCAGGCAGGAAGTTGAAGACGAGGCAGAGGAAATTCGCGAGCGCCTCGAATGGTTCAAAGAACGCCATCCCACTGTCGATCCAAACCTGCGTTTGAAGCGCGTGCGCGAGGAGTACCAGTCAAGAGAAGCCATCAGAAAACGGTTGGGCGCGCGCCAGATGTCGGCGGCAACGACCTGGGTGTCACTTGGTCCATCCAACGGCGCGGGCCGGATTACTTCAATCGCGGTACATCCGACAGCAACCGGAACTGTTTACGTGGGCGCGAACAGCGGCGGCGTTTGGAAGACGACAGATAATGGCGAAAGCTGGCGGAACCTCACTGATTCAATTAACAACTTGAACGTTGGCGCTGTAGCGGTCGCTCCATCTTCTCCGAACGTTGTTTACGTTGGAACTGGATCAGAACACGCCTCGGGAATCGGCCTGCTCAAATCAACCGATGGCGGTGAAACGTGGCAGTTCCCGGAGAGCGTTATCGCCGCACGTTTCTTCCGCATCTCTGTTCACCCGACCAACCCGCTCGAACTCGTCGCTGCAAGTAGCAGCGGTGCGCTCAGATCAACAGACGGAGGCAACACGTGGGCAGCCGGGACTTCCGACTCGTACTCGCAGGTAACCGACATGAAGCGCGATCCAACCAATCCGCTCGTGCTCTATGCCACTGCAAACACAGCATTCGGCGCTCGCGTGTTGAAGTCAACGAATGGCGGTACGAGTTTTACCGAGAAAGTGGTGGGTCTGCCGGAAATTCCTGATCCGATGTCTCTCGCCATCACGCCGTCAAACCCGCAAGTGGTCTATGTTCTAACTGCTGTGCAGGGCGCCGGCGGCATCATCTCGCACGTATTCAAATCAACCGACGGCGCGAACACGTGGGTGGACCTGCCGGGTTTCTCAGGCAGCACTGACTTCGCCACAAGTCACCTGCTCGGCGGTCAGGCGTTTCATAACAACACGATTATCGTATCGCCGTTTGATGCTGATGAGATCACGGTCGGTGGAGTTTTTTACAGACGCTCCGTCGATGGTGGTGAAACGTGGTTCCAACCGTTTTGTGACGTCGCTTTCAACTGTTTCGACATCCACGTCGACTGGACCGACCAGCAATATCAAGGTTCAAGACTTTGGATCGCGAACGACGGCGGCGTCTACAGCGCGCAGGGCAATGTTGCGCTCGAACACAATCGCGGACTCTCGGTGCGCGAGTATTACGCAATCTCGAATCACGAGGTGCTCACGAACGGCTTTCTCGCGGGCTCTCAGGACAACGGGACCGATTGGCGTCCTGGCTTAGGTGGCACAGAGTTGTTCACAATGCGTGTCTGCGATGGCTTCGACTCCGCAATCAACCCGCAAAATCCTGCGATCGCTTTTGCGACCTGCCAGAATGGTGACATTCGTCGCACCAAAGACTTCGGTGTTAACCCGAACATCTTTCAGTTTCCTCCAGCGATGATCGTCTCGCCGCCGTACCCGCTCGGCGAAAGCAAACCATTCGCGACGCGATTAGTAATGGATCCGAATCAGCCGTCAACTCTCTACACCGTTTCCAACACGCGCGTTTGGCGGACACGCGATGACGGCGACTCGTGGACCGCATTGCCAAACACGACCACTGACGGTTCGCCTTTGCTGGAGCTTGCAAACATCGCGGTCGCGAAGAGCGATGCTAACGTTCTCACAGCCTGGAACTTCAACGAGATCTACAGATCGACGGATGGCGGAGCGACGTGGTCCAAAAAATCTCCGGGCCGGACCATTTTAAGCTTGGAAGTCGATCCGGCGAATGCAAATGTGATTTACATTGGCTCGTTGAGCGGTTGTTTTGGATGCGATGGCGTGTACATGAGTACTGATGGAGGAACCACGTGGAGCCCGCGTGGCAACGGTTTGCCGGCCTTCTTTTCCAGTGTTATTACAATCAGAGTCGATCCGCTCGACTCGAATATAGTTTACTGTGGAACTCATAATGGAGTTTTCAAGAGTTCTGATCGCGGGCAAAACTGGTCGGTGCTGGGGTTCGGGCTGCCGAGTGTTTTCGTTGAAGAGTTGAAGATCTCGAACGATGGCGCGAGGTTACGTGCGGCGACGTACGGACGCGGAATTTGGGAGTTAGAAGTAAGACCTTCGGCGATTGCGAATATAACCGGTCAAGCGTTCGATGAAGGCGGGGACGGAATACCTGGGACGACGATCACTCTGATCGTGCAACAGTCTGTCATCGCAACGACGTTGACAGATCAGGATGGGAACTATGCGTTTGCGAAGCTGGCGCGCGGGCGTGATTACACGATCACGGCGGCGAAGCCCGAGTTACAGTTCAATCCGTTCGCGATTGTCGTATCTAATCTGACGTCGGATCAGTTGGTGAATTTCACGACCGGGCGTTCGCTGGCGACGCCAACGCCGACACCCACTCCGACTCCGACTCCGACAGCGACACCTACGCCAACTCCAACGCCGACACCAACACCGACGCCTACGCCTACGCCTACGCCAACTCCCACTCCGACACCAACACCCACACCGTTTCCGATTCAACTGCTAACAGAAGAATCGGGTACGGGCAATGAAGTGGCGGTGTTGGATGCGTCATTGTTTGTGAGGGATCCATTCCCGGTGGTGAACGTGCTCAGCCCGTTCTTAGGTGGTGAGCTGAATCGCAGGGTAATGATCTTCGCGTCAAACCTTCAGCTCGTCCCGGGCGACACGAGTTCCGCAGTCGTGGTTAGTTTGACCGACAGCAACAACCAGACGTACGACATACCCGCGGAAGACGTCAGGCCGGTACCGAACTTCCCCTTCGTCCAGATCATCTTCCGGTTCCCGGATAATCTACCACTCGGAACCTGCACCGTCCGCGTAACCGTGCACGGTCAAATGAGCAACCTCGGAACATTCCGGGTCAGGCTCTGAAATCCTGTTAGTTCTGTAAATCTTGTAATCCTGTCTAACTATCACTCGTATCGAAGCGCGACTAAGGGATCCACGCGCGTCGCCCTCCTCGCCGGAATCGCAGTCGCGATCAAACCCACGACCGTCACAAACAGGGCCACGCCAACAAACGTCACCCAATCCGTCGTGCTGATCCCGAACAGCAATGTCTGCATCACGCGTGTGAGCCCGAACGCGCCGAGAAGCCCAACACCGATCCCGATCAGCGTCAACATCAATCCTTTTCCAACAATCAACTTCAAAACATCCGCACCCTGCGCTCCAAGCGCCATCCGGATCCCGATCTCGCGCGTGTGATGTGAAACCGTGTACGAGATAACACTGTAAATTCCGACGAGCGTGAGCAGCAATCCCGTCACACCAAACAATCCGAACAGCAACGTATAAAACCGCGGCTGCGAAAGCGTCGCCGAGATCCTATCCGTTAGCAGTCTCACGCCTGTCACCGGCACGCTCTTGTCAGTCGCGCGAATCGTCTCAGTGAAACCACGCGTAAGCACGGCCGGATCATTCGTCGTGCGAATAAGGAAATTTCCCCACGGCCAACTGTTCTGCTGGTGCGGCAGGAATAGCTCAGGATTCGCCGCTCTTATCAAACTGTTGTGATGCACGTCACCGATCACACCGACGATCTCATATTGCTTCGGATCGCCAGGATCCTGATTGACACCAAGCTCGCTGATGCGTCTACCAATCGGATCTTCGTTCGCGAAATAACGTTTAGCGAACGTGTCGTTAATAATCGCTGCACCAACTTCACCGCGCCGGTCCTGTTCATTGAAAAACCGCCCCTTCAGCAAAGGGATCCTGATCGTCTGAAAGTAATCTGAAGTAACGTTGCGCACGTTTGCCGAAGGTTCTTTGCCAGGTTCAGGTGCAGCGTGGCCTTCGATCCTGAAGTCTCCGCCAATCTCAGCACCACTAAACGGCATCGGCGCAACGAAGGCTGCGCTTTCCACACCGGGCAACGCTCTGAGCTGCTCGAGTGTTTGACTGACGTATCGTTTGCGTGCCTCCGAGTCGTCGTCGTATGCAACACCGCTGAGCGTAATTCTCGCTGTCAGAACATTGTTCGGATCAAAACCCGGATGGATGTTCGTGAGCGACGCAAAGCTACGTATCATCAAGCCCGCACCGATCAAAAGCACGAGACCGAGCGCGACTTCTGCGACCACCAACGCATCACGCCACAACTGCGCCGAACCACTGCTCGTGGCTGTCTTCGCTCCGGCTTTCAACACCTCGTTGATATCAGGACGCGAGGCTTTTAACGCCGGCAACACGCTGAACAAAAGCGCAGTAAAGATCGAAATAACGACGGTGAAGCTCAACACTCGCAAGTCAATCTGCACTTCATCAAGTCGCGGCAACTGCTCCGCACCGTAGTACTTGATCAGTTTGAGTCCCCACGTCGTCAACAACACGCCCATCACCGCAGACAACAACGCGAGCAACAAACTCTCCGTCAACCATTGCCGCACGATCCGCCACTTCCCTGCACCCAACGCGACGCGCAAAGCCAGCTCTCGTTCGCGTGCAGTCGCTCGCACAAGCAACAGGTTCGAGACGTTCGTGCACGCGATTAGTAACAGGAAAACAACGGCGCCCAGCAACACCCATAAACCGCGGCGCACGTCGGAGCCTACTATCTCTTCATCCACCGGGACCATGTACATAACCGTGTTGCGCCAGTACTGCGGATACTGTTGCTCGAGATTCGCAGTGATGTTAGTTAAATCAGCCTGCGCCTGTGCGAGCGTTACGCCGGTCTTCAAGCGACCAATCGGGATTAAAACTTGCGCTCCGCGTTCGTCGAGATTGTTGCCTTCGTCGGCGATGGTGGTCAGAAGCTCGGTCGACTGCTTGGCGAGTGGAAATTCAAACCCGGCAGGCAGGACACCGATAACAGTGAAGGGTTTACCATCCAGCGTTATTTCTTTCCCGATCGTTTCGGCATCGCGGTTCAATCGACTTCGCCAAAACTCATTGCTGACGATCACCACGCCTTTTGCGCCACGCTTTTCTTCTTCGACGTTAAAGTCGCGGCCGAGCGCGGGCCTGACTTTCAGCACGGAGAGAAAGTTTGCAGTGACACGCATTCCCGGAATACGCTCGGCTTGTTCATCGAGCAGCGTGAACGGGTTGGGTTTGTAACCGGCAATTCCTTCGAGGCTGCGATTCTGTGAGTTCAAATCCTGGAGATCGAGGTATGAGGCCGGGCCTTTATTGCGTTTGTCGTTTGCAGTGCGCCACAGTGCGACGACGTTTTCCGGTTCGGCGATGTTTGGCGGATTAAGAATGAGCGCATTGATGACACTGAATATGGCCGTGTTCGCGCCGATACCCAGCGCCAATGTAATGGCTGCGGTCAGCGTGAAGCCCGGTTGCTTCCGCACGCTACGCAACGCGAGGCGCAAGTCTTGCCAGAAACCCGTCATCTTGTTAATCCTGTCTAAAATGTCACTCGTATCTAAGCGCGACTAACGGATCAACGCGCGTCGCTCTTCTCGCCGGAATAAAACACGCCACCCCCGCAACTAGCGCAAGGCTGATCGGCACCAGCACAAACGTCGTAATATCCGTTGCCGTGACACCGAACAACAAGCTTGTCATCAGTCGCGTCAACGCGTACGACGCCACCAGTCCGAGCAGAACGCCCACAACGGTCAGTCTCATGAATTGCACCAACACCAGTCGCAGCACATCTGTCGCGCGTGCACCAAGCGCCATTCTGATCCCGATCTCCTGCGTCCGCTGCGTAACCGAATACGAAATCACACCATAGATTCCAGACACTGCCAACACGAGAGCCAGCAGAGCGAACAGAATCAGGATCGCCAGCGCAAAGCGACGGGTGCTAACCGTGCTGCCAATCAATTCATCGATCGTTTGAACCTGATATACCGGCTGGTCCCTGTCAACCTCGCGGATCGCCGCCTGAATTGCAGGCAACGTACTCTTCGGATCGACACTCGTGCGTACCGTGACATTCATACGCCGGTAGCGCCAGGCCAACTGTCCGAGAGCAAAATAGATCTCGGGCCTGGTTTCTCGATCGAGCGTTAATTGAGCCGAATCTTTAACGACGCCCTTAACATAAAACCAGGGACTCTTCGAGTCGGCGTTGCCTAACTTGATCTTCTTCCCGAGCGGATCCTGGTTGGACCAGTAGCGGTTAACCATCGCCTGATTCACTATCACGACCGGCGTCGCTTGTGCACCATCTTCAACCGAAAAGAATTGCCCGCCGATTAAAGGGATCTGTAGGGTGTTGAAGTAATCGGCACTGACGGTCCGCGTGTCGATGGCTTGCGTTTGCATTCCGGCATTCGCGACATTCTCGACCGTGATCGGCAACTCTTCGGTGGAACTAAAAGGCGGGTGTGAAACAACTCCCACCGACTCGATTCCCGGCAACGTCTTAACTTTCTCGATCACCTGTTGGTAAAACTCCGCGTTCTTTGCACCGTCTCCCGACTTCGCCGGCGATCGATTGATGCGCATAGACATGACGTTTGCCGTCGTCATACCCGGATCGATATTCGTCAACTTCGCGAAACTCCGGATCATCAAGCCAGCCATAACCAGCAGAATCAACGACAACGCTACTTCTGTAACTACAAGCACGCTTTGAGCGCGTCGCGCGCCCGCGCCGGCAGTTGTTCGTTGACTCGTCGCTTGCAGGACCTCACGCGTCTGTGTTCTCGATCCCTGAATCGCGGGCCACAATCCGAAGATGAACGCGGTTACGAGCGAAACGGCTAACGTGAAAAGCAGTACCTGCACGTTCATCGTTATCTCAACGCCAGTCGGAAGTATTCCGGTTGGTATCAGTTTGAAAAGCAGTTTTGTTCCCCACGAAGCGATTAGCAGACCAAGCCCGCCGCCTAGTAAACCTAAGACAGCACTTTCGATGAGCATTTGGCGGATGATGCGCGCGCGGCTCGCTCCCATCGCATGTCGAATGGCGATCTCGTGCGAACGGCTCATCGATTTTGCGAGTAATAAGTTGGCGATGTTGGCGCATGCGATCAGCAGGACGAGGCCGACGGCGCCCAGCAGGATGAAAAGCGCTTTGCGTACGGGGCCAAAGTAATACTGCGACAACCCCTGCAAGTAGATGCCGCGGCCGGCGTACTCCTGCATCTTCGCGCCGAAATCCTGCTCGTTTTGCCGGGCGAGATTAGCGAGAGCGGCATTCACTTGCTGCTCGTTCGTGGCAGGGCTTATGCGAGCGAGGATTTGATAAGCGCGTCCGTCTCGCGAGAGCTTCTCAAAGTCAAACGGAAACGGAAACCATGCTTGCGACTCTTCGAGCCGGAATTGCGGCGGCATCACGCCAATGATCGTGAAGGGCTCGTCATCGAGTGAAACTTTCTGGCCCAACACTGCTTTGTCGCCGCCGAAACGTCGTTGCCAGAGTCCGTGACTAATCACGAGGACGCGCTGTCCATTTGAACCTTGTTCGTTCGGCGCGATAGTGCGACCGAGCATCGGTTCTATGCCGAGGACGTTGAAGAAGTCGGTTGAGACTTTCGCTGCCGCGACTCGTTCGGGCTCGTCACTGCCGGTGAGATTGCGACTAACAGTTTCGAACGCGGCAACACGTTCGAAGATCCCGCTGTTCGCTACGTCGACATACTCAGGTCCGGAAACGCGCAGGTGTTCCTGCACACCGATCTTCGGCAGGCTGTGGCGCACAAAGAACAGGCGTGATGGATCTTTGTAGGGGAACGGATTGAGCACCACGACGTTGACGATGCTGAAGAGCGCAGTGCTGGCGCCGATTGCGAGTGCGAGAGTCAGGACGGCGACGATGGTAAACGAGGGCCGCTTGCGCAACATACGGAAGCAGTAGATTAGATCGTGCATGTCAGAAGCTCCGGGGCGGAGATAAGAACAGCGAGCGACAGCACGTCAAAGGCTGTGCCATGCGAAGAAGCAAAGATCTGCGTGGAAATTCGAAACAAAAGCGTTGTTTTCGAGTTGTCAGCGTTTCGCTTGCGGGACTAACGATCCCACTTTCGAACAACGTGATGAACTCACGGGTGGCGCTCAACGGGCGCCATCAAAGACGTTGCGTGATCAACTACAACTGTAGGGGCGGCCCTCCGTGGCCGCCCCTTTGACGACAAACTGCCTAATTACATTCGGATCGTCGTTATCCTCAGTTTTGCTGGTTCAGCCACAACGAAGCACCGATCTCATTCAGCCACCGGACTGCCGCCCTTCTGCTTTTTCAACTCCAACCGGAACGCCTGCTCTCTATCATCGACATAATTCTTGTATCCCGCAGGATCAAAGAAGACTGTCTCGCCTGACTTAAACCGCGGATATTTCTTTTCGAGATCAAAATAACTGCCGTGCGCGCCAAGGAAATAGTCAACCGGCAATGACTTCAGCACTCGAAACGTCTTTTCGAAGTCTTCGGTGATACGCGGATAGACCGTGTTGCCGACCAGCTTGTAACCGGGATTCACATTCGGACTGCCGATGATGACAACGTCGCGCAACTTCTTCGAAACGTCACTCACTGTCATGGTCCAGGTCGTGCAACCCTTCGTGTGTCCCGGCGTGAGATGTGCCGTGAGTACCGCATCTCCGAGCTTCACTCGATCACCATCGTGCAAGACACGATCGACCTTCGTCGCCGGGTAAAGCGACGTCGGATCGTTGCCATACTGGAAATCTTTCTTCCCACCCGATTCGACTACATCGACATCCCCTTCCATCACCATGTATTTGGCTCCGGTAAGTTGTTTGATCATCGCGCTGCCGGCGCAGTGATCGTAATGAGCGTGACTGATCAGAAGAATCTTGATGTCGTTGAACTTGAATCCCAGCGACTCGACACTCTCGCGAATCATCGGCACGTTAGCTTCGAGATTGCTGTTGATGAGAATGTGTCCTTCCGGTGAAGTGATCAGGTAACTCGCTAATCCCTTGCTGCCGACGTAGTAAAGATTTCCGGCGACGCGGAAGGCGGGAAAGGATTCCGTCCAGTCTTGTTGTACCGGCGGTGGTGCTTCGCTGGCCGTGACGATGAGGCCAACGATCATCGATAATGCGAGACTCAACATTGCGCAGGTGTGTTTGGTCATATTGATTTCGACCTGAATGAACTGAACAAATCGAGGAGATTTTACAGGCTGATCGCTCATCTGCATAACAATATGGTCGTCTTCCTGCTGCTGCTGTCGATCTCCGCGCGCGCTCAGGAGCGTGAGCCGAAAGGCGAGTTGCACATTTACCCGAGAGCAACACAAATCGGGACAGTGGCGAATCGAGAATTCAAGGACCATAAAGGCAGAATCGTAAAAGTAATCTATTACACCTACGGCGATGGCTCGATGAGCAATTTTCGCGAGGAGCTGCTGCGTGTGCAGTCTAGTCGGACGTCTGAGTATGACGAGCACGATTGTCCGATTAAGAACAAGAGCTACGATCGATCATTCAACCTCATCAGTGTCGAAGAGGTGCGCTGTTCCGAAGGTACGTCGATACCCGTTCTCGCCATCGTCCGCAATTCAGCGGACATCAAGCAACGTGAATCGAGGCATACGGAAACTGGCAGCACACAGACTGTCTTGCAGTTCGATGGCACTGGTGAAAAGGTCATTGGAATCAGCGGTGAAGTACCGGCCGACGTTGATCTCGTGCACGGCTGGGGAAACGTGAGTCATGGTTTCGCCTTAGGCATCGCGGCCAACCGCGAAAGCGGTCGTCAACAGGATTTGGAGATCTACGTTACAGTTAAAAACGTCGACAATGATTCATGGACCACAATGGTTTCTCCGGTTCTGATCGAACTCAAACACTCGAATGGTCAGGCAGTTCAACAAAGAGCGAGCTACACAGGCAAGCCGGACGAATCCGGCGCGTGTCCTACCTATATGCAAATAGGCGCACCACGCGCCGGCCGAGCATTAATCCACTACAGCCTCAATCTCGGCGAACGATACGATCCGCTTCCGCCAGGCAAGTATTCGATGACGATTACGTATTGCGTGTCGGAAGGATCAGAACGGCTCGTCTCTAATACGATTCCGATTGAAGTGAATTGACCGTCACATAGAGGAGCAAAACATGAATGGACCACCATCTTCGCTTGCGAAATCGATCGCCACAGGCGCGATTGGTTTCGGACTCGTCAGTCTCTGCGTATTCGCCACCGTAGCCTTCGCCGAAAGATGGATGTTCCAAAATCTCGGATTGTTTGGCTCATATATCACGTGGATCGTGCTGTTCATACTACTTAGCGGTGTGGTGTTTGGCTCACTCGTCGTCGTAGATCGTTGGCGGCTGCCGAAGTTCTACCTGCTCTGGGCTGTTGCCTTCTTTGCGTATGCCGCGGCCTGGATGATCGCGTACTTCAGTTTAGGGCGCACTCTGGGTGAACTAATTGGCGCGCTCGCGGGATCAGTATTGATGGCTTTGGTGATTGCTACAGGATTTCGTACGTTTGGATCGATCGTAAAACTTTCCGCCGTACTCTTCGTATCAAACACTCTCGGATACTTTTTAGGCGTCGCGCTTTTCGATTCCTTGAGCGCTCCGGCTGGAATGTTGTTGTTCGGAGTCGTTTATGGATTGTTTTTCGGAGCCGGGATCGGAGCCGCGCTTCAACTCGCGCAATCGAACCCAAACGTTTAGCCAAAAGATATGCGTTCACTTATTTCACTCCTCGGCCTAACGCTGATCATCCTCGTAACCGCAAGTGCGCTGACAGCGCAGACAATCCCAATCGACTCTCCTGAACAGTTAAAGCTCGTGAACGTGAAGGCAGAGACTGTTACCTTCAAAGGTCGGAAGGCTCTTCGCGTGCGCGATGCGGCTCCGCCGGACACAGGTGATGAAGGTCGCTTTGTAATTTTGCCCAAAACTGATTTTCAGGACGGAGTGATCGAAATCGATCTGGCTGGAGAGCCCGGACCCGGCGCGGGAGAAGGCGCGCGCGGGTTTGTCGGAGTCGCGTTCCGCATCGCGCCGGATCAATCTCGCTTCGAATGCATTTACCTGCGGCCCACCAACGGACGGGCAGAGGATCAGGTGCGACGCAATCATTCCATTCAGTACATTTCGATGCCCGGCTTTCCGTGGCACTTCTTGCGGAAGGAGTTTCCGGAGAAATACGAAAGCTATGTCGACCTTGTCGCGGGAGAGTGGACCAGAGTGAAGATCGAAGTGCGCGGCGAGAAGGCGCGGTTGTATGTGAATGGCGTGGAGCAGCCGTCGTTGCTGGTCAACGATCTAAAGCAGGGCCAGACCAAAGGCGCGATTGCGTTATGGATTGGAACCCAAACGCTCGCACACTTCGCTAATCTGCGCGTCTCGCCATGATCCCGGGAGAGTTCTTAACCCGCAGCACAGTGTGGATCTCGATCGTCGCTTACACGATCGGATGTGTTGTGTTCGCGACTGCGCGGCGACAACCTGATTCTGATAGATGGGCTCGTCTGGCATGGACCACCGGCTGCATCGCTTTGGTTGCTCACTTCATCTGCGCATTCCAGTTTTATCACGCGTGGAGTCATGATGCCGCTTACACCGAAACTGCTCGCCAAACGGCCGAGGTTTTTGCGATCAACTGGGGCGGTGGCCTGTTTATAAATTACGCAATTGCGATCCTGTGGATGACGGATGTGGCGTGGTGGTGGTTTGCGGGATTGAGCTCGTATCGTCGTCGCCCGTGGTTACTGACGCTGTTGTGGCACGGCTTATTGATCTTCATCATCTTCAATGCGACGGTTGTTTTCAAAGACGGCGCGACGCGCTGGCTCGGACTACTTGTGTGTTTGACCTTGTGCTTGAGCTGGGTTTCGATCAACCGGAAACGTGCTACTGTAATTTTGTGATTTTTTGTGCCTTTTGTGGCTACTGAAATACGTCAACGTCCGCTTGCGCTACCGTTTTATTACGGCTGGGTAAACGTCTTCATCGCCGCGCTCGCGATGGTCGGCACTCTGCCTGGCCGCACGCAAGGACTCGGACTCATAACCGAGCCGCTCCTTCGAGATCTGCAAATCGATCGCGTCGCCTTCGCGCGCATCAACCTCTGGGCCACCTTGATCGGCGCACTCTTCTCTATCGGCGTAGGCCGGGTGATCGATCGTTTTGGAAGCAGGATCGTTCTGACCGTCGTCGCTGTCGCATTAGCATCTGTTGTTTTGGGAATGAGTGCGACTCACGATGTCGCCGCGGTCGCGATCCTGATCACGCTCACCCGTGGCTTCGGGCAAAGCGCCCTCTCAGTCGTCAGCATCACGATGGTCGGGCAGTGGTTCGTGCGCCGGCTCAACCTCGCGATGGCGGTCTACACGATCGCGTTGAGCATCGGCTTCATGATTGCGTTCCCATTGATCGGCGAGGTTGTATTATCGTACGGCTGGCGCACAGCCTGGTGGATCATCGGACTTGCACTCCTTTTCGGACTTGCACCGCTCGCATTACTACTCGTGCGTCGCTCACCCGAATCTGTTTCCATCGATCCAGACGCCGATGAATTACCAACCGACTACACGCTCGGCCAGGCATTATCGACTCCGAGTTTCTGGGTCTTTGGAATTGCGAGCGCGATTTACGGACTCATAGCCTCCGGTATCGCGCTTTTCAACGAATCGATTCTTGCTGAGCGTCACTTCGACGCGTCCACGTATTACCGCAGCCTGATCATCGTCGCCCTCACCTCGCTGGTCGGAAACTTTCTCGGCGGCTGGATCGCGTCGAAGTGGAAGATGAATCGTCTGCTCGCCCTCGCGATGGTCCTGTTAGCAGGCTCGCTCGCCGCCCTGCCGCACGTCTCGACGCAAACACACGTCGCAATTTACGCGGCAGTGATGGGACTGGCAGGCGGCTTCGTGATCGTGATTTTCTTTAGTTTCTGGAGCGCCACCTACGGACGCAAACATCTCGGCAAAATCCAGGGCGTCGCCCAAACCCTAACGGTCATCGCCTCCGCCCTCGGCCCTCTCTTCCTCGCCGAAACCCACCGCCTCACCGGCTCCTACGCGTCGATCTTTTATTTGTTGACAGTGGTAGTTATATTGCTGGCATTGCTCGCCTGGCTCGTGAAAGTTCCGGCCACGACCAAATTTGCAGGCTGAATAACGGAGATCTGGGCTGGTATTCCAACGCAAGCTATTTCCTAGGCCAAGGGCTACAACAGATCTTTCCAACTAACAGGATCGCGCCGCAGGT
>DASTTS010000107.1:0-4194 GCA_035760085.1 Pyrinomonadaceae bacterium
GCGACTTCCTTGAAAACACGCTGCCACAGATCGCCGCCGAAACGCTGCACGTTTGACTTGTCAGCCATCGTCACTCGCTTGCGACCGTTTGCGCGCGCGTACTCGAATGCAGCGACGATGATCCGTTCCACACCGCGACGAGTGTTGACTTCGTCCTGCAGCGCGATCTCGTCAGCGGTGCCGTGCTTGAGAAAACCGCCCGCAGCGACGTAGGCGCCTTCAGTGTTTTCGCGAAAGACAACGAAATCGATATCGGTAGTTTTGCGGTTGAGCAGCGGAGTGAGACGATCGTGGAGCAGGCGCACGGGCCTGAGATTGATGTAGAGATCAAGACCGCGGCGCATACCGAGGAGAATGTCTTCGGCGTGTTTGTTTGACGGCACACGTGGATCGCCAAACGCGCCGGCGAGAATCGCGTCGAAATCCGCGGTCAGCATTTCGAGCGCGCCGGGCGGAAGCGTCACGCCGTCGCGCAGAAACTTTTCGGCGCCCCAGTCGAAGTCGACGAGCTCGAGCTCCAGCCCGTTTGTTTGTTGCAAGTGACGCAGCACGCGGACGGCTTCGCGCACCACTTCGGGACCAATTCCATCACCAGGAATAACTGCGATTCTTTTCATGTTAGGTTACAGGATTCTTCTTTGCGTCTTTGCGCCTTTGCGGGAAATAATTCTCCCGCAAAGGCGCAAAGACGCAAAGATTAATACGGTACGCAAAGCACCGGCACGCGCGTGCCGCGCAGGACTTTCTCCGCCGTCGAGCCAAACAGTATCTCTTCCGCGGGCGTTGACTGGCCTCTGATTCCCATCACGATCATCGGCAGATCCAGATCGCGAGCAATCTTCAGAATCTCCACAAACGGCAGACCCACGACAATCATCTTCTCGATATCGAGGCTGCCAGTCTCGATCCCCTCGAGCACATTCGCAAAACTCGCCTCCGCTTGTTCCTTGAGACGCACGCGCAGATCGTCAGTAGTTCCCATTCCAGCCGCGACTGCCGCTTGTATGAACTCCTCGTCAACAACGTGAAGCAACGTCAGATCACCATCCGGCGCCGCCATTCCAATCGCAACCCGGAGCGCGTTCACCGAGCAAGGTGAAAAATCTATCGGAACGAGTATTTCAGGTGAAGTCAGCATCGCGTCTCCTCGTCATTCTTGTATCTGTTGTGACTTGCTGTCTGCCTTATTCTTCATCACATGTTCAATGATCTTCGGCAGACTCGCCAGCACCGTCTCGCCAACAATCTTCATGCTCTGCGCTGATACTTTATCGATCGTATCGTCAGCTCTGTGCCAGTACGGATACGACGTCAGTTGAATAATATCGACCGCATCCACACCCGCGCGCAGGAACGGCTCGTGATCGTCACCACCTACACCTTCATCACGATCGAGAAACACTTTGGCGTGTCCGAGCTCGCGGCCCGTCTGCCAGATGATGTCTTGCAGCCATCTTGTACTCGCCGAGTCGCGTCCCAGTTCCAAATTCTTGTAACCCATCATGTCGAGCAGGATCATCGCTCGTGTATTCTCAAGCTCGTTGCGCGCGCGCATTTGCGAAACGTAGTGGCGGCTGCCGTACGTGTTGTCAGGATTCTGCTCGTCGCCACAGTCAGACCAGCCTTCGCAAAACGACTCTTCACCATCGAAGAACACGAGCCGGTATGTGATTTTTGGTTTGTCCCTGCGGCTGCCGAGCACGCGACCGATCTCGAGCAGTGTTCCGACTGACGCGGCCGGATCGTTTGCGCCGACGAAATTCATGTCTTTGTAAAGCTTCGTATCGTAGTGACTCGTGATCAGGATGAGTGTCTTCGTCTCACCCGGAATCTCAGCCACGATGTTCGCCATCTTCTTTTCACCCACCGGCGTTTTGGCGGTGAACTCATCGAGCGAAACTGTCAGTCCGTAAGACTTCAGCTCGTTTGCGATGTAAGCGCGTGTCTTTGCGAGTTGTTCAGTGTCCGGCGGGCGTGGTCCAAATTCGATCTGCTTCTTCACGTGGTCCATCGCTCGTTCGCCGTTGAACGCCGCGACGATGGGCGGTGACGTGGGAACTTGACGAGAACTGGTCGAGGCACTCGCGCGCGGTCGCGGCGGCGGATCCTCTTTCGGGCAGCCGATAAACAACAGCGGCGCCACTAACACCGCCATCTTCGTCAATCTTGCTAATCCTGTAATTCTGTCTAACAAACTGTTTCTACTTTCTTGCGCGCTGCGCTCTTGCTTTCCTCTTCCCGAGAATCGCATCAAACGTCTTCGATCCGAACGCGAGCGGCTTCTCGATCGCCGAGTCGAACGCTTCCGACATCGTGATCGCTTCCATCTGCATCAACGTCGCCAGCTTTTTGCTGAGTGGCAGCGCACCGAACCTCTTCGTTAGTTCTGATCCGTCGTCGACCGGCGTCGATCTTTCTGCTCGCGCTGCGGCCATCACCACGACTTCACCGTGGTTCTCGATCTTAACCTGACACGCGAGTCGCAGCGCCTGGTCCAACTGTTCTGCGCCGAGTTGCTGCTCTTCGGCAAGACTCGGGGGCGAAAGTAAGTTCGCACCCGATTTCACGGAAACAACGCAGGACGGGCATTCACCCTTGCCTGCCGTGCATCCGGCTCCGAGTGGCGCACCCATACGTCGCGCTGCGTCAATAAGATAAGTTCCTTCGGCAACGAGACCGTTGATGCCGGACGGTTCAAACGTAATTGAGACACTCATGTCCAACCTCCAACCGCTTGTAATCTGTTTGGCTAGTGTAAATCCGAGGGAGACTTCTGCAAAATCTACGAGCGCGCGGTGAGGGTCCGTTCGCTTTGCCCGCGCTCTGCCTGGCATTGGGCGCAGATGCCGATAATCCGCAACAAGTGCTGGGTGATTTCGAAATGATGCTTCGCGGCCATCGCGTCCTGGATGGCTTCAAGCTCGGCCGAAAAGAACTCGATAATCCGGCCGCACTCCGAACAAATCATGTGATCGTGATGTTGATGTTTGTAGTTGTGTTCGTAGTGCGCGCGGCCATCGCCAAAGCGCACCTCGCGCGCGAGGCCGGCTTCAGTCAGCAGCTTGAGCGTGCGATAAACGGTGGTTTGGCCGACGGTCGGGTCTTCTTTTTTGACGAGCTGGTACAGGTCTTCGTTCGAGAGATGTTCTTCGGTACGTAAAAAAACATCCAGGATCAGGTCGCGCTGAGACGTGCGCTTCAGCCCCTTTCTCTGGATGTGTTTAAGGAAGACTTCCTGTTCTTCAGTTAGTGGCTCTTCTGCAGTCGTCATCTACCCCGTGATTTTAACACCAGCGCGGATGAGCCGTGAAGGGTCGAGGCCGTTTTGCGGTGCCTCCTCGTCAAAACTCATACTCGAGATAGAGTTTGTGTTTGTTGATCTTCCCGACTTTCGGTGTTGGCAACTTCACTCCTTCCCTCGACTTGACGACGATCTGCTCGCCGGTTGTGGCGTCAGTATACGTAATCGGAATCGCATCGCTACGAACCAGCAAAGATCCCTTATCGATTACGTCCATTAAAACCCTACGCGGCACTTCAGTGTCCTTATCCGGATTGCCATACACTCCATCTTCGGTCGAACACATTGAAACAAAACCGTTGCCGGTTTGCGGCCGGGCGATCGCCGCTTCGATTGCCTGTATCGGCGTGGCGTTCGTGCTTCCATGATGCCCGACCTTATAGAAATCAATCGTCTGTAGCAGCTCTTTACTGCGTTCGACGAGGTCGCCGGCTTTAGTCGGATCCTTCACGGGCTCGTCAGTTTTGTACAGCCAGTACTCCCAATTGCCAGCTTGTGCATCACCGGCAAACAACAATCTCTTACCATCGAACTCAAATAACACTACCAGACTCTGGTTGTTCAGGAAGTTTTCTATCCTGGCAGCTGCCGCTAGCAGCATGTCAGGCCGTGAGTTATTCACGGTCTCGGTAAACTCCTGGTATTTAATTTTGAAGCCTCGCAAGTCCTCCGCCGGATAATCTTTCTTGAGCTTGGCAGTCCACTCGTATGAAAACGGCTGAATTCCTTTAGAACTCTCGTCACCATCCAGCGAATCGAGATATTGGCCGACTCCTTTCTTAAGATCCAGGAGAGATAGAAACGCCCTGGCCTTCTTTGGTGGTGGTCCAAGAATCGTGGCCTTCAGGCCCGTTAGCTCAGGGGGCAGTTCGGGGTCATCGCCTGCCGCGTAA
>DASTTS010000108.1:0-9061 GCA_035760085.1 Pyrinomonadaceae bacterium
CGCGGTGTCGCCGGTGTTCAGCGCTGCTTTTTCTTCTTCGGTGAGTCGCGCGTCGAGCCACGTGAAATAATAAGTCGTGCCCACCCACATGATGCCGGCAAACACGTGTATCCAGCGAAATAGCAGGTTAAGCCATTCACTCAGCGTAGGGTCGAGAATGATCATAGGCAGGCGGCGATGCTAGCTCCCGCGATACGTGGAGTAGCCGTAGGGACTGATCAGTAGTGGAACGTGGTAGTGCTGGGAGCCGTCATCGACGTTGAAAACGACTGTCACCTGTGGATAGAAACAGTTGACACTGAGCGACGAGAAATAGGGTTCGGTGTCAAAAACGAGCCGGTAAGTGCCATTCGACACGGGCCGATCGACGAGAAAAAACGGTTTCACGCGTCCGTCGGTGTCGGTCCACGCATGGCTCAACTCCGTCCAACTCTCATCAGTGTTCTGCATTTCGAGCGATACCGCGACACCACTGGCGGGTGATCCTCTGGACGTGTCGAGTATATGAGTGGAGATCGTGCTCATGGTTCGGAATGCAGTTTACCAAAGAAGTGGCGACGAATTACGAAGAAGTCAGTAATTTCTTCAGCCGCAACGCGGTAATTTTGCTTTGCTCGGCGGCGGCGATGGGGAGTTCAGCCGCAGGATCGTGTGGGAGTCTTTCGCGCAGGGCCGCGAGCATCTCGTCGGAGGTTTTGCCGGTCGCGCAAATGATGAAAATGAAGCCGAATTTCTGTTCGTACTGAGCGTTTAGGCTCGCGAGTGAGTCGACCGTTGCGTCCGGGGCGTTGGCGATGCCGGACTGTTCCTGACCGGACCATTGCTGCGATTGCGCTGAGACTTTGTCAACCGCTTTTTTCTCACCGATCTTTGGATGGCTGCGAAATGCTTCGAGCCAGTCGGCTGGATCGAGTGACCACCAAATGTTGTTCGCTGTGGTGAGAAGTGTTTCGAGATTATCGAATGGGCGGCTCTTTGCCGTTTCGATGGCCCACCGCTTCGAGCCGCAACACTGAAGCAGTTCTTTCGCTGCTTCATCAGCGGTGAGTGAGTTTAGCCATGCGAGACGCTCGGGCATGTTAGTCAGCCAACGTGCCGTAAACACGTAAACGACTCACGCCGCCGTCGGGGAAGATGCTGAACCGAAGATGCGAGGCCACGCCGGCTTCTTCTAACTCCTGATCGAAGTAGTGGCGTGTGTGAGCTTGCAGTTTGGTGCGTGCGAGAACGCTCGACCACTGTGTGGCAATGTTTGTGAGTTCTTCGGCGGTTGCGTTGGGAGCATTGCACGCCTCGAGTGAACAGCTTTCGGGGAAGTTCCCTTTGAAGTGTGATGTATCAACTTCGATACGATGGATCTGTCCGGGGCGGCCGAGTTTGATGATGGCCCAATCGTGACCTGGACCACGGCGGCGTTTTGTTTCCCAGCCGTCGCTCATGTTCGCGGCGCGTCCGGGCATGATGAGGTTGTGACGGTGACCGAAGAACATGTCGCTACATGAGAGCACGAGGCCACCGTTCTCCACGGCTGCTAGATCGACGTAGCCACCCGCGCGTTTGAGCACATCCCAATCGGGCACGACCTCACCGTAGACGCGCAGCCGCGCCACGCCGCCGTCAGGAAAGATCTTGAAGCGAAGATGTGTGACGCGTTCGTCGTATTGAATCGGAAACGGATTTTGAGAATCGCCGCTAAGCGGCATTTGCGGTAAGAGTGGGACCCACGCCACGGTCTCGCTTGTTAATTCTGCTTCTGCCGGCAGTGCGGAGAAAGTTGCGCCCTCGAGTGAGCAATGTTCCGGGTAGTTGCCGCGAAAGAAACTCGTATCGACTACGACGCCGCGCACGATGCCTGGCAAGCCGAGTCGAATGATGCACCAATCGAACCCGGGAGTGCGCCGTCGCCGGCTCTCCCACCCATCCATCCACTTACCCCGGTCGGTATACTTGCCCTCAATAAAAACAGGCGTGGTGGCCCTGAGCAAATTCTCCTTAGGAGCAAAAAAATCATCATTCGCCACGAGCACCGCCCCACCGACGCGCTCAGAAGCGAGATCGATTAGTTCTGTGAAGTCTGTTGACATGCCTGCTTTCGATGAAAGTCGTTTACAGGATTACGGGATTTTTCAGGATTATCATGAAAATCTTGGAAATCCTGTAAAACCTACCTTAACAACATGCGCCCCAATGGTGCATCAACTAATTGACCCCGAAGAAACGTCTGTTGCACGACGCCGCTCAACACTTCGCCAGCATAAGGCGTGATCTTGTGCCGGTGGTGCAGGGCTGAGGGGGTGACGGGGAATTGGGCGTCGGGGTTCCAGATGACGAGGTCCGCGTCACAGCCGACAGCAATCGATCCTTTTCGCGTCTCGAATGAAACTTGCCGCGCCGGATTCGTACAGAGCCAGCGCGTCAGGTCAAGCAACGAGAAGCCACGACGGCGCGCTTCGGTCCAGACGACCGGCAGCCGGAGCTGTAACGACGCAATCCCACCCCACGCTTTCATGAAGTCGCCACTCTCGCGCAATTTCATCTCGCCCGGACACGGCGAGTGATCCGAGACGATCAAACCGATGGTCCCATCTCGCAATCCATCCCAAAGCTCCTCACGATTGTCACGCTCGCGAATCGGTGGGCAGCACTTGAACTCCGTCGCGCCCGCAGGCACTTCTTCGGCCGTGAAGTGCAGGTAGTGTGGACACGTCTCCGCCGTAATCTTCACACCCGCCGCCTGCGCATCACGCAACAACGGGATCGCGTCCGCTGACGAAAGATGAACGATGTGCACTCGCGTGTCGAACTCACGACTCAGACGAATCATCAACTCGATCGCTTCATTCTCCGCCACGCGCGGCCTCGACTGGAGAAAACTCCGGTAGTCAGCACCACCAGCACCACTCGTAATCGACCCCGGCAATTCCGCATGAACAATCAACAAAGCGCCAAGCCGCGTGAGCTCCGGCATCGCCTCACGCAAGTCCGCCTCAGTCACATGCTCAAACTCATCGACACCCGAAGGCACCAGAAAACACTTGAACCCAACCACGCCCGCTGCAAACATTGGCGTGAGCTCCGCCGTGTTTCCCGGCACGACGCCACCCCAAAAACCCACATCAACAAAACACTCATCACGCGCCGTCTCTAACTTCGTTTTGAAACCGGCGAGCGTCGTCGTCGGCGGAATCGAGTTGAGCGGCATATCGACGAGAGTCGTGACACCACCCGCCGCAGCAGCGAGTGTTGCACTACGAAACCCTTCCCACTCCGTACGTCCCGGCGCGTTGATGTGAACGTGCGTATCGACGAGTCCCGGCATCACCACCGCATCACCAGCGTCAACAATCTCGCAGTCCGCAACCTCATCGTAGTCGCCCACAAAAACAATTCGCTCCTCGCGGATGTGTACCGAACGAGGAGCAACTGTTTCGGGCAACACCACGCGCTGCCCGCGAATGATCAGATCCGGACGCGACATCTCAGCTTAGGTGAACACTGGCGGCGGCGGTGGCATATTCGAGAAGTCAGTTCCGTCATACAGGCCAAACACCTGCTCGTAAGCCTTCGCGATTGCGGCGTAAGCGATCGGCATAACCAGAAACATGCCCACGTAGCAGGCCAGCACGCCGGCAATACTCATCAAAGACGTAAGCAGCATCATTCCCAGCAGGCGCCAGAAGTTTGCGAGTGCTGCCCGGAAACTAAGCTTTACCGCATCGAAACCCTGAAGTTTGCGATCGACGATCAGCGGATAAGCAAACGTAAACCCGATCGAAATGACGACGACTACAACCAGCACTACAATCCAAAAGAGGCCAAACACCGCCATCACGCCTAAGAACGCCGTCGGGTCAGGCTCACCGCCGCCGCTCTGGGCCGCCGCCATTGATACGAACATACTGACGTAGAAGAGCAAATATGCCGGAAGCACGATTGCGATGATGGGAACAATGTGAAGCAGAGTTGCGATCAAGCTTGGTCCAAAGTAGTCGAAACCCTTGAACATCATCGCGAACTCAACCGGCTCACCGCGGCGGGCCTTGAAAAACGTCAGGTAAAGTCCGCACATCATTGGCCCAAGCAAGATGCCCAGCGGCACTGCGGATCCGATCAGAATGCCGACGATGGTCATGCCGACAAACAGCCAGTACTGATTTTTGATCATTTCCCAGCCGCCTTTAATACATTCCACGGGTTCTACTGCTTTTCGCCGAAAGGGGATTTCAGGTGTCATTTTTCTCTTTCCTGGGGAAACGGGATTTAAGAACTTGATTGCATTGCGTGGCTACGGAACCGGTCGCCTGACGTCAGTTCTCGGGCGCCAGATCTCGGGTCCACGCCGCCGGGTCGGATTGTTGCTGCCGCCGTCGCCACGAGTCACTGTCGATCCGAGCGGCGCAAGCGCAGTTGAGTAGTTACCTCCATACGGAGAACGAAACATCTGCGAAGTAAAAGGAACGAAAGTGTAAGATGTTTTTCCAGGCTGTAGATACCAGAAGCCAGCGGTTTTGAACCGGTTGCGACGCAAACGGTCGAGGTACGTCACCATCGCCACTGTCGCGCGTCCATTGTACAACTCTCCTTCGCCTCGATGCTGGCTCCAGAAGTCGAAATTGTCCACAGCCTTCTTTTCGCAATCCGAAATCGTGCCGCCATCGATTCTCCTGCAACCGCCGACGGAGCGCTCGTTGAAAATCACTTTACCTTCACGAATCGTGATCGTGTTGCCATCGATGCGATAGTTGCCACTCTCGTTGACGACGGCCGACATCGACGATCCGCCGATTACGATCTGTGGCGCCTTTTTACGGTCAAATCGAGCGACATCGAGAATCGCAGACCCGCGCACGACTTTCACCCAGATCTCATCGTTCGAGAGCTTGTCAAACATCACTTCCGACGATGCGTCCAGCCTGAGATGTGCATCGGGGAAGATCATTAGCTCAACCAAACTGTTTTTATTCGTGCGTATCACATCGCCGGCTTCGAGTTCCGACTTCTCCGTTAATCGCTCCCAACCTTCTGCGGCTCGACTAAATTCGACGCCGTCTTCCGCGAAGTTAACGACGCCTGGCCGTGCTGAAATTACGCGCCCTCGTGTGTTGTCGTCCTCCTCTTCGTCAGGTACTTCGATCGAGGTTTCACCTCGTTTCAGCCCTTTCGACCAGGGAGCGACGTCCTTCAGCAACTTGTTTTGTTGCACCAGTTGCACGGCACGTTCGCGGCTCCACTTGTCAAAGTTATCTTCGATCCTGGAGTCGATCTCCGAGATCGTGACGCTTCCGCTGGCAGCCACGGCACGTCGTTTCTTCTTGACGCGATAGCCATTGATCACGGCCTCACCTTCACGCACGACGACTTCAGTGCGACCGCTCGCGGTGGTATTGATGCGAACTATCCCGGGGCGATTGATGAACACTTCAGCATCGGGAGTAATCACGCGAATCAGCTCCGTGGCCTGGTCCATCTGGTACCACCAGCTTATGCCCTCACGTGCCAGGAACTCGACATTGAGTGCGCCGGTGTTCAGCTTCAATCGCATCTTGTCGTGTTGCTCGCTGAAGATCTGAAACTCTGTTTCGCTGCCAACGCGCAAATAGTTTCCCGGTTGAAGCAGCAGCTCGGCGTATGAATCTTTGCGGCTGCGGACGAAGTCGCCTTGTTCGAGCTTCAAACCGGCTTCGAGTGGAAACTTTGCGTCCGATCGTTGGTAGACAATGTCGCCGTCCACGGCGTTGGCCCGAATGCCGGCCATGAAGCCGGAGTAGCTGTTGTCTGCTTGACCGTTCGTGATCGCGCAACCGAGCAACAGCACAAGCAGCAGTGTGCATTGAGCTTGCAGACACCAAAATGTTGAGGCCCGGAACAGCATGGGGATTGGTTAAGCTCGTAACGTCGTTAAAAAGTCAGTCAAAAGATTTTTCGCTACCTGTAAGCGATAGTCGGCCGTGGATCGGATGTCATCAATGGGAGAGATCTCGTGCGACAACGTGGCGCAGGCTGATTTGATTGTTTCAGCGTCGGGCTTTCGACCTCGCAATGAGTTTTCAGTCTGCACGCAACGAATGACAATTGGCGCGACGCTGCCGAGCGCTATCCGCGCGTCGCTGATCTGATCGTGATCTAATTTCGCGACCGCGGCAAGACAGACTTTCGAGATCGCCTGTGCTTTGCGTGTGCCGACTTTGCGATAGTACTGCGTCGCGCCGCGAGTGTTACGCGGCATACGAACGCGGACTAGCAATTCGTTTGGCGCGATGAGCATCTGCTTGTAGCCCGTATGGAATCCCTGATACGGCAGCCAGCGTGAGCCGTCGGTTGAGACGAGCTCGATCTCCGCATCGTAGGCGAGCAAGGCCGGAGGTGAATCTGCGGCCGGCGAAGCGTTAACGATGTTGCCACCGAGCGTGCCGCGATTTTGAATCGCGAGTCCGCCGGTTTCACTTGCCGCCTGGCAAAGCATCGGAAACTCGCTTTGCAAAACCGGATGTGTTTGAACGTCAGTGTAAGTTGTGAGTGCGCCGAGCGTGATGTGTGAATCCGTTACGTCGATGCCGCGCAGTTCTTTCAAGCTCCAGATGTTGATGTAGTTACGATGCGGGAGCTTGCCGGCTTCGAGCAGGACCATCAGATCCGTGCCGCCCGCAAACGGTTTCCAAACACCGGGCTCACTTTTGAGCAGCGCGAGTGCATCCGCGAGCGATGACGGCGTGGTTAATTCGTAGTGTGGAACGAAGGCTCTCACTTCTGGTAAGCGCGCACAACTGATTCAAATATTTTCATGTAGCCCGTGCAGCGGCAGAGATTGCCGGCCAGGCCGGTTCGTATTTCGTCTTCGGATGGTTCAGGGTTGCGATTCAGAAGATCGACGGCGGCGAGAACCATACCCGGCGTGCAAATCCCGCATTGTGCGCCACCGTGATCGATGAATGCCTGTTGGACCGTGTGTAGTTGATCGTTTTGAGCGACGCCTTCGATCGTCGTGATGTTTGAGCCGTTGACCTGGGCCACAGGGACGAGGCAACTGTTAACTATCTGGCCGTCGAGCATCACAGTGCACGCACCACACTCACCCTCGCCGCAGCCTTCCTTCGTGCCTGTGAGATGGAGTTGTTCTCTTAAGACGTCGAGCAAGCGCGCCATTGGGAAGATGTCGATCGTACGTGATTCGTTGTTGACGTTGAAGGTGATAAGCATAAAAACTTTTGACAGGATTACAGGATTTGCATGATTTGCAAGATAAATCCTGTGAATCTTGTAAATCCTGTCATCCTGTCTAACTTAGACGAAAGCCGTCATCAACCCTTCCGGCATCAAAGGTATCCGGTTGAAACTCACACCCGTCGCATTCTCGATCGCATTGAGTATCGCGGGCGCGGCGCCATCCATCGGCAGCTCGCCAATGCCCTTCGCGCCGCCTGGCCCATACGCGTAAGGATTCTCCTCAAAATACACCCGGATGGGCGGAATGTCCGCAGGCGTCGGAATGATGTAGTTGGTCATCTGGTTGTTCGCCATCCGCCCATCCTTCCACACCACATTCTCAAACAACGTGAACCCGATCGCCTGCGCGACGCCACCCTCGATCTGCCCCGCCGCGAGCACCGGATTCAGCACGCGCCCGACCTCCTGCATCGCCACAAAATCCTCAACACGCGCTTCATACGTCAACTCATCAAACGACACCTCCGCGACGTAAACCGCCCACGCATAAGCACCGTACGCATCACCCTGATACTTTTCATCATCCCAATGCACGTTCGGCGGTGGTTGATAAGTTGACGACGTCTTCAACGATCCAAACTTCGCGATGTAATCAGCACATGCTTTCTGAAACTGTGACTGGTTATATTCGGCAGGCAACAAACCACTGCCGGTGAGCGTCTGCTTCAACCCCAGCACCGCCGATTCGACAAGCTTTCCGACCACCATCGAAGTGCGCGACGCGACCGTTGGTCCACTATTCGGCACGCG
The DNA here is from genome assembly GCA_035760085.1 of Pyrinomonadaceae bacterium. Taxonomy (GTDB): domain Bacteria; phylum Acidobacteriota; class Blastocatellia; order Pyrinomonadales; family Pyrinomonadaceae; genus PSRF01. The sequence goes on from DASTTS010000108.1 coordinate 7,975, forward strand.
TCCCGTATCAGGCTGTACAATCTCGATCGACTCGAAATCGAGTCCGAGCGCTTCCGACGCGATCTGCGAAAAGATCGTGTTTGTGCCCTGCCCGATCTCCGTGCTCGCCGCCAGTATTCGCACCGTTCCTTCAGCCGTCGCTTCAGCCGAGACAACTGACTGCAGATAAACCTCGCCCGATCCGGTGAAGCCGGCGCCGTGCATGAAAGTCGCGAACCCGATGCCGCGTTTCTTGCCGAAGCCGCCGTTGCTGTTGCGATTTTCCTGCGCGAAACGCTCGCGCTTTGCATGGTAGTCGCTGAGCTGAAGTGTACGCGTGAGCAAGTGGTCCATGTCGACGCGCTCGCGAATCACCTGGCTGGTCGCCGTCGTCTCACCTTCGTGAATGAAGTTACGACGTCGAAATTCTTCCGGCGTCAAACCAAGCGTGTGCGCGACTTTGTCCATGTGGCGCTCGAGCGCGAAGATACTTTGCGGCGCGCCAAAGCCGCGGAACGCGCCGTGCGGCGGAACGTTCGTCGCGACCGCACGACTGTGAATGCGCACGTTGGGGCAGACGTATGGACCAGCAGCGTGAATCGTCCCACGTGAAAGCACAACAGGCGAGAGCGTGCAGTAAGCGCCGCCATCAATAACGAAATCGATTTCGACGGCCAGGAGTTTGCCGTCTTTCGTCACGGCCGTTTTGTGACGCGTGCGCGAAGGATGGCGCTTCGTAGTCGCGACCATGTCTTCCGCGCGATCGTAAATGATCTTTACCGGCTTGCCTGACTTCCATGCAAGTAGCGCGGCATGACCGGCGATCAGCGATGGGTATTCTTCTTTGCCGCCGAAGCCGCCGCCCGTTTCCGTTTGAATGATGCGAATCTTTTCGTCGGGTAAATCAAACAACTTCACGAGCGCTTTATGAACGTAGTACGGGCATTGCATCGAGCCCCAAACAGTCACGCCTTCGTTGGGATTGGCGATAGCGATCGCGCCGTTGTTCTCGATGTAGAGTTGCTCCTGCGCGCCGGTTTCGTATTCACCTTCGATGATGAAGTCGGCGCTGGCCCAGGCTTCGTCCGTATTGCCTTTGTCGACCAGA
>DASTTS010000109.1:0-4101 GCA_035760085.1 Pyrinomonadaceae bacterium
GGCTTGATCGATGGGCTGGTGTAACTCTTCCGGTATCAGCATCCAGCGGCCGTGGCTCTGAATGCTCAAGGACAAGGCGACGATCGCAACTTCAACGTTTCCCGTTTGCGCGTACTGAAGCGTCTGTCGAATATTGTCGCCGTAAACAAGCTTCGGCTGCACACGGTCCCAGATGCCCGCGCTTTGCAATGCCTGTTTAGCAGCGAGCCCGTACGGTGCGTGATCCGGATTCGCGATGGCAATGCGTTGTACTTCAGGTCGCGCAAGATCTGCGATGCTCTGGAGCCGTACCGGACTCTCTTCCAGCATCCAAAGAGTGATTCGACCACGCGCATAACTCTCTTTGCTGTCCGGAATGATCAGTCCCTTCTGGTCCAACTGATCGATGTAGCTAACATTTGCTGCCGCAAACAAGTCATACGGCGCACCGTTCTCGATCTGCCTCGTGATCATTCCGGTCGAGCCAAACACAAACACGACTTTTGTTTTGGTAGTTGCTTCGAACTCGCGTCCGAGCTCTTCGAATGCCGGCGTGAGATCGGCGGCTGCGGCGACAGTCAGCTCACCCGAAGTAGGAGTTGTAGTTGCGGGGCTTTTATCCTTGCACGCGGTGACGCACGCCAGCGCTAATAAAAACGCGGCGAGCGGCGCCAGCCGCGTCTCAAGTCGGGAAATCATTTGGCGTGTAAAGGTCTACCTGCAAACTACCCAGCTTGTAAGTTTTCAACACACCGAGCGGCGGCGAATAAACATGAATCGTGATGAGGTCCTGACCACTATCATCAGGATTTCCGAGTTGATGAATGTCCGGAACTTCGGCGCCCGTGATCGTGCCCACCGAACACTCACGATCTGTGTCGTGACACAAACCATTCACTTCGTGATACGTGAAGATCGTTTCCCACATCAAGCCCTGATGAACTCTCACCACTCCGTGCGAGCCGTTGTGATCGTGAATCGGCGTCTTCTGGCCTGGGCGCCAGCAGATCACCAGCATCTCGACCGCGTCGTTGCGACAAACTCGATGGCGCCAGTAGTTGCCTTCTTTGAAACCGATGTACGGCTCGAGATCGACATCGCGAATGTCGACACTCGAAACCCAATCGTTCAACTGATCGAGCGTTGGCGGAGTGGTCGTGCTGCTCAGGAGATCAGTCAGCTCGGTAAACGTTAACGAACTGCCGTCGGACGGATTGGTAGAAATGGGAGTTGCGGTATTGATTAATGTGGACAAGGGTCTGGACTCCGAAATGCATCTTAGCCGCGGATTTAGACGGATTGCAAGACGATACGCAGGTCGCGGACGTTTGTGCCGGTTGGGCCGGTGACGATGAGGTCGTTTAGTTGTTCGAAGAAGCTGTATGAGTCGCTGCGCGCGAGATATTGATTGGCGTCGAGGTTTAGATGGCGAGCGCGTCGGAGGGTTGTTTCATCGGCGATAGCGCCGGCGGCGGTGCTGTTGCCGTCGATGCCATCGGTGCCAGCGCTCAGGACGACGAAGTGTGAGTTTTGATTGTCGAGACTGATGGCGCAACGCAGGGCAGTTTCGAGGTTGCGGCCGCCGCGTCCGTTGCCTCTGACGGGACAGGAGAACTCACCGCCTGAGACCGCGCAAAAGGGCGTCGGAACGTCGTGCAGACTCGCGAGCAGCAATTCGCAACCGTCCTGGATTGGCTGTTCACAAATGAGGCCCAGCGTTGCGCACTTGTAGCCGAATTCGAGTGCTTTTTCCGCAGCGGCATCGATGGCCGATCGATTGTCGAGGAGAACCGCGTGAGATCCGCTGACATGTTTAGATGACCCCTGCGCACGGCGGACGGCTTTCATGATTGACTCCGGTAGTACATCCTCGAGGTGATAGTACTCGACCACCTCAATGGCCTTAGGTGCGCGTTGTGGTGGGTTGAGTGTTGGGCCGGAAGCGACATTTGCTTCGTCGTGGCGATTCGTGTCCGAGACGATGAGTGTGAAGATTTGCGCGTGTGGGGCGCGGCGTGCAAGTCCACCACCCTTTACTGCCGAGAAGGCGCGGCGCACTGAATTGATTTCTGAAATGCGTGCGCCGCATGAGACGAGAGACTGGTTTGCGGCGCGCAGATCCGCAAGGGAGATGTCGTCACTGATGGGCCATTCGATCATTGCCGAGCCGCCACCGGAGATCAGGAAGATCACGGTTGCTTGTTCATTATTGGCGCGGTCGAGGAGGGTGAAAGCGGCGCGCGCGGCGGCGAGGCTCGCTTCGTTGGGAAGTGGATGGCCGCCGATGAAGCTTTGCCAGCGTGTTGATTGGTATCGGTATCGTGAAGTTGAGACGATAACGCCGGCAAAGAACCTATCACCGAGCGCGTCTTCGAGGCCGAGCGCCATGGGTGTTGCTGCTTTGCCGATAGCGATTGAATAAATCGGAGTCGAAATCTTTGCTCGAGACAATTTGCCTCGTACTGCCGGACGAGGATCCGATGCGGACAGAGCGTGAGAGAAGATCGTGCGAGCGTGCCGGTGTAGTTCGTGTAAGTCAGGCACAGTCGTTGAACAGGATTACATGATTTTCAAGATTGACATGATTAGACGTCTGAGGCGGCCATTTCGTCCCAATCGGCAACCATCTCGTAGGCGCGGCCGAGGACCGGGCGCGGACGGGAGCCGTCCGCCTGTCCGATCAAGCCTTCGCGTTCCATCATGTCGAGAATTGCGGCCGCGCGGCCGTAGCCGATGCGCAGACGACGCTGCAGCACTGACGTCGAGGCGCGTTTCATCTCGACGCAGATGCGCAAAGCCTCTTCGAATAATTCGTCGTGGTCGCCGGAAGCAGCTTCAAGTCCGAGCGCGTCTTCTTCAGACTGCGTGATCGTCTCATCGTAAGCAGGCGGACCCTGCGCTTTGATGTGCGACACAATGCGACCGATCTCGGTTTCGTCGATGTACGCGCCGTGAACGCGAATCAGCCGTGACGTGCCCGGCGGCAGGAAGAGCATGTCGCCCCGTCCGAGCAGTTGTTCGGCGCCATTCGTGTCGATGATCGTGCGCGAGTCGATCTTGGACGACACGCGGAACGAGATACGCGATGGGAAGTTTGCCTTGATCAGACCAGTGATCACATCGACCGACGGTCGCTGCGTGGCGAGCACGAGATGAATACCGACCGCACGCGCCATCTGCGCGAGTCGCGTAATCGATTCTTCAACTTCGCGGCCCGAAGTCATCATCAGGTCAGCAAGCTCGTCGATGATGATGACGATGTAAGGAAGCGGCTTCCACGGCTCGCCTTTGTCGTCGTATTCCTTGACGAGGTTGCGACGCAGGATCTCGGTGTTGTAACCGTCGATGTTGCGCACGCCCCAGCCGGCGAGGTCGCGATACCTTCGTTCCATCTCCGCCACGGCCCACTTGAGCGAACGCGCCGCGAGCTTCGGATCGACGATGATCGGAGCCGCGAGGTGTGGAATGTCTTCGTAAAGTCCAAGCTCGAGTCGCTTCGGATCGATCAGGATGAACTTCACTTCATCCGGTCGCGCTCGATAAAGAATCGAAACGATCAACGAGTTCACACCGACTGACTTACCGGAGCCCGTGGTTCCTGCAATCAGCAAGTGCGGCATCTTCGCGAGATCGGCGACGTAGTTCAGCCCATCGATCGTCTTGCCGAGCGCGATCGTGAGTTTCGATCCTGACTCCTGAAATGCGCGCGACTCGATCACTTCGCGCAAAAAGATCGTTTCACGACGCGGGTTCGGAACCTCGATGCCGACGTGCGGCTTGCCGGGCATGCGATCGATGCGAATCGACTCCGCTTTCAACGCGAGGCACAGATCGTCGACGAGCGAAACAACGCGCGAATACTTCACACCCGGATCAGGCTTGAACTCGTAAGTCGTAACCACCGGGCCGGGACAGATATGTTTGATCTGCCCGGTGACATTAAACTCTTTACACTTCTCGGCTAGTCTTGTGGCAAGACTCAGTAGCTCAGTATCGGCCTGTTCGCTGTGTGGCGGCGCCTCATTGAGAAACTCGAGCGGCGGTAAGCCGTAATCGCTGTAGTTCACACGACGCGACTCGAACGGTAGTTTGCTCGTTGCAGGCGCTTCCGCTTTCACGCGC
>DASTTS010000110.1:0-3011 GCA_035760085.1 Pyrinomonadaceae bacterium
AGCAAGATCGCCGTCATCTCGCGAAACACGTCAACATCCGCACCGCGAAAACCGTAGATCGACTGCTTGCGATCGCCCACGATGAAGAGATTCGCAGGACGGCGACCTTTCGCAAGTGCCAGACGTTCGAGCAACACGCGCTGCACCCCGTTCGTGTCCTGAAATTCGTCGACCAAAAAGAAGCGATAACGTTCCGAGGTACGCGCGATCACCTCGGGACGCTGCAATAACTCCAGCGTGCGCAATTCAAGATCATCAAAATCGAGCGCGGAGAGTTTTTGTTTCTCCTCATTGAGTCGCTGATCGACGCGCAGCAACAAATTGACCATCTCGAGCGCGTACTGCCGCGCAAACAGATCGAGGCAAACCTGCGGCACGCGACCCTGAAGGCCCTTTTCCCAAACAAGCGTGTCGAGCGCTTTCACGTGATCTGCGACAGGCGCGCGAGCCTGCGGCCGATGCGCGCGGAAGTTTTCAACGAGACGACAGAAGTCAGCGAGTGTTTCGTGCGACGGTATCGACTTCAACAACTTCTGCGCTTCCGTCCATGCCGCCAGCACGTCCGCCTGGTTCGTCATCGCTGCTTTTGTCGTGCGACGAATGCCGAGAAACCCCGCCATCGTGCGCTCAAGCTCTTCAAGGGCGCGCACGTGATCTTCTTCGGTCGCGTGTGCACGCGCAGTCGCGAGCGCGAGATCTTCGAGACCAAGCCCCTGGCCGCGCGCTTGGCGATAGAGTTGGGCCAAAGCTGCTGCGAGTCTGCTGCGGCCGACACCGAGGGTCAGTCGCGAGATCTCGATGTGACCGCTGCTGATGAACTCCGAAAGAACTTCCTCGACGATCAGCTCGAGCATCATCGCCGCACGATGTTCGTCGAGTAACAAAAACTGCGGATCGACGCGCGCCTCGATCGGAAACTCGCGGAGCAGCCGTGCACAGAAACCGTGAATCGTCGTGATCACTGCGCCGTCGAGCGTGCGTTTGTAGTTGAGCCAGCGCCGTCGCTCTTCCTCGTTTGCGATGCGCAGCATCTGGTTGAGCTCGCTGCGCAGGCGCTCGTGCATTTCATTGGCTGCCCGATTGGTGAAGGTGATGGCGACGATCTGATCGATCGAGAGACTGTGTTCGCGCAGAATGTGGACGTAGCGCTCGACGAGCACCGTGGTCTTGCCGGAGCCCGGTCCCGCCGTGACCGAGATGTGCTTGTCGATCTCGTACGCGGCTGCGGCTTGTTCTGGTAGAAGTATTTTTGCCACGGATTACACGGATTTCTTTTTGCGATCGATGCGATCGCGATCGTAGCGACACACGGCGCTGTAATCACAGAAGCGACAGGTTTTTAGGCGCTCGGAAGGATCGACGATGAAGCGTCCGGCACGCATCCCGTCGAGAAATTCCCAGACGCGCGCGACTACCTGCTCGCGAATTCTTTGCCAATCTTCATCAGTGAACACCGAATTCTTCGCTCGCAGGTTCAGGTAATCCAACTGGCTCGCACGATACAAACCCTTGTTGCGCCGATCCTGACCACCGCGAATCACGTAATAGCCGCCGCCGGCGATCGGCTGGTCCGGCAGTATCAGTTTTTCGAGTGCTTCAAGATAGATCGGAAGTTGCAGGCTTCGTCCCGAGATGATGTCGCTGCGACTCGAACCGGTTGACAATTTGTAATCGTAAGCAATGATTGTGTTGTCGCGCGCGATGTCGACGCGATCGATCTGGCCGCTGATCTTGATCGCCTCTTCACCGACAAACGTTTGGCGCGTCAGTTCAAGCGGATCTTCTTTCGAATCAGGATCTTTCGCCGCTGACTTCATACCGCCAAACGCGACTTCGAAATACGACGGCAGCACTTGCTGGCCCTCGGCTGTTTCCTGAACTTCCAGCTCGTACAGCAGCACCTGGTCCAGGAGGATCTTGCGAATCTCGCGATCGATCTTCCAGATCTGGCGGTTGAGTGGCGGCACGATCCGCTCGTGTTCGTCAAACACGGCGTCGGCGATGTTTGCGAGCTCTTTTTGTAACTTCTTGCGATCGAGCTGGTGCAGCGGCTCGCGACGATGACGCTCGAAGAAACGACGCAGAATGTCGTGTAACAACTTTCCGGCGTCGATTGCCTGAAGGTCGAGCGCTGCTTCGCCGCGCGGCTCGAGTCGCAACACTCGTTGCGCAAAGAAACGATAAGGACAGTTGCCGTAAACACTGAGACTGCTCGCGCTGTGAACGAAGTCTGACCCAAACTTCAACTTGATCAAGTGCAACAGATCCGGATCGGTGATCTCCCCGTCGTAACGACCGAAATATAGTCCTGATCTTTCACGTTCGATCTCGATGCGACGCAACGCAGCATCGCTCAGCAAACCGTCGTTGCGCGCGAGCGTCAGCAGTCGCATGATGCGCGGCTGCGGCAACAGGCTGGACTTTGCACCGCGATGCAGATGACGTTCCTGCTGGCGCACGAGTCCGACTTTCATCTCAGTCGTGGTCGACGCGTCGTCGAGGTTTTTGCCGTCGTAATCGCGGCGGATGATTTCAGTTTCGAGCCGGCGCGGCGCAATCGCCCGGCGCAGCTCGTCAATATAATAAGAAGCAACAGTTTCCGAATCGTCGCCCAGCATCAGCGGACGCGTGAGATACAAACGCTCGGTCGCACGACACGCAACCTGGTAGAAATAGTGTTCTTCCTTCAGCAGTGTGTTGGGTGAGATGTCTTCGAGCGTGAGACCGTATTCTCGTAATCGATCGCGCTCTTCATGCGGGTAAATCCAGTCGCGCGACGCACTCAGTGGAAAGCCGCCCTCGATCAATCCGGCGATGAAGACTGCACGAAAGCGAAGGCCGCGCACGTCGGTGGCTTCGAGCACGCGCAAGCCGTTTCGATCAGGCGCACCGAAGATCTGCGACTGCGCTGTGAGCGATCGGCGAACTTCCTGTAGAAACATTGCGAGCCGCACCGTTCTCGGACCACCAGCAACCAGCTCGATGCTCTTGATCGCGGCGACAAACGCGCG
>DASTTS010000111.1:0-5057 GCA_035760085.1 Pyrinomonadaceae bacterium
AACGGCGCAACGAAAGACGCAAAGATTAGTTAGCGAGCTTTCGTTGCGCCGTTGCGCCGCTGCGTGAGAAATTCTTTTACTCTTCCTCTGGCGACTCGACGACAACCTGCACGCCGCGAGTCGACGGTAGGCAACTGATCACCTGCGCGCGATCGATCTTCGTCATCTCGCTGCCGGCTGCGTGCCAGAGCTTCACCCAGAACGTGCGCGTGGCGCCGTGCACCGCGAAGGTCGAACCGTCGATCATCACCGGCACCGGCTCGGCAACCGTTCCCGCGCGCAACGTCTCCAGCAACTCCGGAGTGTAAGGCTTGAACTTCTCAAACTGGACCAACACCGCGCCGTCATCAATCTCTGCCGGCGGCAACTCGACCGGATCTTCCGACTCCAGCAAGAGCCGCGTCTCAGTCTGCTGATTCCGTTTCTTAACGACAGGCATAACTCTAAACTACTTCCGGCGCCGCCACCGGATACGGCTTCAAACGTTTCTGCAAATGCTCCGCGAGATCGGAAACTTTGATCCGTTCCTGCTCCCACGTGTCGCGATCGCGGACCGTGACGGCTTCATCCTCGAGCGACTGGTGGTCCACCGTAATACAAAACGGAGTACCAATCTCATCCTGTCGCGCGTAGAGTTTTCCGATGCCGCCAGTGTCGTCGTAAACAGCACGCAGCACTGGTTGCAGCGATCGCTTTATCGCCTTCGCCATGCCAACGATCTCCGGCTTGTTCTTCGCAAGCGGCAGAATCGCAGCCTTGATCGGAGCAAGCTGTGGATTCAGTTTCAAAATAACCCTCGTCTCGCCCTTATCGTTTGTCTTCTCCGAGTAGGCATCCATCAACACTGCGAGCACGGTCCGGTTCACTCCCGCCGCCGGCTCGATCACGTGCGGATAAAAGCGCTGCTTCGTCGATTCATCGAAGTACGACAAATCCTCAGTCGAGTCTGGATTGGCGCGATTGCCTTCAGCATCAGTCGCCTTGCTCGAGTGTGATCGCAAATCGAAATCCGTGCGATAAGCGATTCCCATCAACTCTTCCCACTGGCGCTCTTCTTCCGCGCGTTCCGGAAAATAGCGATACATGATATCGACCGTACGTTTCGAGTAGTGGGCCAACTCCTCTTTCGGCACTTCGTGAAGTTTCAGGTTCGCGATATCAAGGCCGAGACTCTTGAACCATTCGATGTACAGCTCAACCCATTCATCGACGAGCTTGAGATGCTCCGCGTCCGGTTTGACGAAATACTCCATCTCCATCTGCTCAAACTCGCGCGTGCGGAGAATGAAATTACCCGGCGTGATCTCGTTACGAAACGACTTGCCAACCTGCGCGATTCCAAACGGGACTTTGCGGCGCATCGCGGTCTGCACATTCAGGAAGTTAATGAAAATTCCCTGCGCAGTTTCCGGACGCAGGTAAGCGAGCGCGGTCGGATCGTCTTCAACTGCCGCCGCGCCGAGCGTCGTCCGAAACATCATGTTAAAGAAACGCTCGTCCGTGAGGTTGGTCGAACCGCAGTTAGCACATTTCACCAGTCCGGCGCGCAGGCGTTCATTAGGATCGAACTTTGAGCCATCCGCTGGAAAATATCCCTCGAGCTTGTCAGCGCGCATGCGAGTCTTGCACTCGCGACAATCAACTAGCGGATCGTGAAACGTCGCCTCGTGTCCCGAGTACTTCCAAACCATACGATTGAGAATGATCGACGAATCGATTCCCTCGATGTCGTCGCGCTCGTAGACGAGCCAGCGCCACCACGCTTGTTTGACGTTATTGCAGAGCTCGACGCCGAGCGGACCATAGTCCCAGGCGCTGCCGAGGCCGCCGTAAACTTCGGAAGAAGGAAAAACAAAACCTCGCCGCTTGGCGAGCGAAACGATAGTGTCGATGTTTGGTGCAGGCACGAATACAGGATTATCAAAATTCCCGAGATTAGTAAAACACTCGAAAAAATGAGCCGCGGATTTACGCGAATAAACGCGGATCAGAATAAGAAATATTTTCAGATCTGCGTTCATCCGCGTGAATCCGCGGCTCATACTCTTATTTGCTTGGTGTTTGAATGTTGACGTCGATCTTCTGCGATCCTCCGCCTCCGAATATCCGTCCTCTAAACATGAACAACCCGACCAGTACGATAAGCACAAAAATCACCACAATAGCGACAACACCGACGCTGCCGCTACCACCACCGTCTTCAGCCATGAAGACTCCTCCTTGTTTAAAACGAGATTAAGCAGGGGGCTAACTGGAGGGAACTGGGGTACTGTAAACCAGAAAGGCGTAAAAGTTAAATAGGTCCTATAGGACTTGTAGGACTTATAGGACCTATTCTTTCAGCGTTTGCGGCGCTTGATCTCGCCCGCTTGAACAGTCGGTGTGGGCTGTGGAGCCGAAGCACCACTCGGAACTACCCACAGCTCAACATTGTCTTCCTCGCGGTAACCACCGTTAACAACCGTAAGTCGCGAAGCACTGATGCCACGCTGCGTAACAATGTAGTCCTTCGCACGACTCATCAGCTTCTCGACCTGCCCGACCGGGCTCATCCGTCCACCGTACGCGATGATGTATGCGCGCGTGGTCGGATCGTTTTGCAATTCAACCGCGAGGTTATCGAGGCGCGCTTTCTGATCGTCGAATGTGCAGTTGTTACACTCGTCAAACTCACGAGCAACAATCGCTACCTTCTTGACGGGCGTGATGATCGCCACGGCCTGCGCACTCTGGGCACATGCCGGATCAGGCGATCCATCGTCAGCAGTCAAAGTCGCGATGATACGCTGACCGCCGAGTCCGGTGGAGTCGACATTCAACGTCGAAGTGCCTAAGCCGCTGGTGATCGAAGCACTCGCTGGAGTGACTTTCCAGTTGTATCTCAGTGAGGCGTTGCCGCTATAAGCGACATCGGCGGTGAATGTAATGATCTCGCCTTCCGTAACCTGGCTCGGCGCAGAGAGGTTAACCGGGAACGGGCACGGCGACTTCGGCAACGGCGGCAGCGGACGATAATTCACGACGACGCACTTCACGCGTCCCGCCGGAAGCTCGAGCTCACGTGTCCAAAACTTACCGTTAGGCAATCGCACTTGCACGGTGTGCAATCCCGCATCGAGATCGAAAGCACGATAGTCCGTGGTCGTTTCGCCGTGCGGCTTGCCGTCAATCATCAGCAACAGACCACCCGGGTTCGTCTGAATCTTGATCGTCGCGTACTTTGCTTTCTTCGTCTTGGCTGACGTGGTGGTCGCCGGAGCGGCGAAGAAGACAAATGCAAACAACGCAATAAAAGCAAACTTGACGTTACGGAGGATTGAGCTACGGGGCGACATTATTTTTCCTCCTTAACCTGACCTAAAGCTTTCGACTTCCCATAACGACGTCGTAAACCAGCGCCAACCGCGACCAACCCACTTCCGAACAACATCAACGAGGCTGGTTCGGGAACGGTCGTCGGAGTCGGAGTTGGCGTCGGGGTTGAAGGTGGTGTCGGGGTGGGCGTCGGTGTTGTCTCGTTATCATCACAACAGTCGTTTATAAAAACGACGGGCACCGCTGCGAGGAACAAGAAGGGCCACTTCGGAAATGCGCCACCGGCGATGAAGATCTCGCCGCAGTCGCAGATCGTGCCTTCAACTTCGCCCTCTTCGATATCCTCGACTCCGATCGTCGTGCCTTCAGCAGCAACGACAACACTGGAAATTACGGATTCAGTTTTGCCGCCTGGGCCTTGCGTCCTGGCGATCGACTCGCCGCTCGGACCCTGCTGCGTGCCTTTCGCGGGATCCTGGGCCAGCGTATTGATCCGGAGATCGACGACGTGTTGCGTGGTGGTAAGAGTTTGGACCACCTGGTTAACCGTTACGGGTTCAGCCAGGGCGGGTACCGCCGAAAAAAGAAGAAGAACCAACGTCGCCGGGAGCATGCGACTGGTTCGCCCGCGCTTCGCGGGTCTGTTAGTTGAGTTCTGGGCAAAAGTTGAATTCATACATTTGGAGCGAATTGATCTAACAGGGGACCAATCGCCTCGCCTCATCGAAATCGTCTTAATCCACTACAAGGACAGTGCTAATAAGCAAAAAACTCCAGCCGCACCCACAGTTTTCTGTTATTGCCGGCAGTTTGCTGATGACGCGAGCGCCCTGGGGACAATAGCGAACGACAACCCCTTTGTCGCCTCTCGCCGTTTGTTGGACATATAGAGGTGAAAAACTACGAGCAATTCAAGGGCCGCGTGGAATATTGAAGAAAATCGAGAATTTCGCGATTGAGCGGAAGGGTTTTGTCTGAGAGTTGGACCAACTGGTCTGAAAACTGGACAGAAGATGCTCACGCAAAGACGCAAAGGCGCAACGAAAGACGCAAGAACATTTAAGCGAGCTTTCGTTGCGCCGTTGCGCCGTTGCGTGAGAAATACTCTGGTCTACTCGCCGCCGCCGTCGCTCGGGCTGGCGGCTTCGGCCTTCCGATTCTCCTCGCGCAACACTGCCTTACGCGAGAGCTTGATCTTGTTGCCTTCGCGGCCGATGCACTTTACGAGGATCTGCTGCCCTTCCTTCAACTCATCACGAACGTCCTTAACGCGACGATCCGCGATCTCCGAAATGTGCAGCAACCCGTCCGTTCCCGGAAAGATCTCCACGAACGCGCCGAAGTCAACGATCCGGTTAACCGTGCCGAGATACGTCTGGCCCACCTCGGCTTCCGCTGTTAGACCACGAATACGATTCACCGCCGCATCCGCAGCATCGCCGCTTGCCGTCGCGATCGAGATCGTGCCGTCGTCAGAGACGTCAATCTTCGCGCCCGTCTCTTCAACCAGCGATCGAATAACTTTGCCGCCTGGTCCAATCACATCGCGGATCTTGTCAGGGTTGATTTTGATCTGAATGATGCGTGGCGCGTGTGCCGAGATCTGTTCGCGCGGCTCAGCCAGGGTCTTCTCCATCGCGCCCAGAATGTAGAGCCGGCCCTTCTTCGCCTGCTCGAGCGCCTCGGCCATGATCTGCGCATTTATGCCTGCGATCTTGATGTCCATCTGCAACGCCGTGATA
>DASTTS010000112.1:0-3983 GCA_035760085.1 Pyrinomonadaceae bacterium
ACTCGTTTCAAACCAAACTGAAGCAACGGATTGTAGTAACTGAAAAGAATGATCGGCGTATCGATCTGCTTTCGCGCGCGCGACGCCGTGTCGAGAATATCCTGCAAACCAAAGTTGTGTTTGAGCGCTCTCTCCGAAGCACGTTGAATCACTGGTCCATCAGCCATCGGATCGCTGAACGGCACACCGAGCTCAATCAAGGTCGCATGTGGCGCGATAGTGACGAGTAGTTGTTCGGTAGTGGCGAGGTCTGGATCGCCTGCGGTGATGTAGGGAATGAATCCCTTCTTTCCGTCCCGCTTCAGAGTTGTGAAGGCGTCAGCAATGCGTCCCAACGTTTACGACTCCAATGCTTCGCGCACGGAATTTACATCTTTATCTCCGCGTCCGGAAAGATTTACCACGAGAATCTGATCGCGACTCATTTCGCCCGCCGTTTTGATCGCCTGCGCGACGGCGTGAGCTGACTCGAGCGCCGGAATGATGCCTTCGAGTTTGGATAGCAGTTGAAACGCTTCAAGCGCATCGCTATCAGAAACCGAAACGTATTCGACGCGTCCGGCATCGTGTAGAAACGCGTGTTCCGGACCAATCGAAGGATAGTCGAGACCGGCAGAGATCGAGTGAGTCGCCGCTACCTGGCCGTTGTCGTCCTGCAAGACGTAACTCATCGTCCCCTGCAAGACGCCGGGACGTCCGCCGCCTGCGGCGTTGAAACGCGCGGCGTGTTGGCCCAACTCGTTGCCCGAGCCTCCGGCTTCAACACCGATCATCCTGACCTTCGTGTCGGCGATGAACGGGTGAAACAGCCCGATCGAATTCGAGCCGCCACCGACACATGCAATGAGAACGTCGGGAAGACGGCCTTCGTGTTCGAGAATTTGCTTGCGTGCCTCGCAACCGATCACGCTCTGGTAATCGCGCACCATGAGCGGGTATGGATGTGGGCCGAGTGCGCTGCCCAGCAGGTAGTAAGTGTCTCCGACGTTCGTCACCCAATCGCGTAGTGCTTCGTTAATCGCGTCCTTCAACGTGCGTGAGCCGGCGTTTACTTCACGAACTTCCGCACCGAGTAGTTGCATGCGAAAGACGTTCAACGCCTGGCGACGCATGTCTTCGGCGCCCATGTAGACAACGCAATCGAGACCGAAGAGCGCGCAGACGGTGGCGGTGGCGACACCGTGTTGACCGGCGCCCGTCTCCGCAACGATGCGTCTCTTGTTCATGCGACGCGCGAGCAATACCTGTCCGATCGTGTTGTTGATCTTATGCGCGCCGGTATGGAGCAGATCTTCGCGCTTGAGATAGATCGTTGCACCGCCGCAGTGTTCGGTCAGACGTGCTGCGTGGAACAGAGGCGTTGGTCGACCGGCGTAGTTTTTCAGTAAATCCTGGAGCTCGGATTGAAATGACTCGTCGTCACGGCTGGCGAGGTACGCCGCGGTCAACTCCTCGAGCGGCGCCATCAGCGTCTCAGGCACAAACCGCCCGCCATACTGGCCCCAGTGCCCCAGGGAATCAGGTTGTGTAATCGAGGAAGACATTTATCCGTGTAATCTGTGGTTCAAACTCCAGGCAGCTTTTCTTGCAACGGTGGTGCGATCGAAACGCGATCTCGTCCCGAGTTCTTCGATACATACAAGGCATCATCACTCGCGGAATAAAGCGCTCTCTCGGACGTCGCGTTCTCCGGACAACCCGCGACTCCAATACTCACCGTCACGTGTCCCACACCATCAACACGTTTACTACCCAACACCGATCGCAAGCGCTCAGCCGCCGACACCGCCCGGTCGAGATCGACACCAGCCAGCAACAGCGCAAACTCTTCACCACCAAGCCGCGCCGCGGTATCGTTATCACGCGACACTTCGCGCAACGTCTGCGCGATCTGCCGGATGACAGTGTCGCCAACCGGATGCCCATACTTATCATTTACAGACTTCAAATGATCGATATCGAGCATCAACAACGCACACGGCACACGATAACGTCGCCAACGTTCAACTTCACGCGCGAGTGCCACACGAAAACGCCGCCGGTTCGCGAGCCCCGTCAACGAATCCAAATCCGCATCAGCCCGCAAACGATCGATCTTCTGCCGCAACAAAATTAACTGCTGCGTTCGCTCAACCAGCAGATCAACTTCATCCGGCAACGTAAAGTAATCAAAAGCACCTTCGTCTATCGCCATGCGCCGCACCGCCACGGTTGAAGGCTCAGCGCCTGCCAGCAGCAACGGAATTCCGTCTTCCGCCTGGGCCAGCATCTTCGCCAGTTCCCTGACTCTAAGACCACGAGTAGTCGTGTCAGCGATGACGAGATGAGGCCGCGTTCGCGTCAGCGAGATTATTGCGGCAGTGCCATTCGAAACACCAAAAACGTCGATGCCTCGGCTGTTGAGAGTTTCGACAAAATCGTTCCGATTGTCCGCGATCAAAAGCACACGCCCACGCGAACGGTCGGAAGGTCGGGTAATAGGTTCTTTTTCAGGCCTCGGAGTCATAACCAGAGGGGTCGATAAATCAAATAAGATTGTTCGGGGAGGACAAACTGAATTTTCTAAATTTTGGGGCAAGGGCTAGGATACTCTGCGACTGTAGGGAAACGTCAAGGCGCGGCGCGCCGCACAGTGTTTATAAATACATGCATGCGCTCGTGGTTCTTTTTTCCGGGCCTGTCTTCAAGGGCGCTACAGGCGTCGACGGCATATGGACGCACGGTTTCTATGGCGTTTTCGATGTTTTCGGGCGACAAGCCACCCGCGAGAAAAAGTTTCGGAATCGCGTAGGCGAGCTGCTGTGCGATTGACCAGTCAAACACGTGGCCCGTGCCGCCGCGCAGGGTGTTGTGTTTGGTGTCGAGCATGATGGCTTCGACTTCGTACGCCTGCACGGTTTGGACATCGAAAGTGTCTGACACGGCAAACGTTTTAATCACGTAGTAGTTACCGCTTAGTTCGCGACAATATTCAGGCGACTCGTCACCATGCAGTTGCAGCGCGTGGATACCGGCCTGACTGGCGATACTTCGCACAGCTTCTGGTGATTCCTCGTTGACGAAAACTCCAACCATAAGCACGGAGTTTGAAAGTTCGTCGATTATCTCGCGTGCGTGCTGCGGTGTGATGTAACGCGGGCTCGGTTTGTAAAAATTGAAGCCAAGCGCATCGGCGCCTGCTGCAACAGCGGCGAGCGCGTCGTCGAGATTAGTGATACCGCAGATCTTGACGAGCGTCATGCGAGACCTCTGAAACTGCGGAGCGCCATAGCGGGATCGTCAGCGCGCATCAAAGTCTCGCCGATTAAGAAACCGCGATATCCCGCCTCGTATAGACGTTGCAGATCGGCTGCGCTATTAAGACCGCTCTCGCTGATCAGCAAAGCTCCGGACGGCGCTTCGCGGGCGAGTGATAGCGACGTATCGAGTGACACTTCAAACGTGCGCAAATCACGATTGTTGACCCCGATCAGCTTCGCCCCGCAAGCTGCAGCCCGCTTCATTTCCTCACCGGTATGAACTTCGACGAGCGCGTCCATCTGCAAATCGTCTTCAGCAAGACGTCTCAAGCCCGCGAGTAATTCATCATCCAAAGCGGCGACGATCAGCAGGATCGCATCCGCACCAGCAGCGGCAGACTCGTAAACCTGATACTCCTCGACAATAAAATCCTTGCGGAGAACGGGCAACTCCACCGCGGATTTCACTTGCCGGAGATCGTCGAGCGACCCTGAAAAATAATCCTCCTCGGTGAGCACCGACATCGCGACTGCGCCACCTGCTTCATACGCGCGCGCTATCTCTCCCGGGTTTGCGCCTTCACGAATCACACCCTTCGAAGGCGACCGGCGCTTGAATTCAGCGATGATATTTAAGCCATCCTTCTCCAAAGCACTTCGGAAAGCGTGCGGATTCGCGCGAGCCTTCGCCTCACGTACACGTTCCAGCTTCTTCGCGATTATTTCCGACAGCACATTCATCCG
>DASTTS010000113.1:0-10335 GCA_035760085.1 Pyrinomonadaceae bacterium
GATGGACACCACGCAAGGCATTCCGGACGATGCGGCAACCTTCGTCGTAGTGCCGACGATTTTTCTGAACGATGAGCAGATACACGAGCTTGTCGAACGGCTCGAGGTTCATTACCTCGCAAACCAGGACGACCACGTCTACTACGCATTGCTGAGCGACTTTCCCGACGCTGCCTCGGAAGAAACACTAACTGATTCAACTCTTCTCGCGATTGCGCAAAGCGGCGTTGACGCACTGAACCGCAGGCACGGCAACGAGCGCTTTCACCTGTTTCACCGGAAGCGCCAGTGGAACGCGGGCGAAAACAAATGGATGGGCTGGGAACGCAAACGTGGCAAGCTCGAAGAGTTCAATCGACTGCTGCGCGGCGCACCCGACACAAGCTTCGTTGTATGCACTGCCAACGACGCACTGCTGCGGTCGATCCGTTACGTGATCACACTCGACTCCGACACGCAGCTTCCGCGCGACGTGGCGCGCAAGCTCGTCGGCGCCGCGATTCACCCGCTTAACCAGCCACAGATCGATCCAGCAACAAATCGCGTCACATACGGCTACGGCATTTTGCAGCCACGTGTCAGCATCGCGCTCGCAAGCGCCTCGCGTTCGAAGTTTGTCCAAACCTTCTCCGGTTATACCGGCATCGATCCGTACACGACCGCCGTGTCAGATGTTTACCAGGACTTCTTCGGCGAAGGTAACTTCACCGGCAAGGGCTTGTATGACGTCGACGCATTTCAAACTACGCTCGACAATCGCGTACCACCAAACTCGCTGCTCAGTCACGATCTGTTCGAGTCGCTGTTTGCGCGTGCCGCACTTACCACAGACATCGAGCTTCTCGACGACTATCCCGCGTCATACGAAGCTTACGCAAAACGAGCGCATCGTTGGGTGCGTGGCGACTGGCAGATCATTCGCTGGCTGTTTCCGTCAGTTCCAGATGGCAATATTAAAAAGGTACGCAACACTCTGCCGCTGATCGCACGTTGGAAGATTCTCGACAATCTTCGTCGCAGTCTCGTTGCTCCGGCGTTGTTTGTGTGGCTCGTCGCTTCGTGCGCACTTTTTCCCGGCTCGGCGCTGCTCTGGTCGCTCTTTGTTTTTCTCGTTATCGCATTTCCCGTTTACCTGCACATGACGACGGGTCTCGCGATGCACCCGCGCGGTATTCCCTGGACCAGTCATTTCTGGAGTCGCTGGGGCGACTTCCGCACGAACACCGCGCAGATCGCGCTTTCGTTCGTATTCCTCCCGCACCAGGCGTGGCTAATGTGCGACGCAATCGTGCGTGCGCTCTACCGGCAGCTAATCTCGCGAAAGAATTTGCTGGCATGGGTGTCAGCAGCCGAAGCAGAGCGATCGTTGCGAAACGATTTGCAGTCGTTCGTCCGGTTCATGTTGCCGGCTTTGATACTGACGCTCATCGCCATTGGCCTCACGTTCAGCTTCAAACCACGCGCACTGCCGGTGATGGGGACGCTTTTCGTCATCTGGATTCTCTCGCCGCTGATTGCTTACCTCGTGAGCAAACCGCGACCAGCAGAACAAAAGACTTTGAACGAAGAAGACAAGGCGTTTGCGCGACTGATCGCACGTCGCACGTGGCGCTTCTTTGAAACCTTTGTGGGCGCTGACGACAACTGGCTGCCACCGGACAACTACCAGGAAGATCCCACACCGGTGGTTGCGCATCGCACATCGCCGACAAACATGGGATTGTTTCTTCTCGGCAACCACTCCGCGCGCGATCTCGGTTATCTCGGCGCGCTCGAGCTCGTCGAGCGTCAGGAATTGACGTTTGCAACGTTAGCGAAACTTGGTCGCCTGCATGGTCACTTCTTCAACTGGTACGACACTAAAACTCTCGAGCCACTCCTGCCGCAATACATCTCGACTGTCGACAGCGGCAACCTCGCTGGACATCTGATCGCGGTCAAACAAGCCTGCATCGAGTTTCCTGAAACACGCCTCTTCGATGTGCACGTGATCGAAGGCTTGACTGACACGATCAACTCCATCGACGTAGAAGCCGGAGCTCTCGGCAGCTTCCGTCAACGAACTGAGGTCGTGACAGTGAGGCAGTTGCAGGACGAGATCGCTGCGTGCCGGCAGTTACTGCAAGTCAAACCGGGTGAAAGTATCTCATCCTGGATCGCGTTGTTTGATTCGCTCGGACGTCGTGCTTCTGAAATTGAAGACATCGTGAGCGCGCTCGTGCACGAACACGGCGAAATTAATTTCAAGGAATTGCGCTGGTGGGTGAGTGCGCTGCAACGTCAGGTTAACGCCTGTCGCAGGGATGCGAACGCGTTGACGAGTTGGGCTCGCTTACTGCCCGGTGTCGAAAAAGAATTTACGGACGCAGACAATGAATGGAACGCTGTCCTCACCCTGTTACAGCAGGTTCCGACACTCGCCGATATTCCTCAACTCTGCGATAAAGCCCTCGTTCAGCTTGCGGCCATGCAGGAGCACTCGTCACCCGTTGCATCGCAACTAACGAAAGCGCTCGAACAATCCGCCGGCGCTTCCGCTGACATGTTGTCGCGTTTGAGTCGTCTCGCCCGCCGTTGCGATGAAATCGTCCAGGAGATGGATTTCTCATTTCTCTTCGACGTCGAGCGCAAGCTCTTCACCATCGGTTACAACGTTACCGCCTCGCGCGCAGACGACTCTTACTACGATCTGCTCGCTTCGGAAGCACGTCTCGCGAGCTTTGTCGGCATCGCGAAGGGCGACGTGCCGCAGCAACACTGGTTTCGCATGGGCCGCGCGCTCACGAAAGTCGACGGCGGACGCGCGCTGATCTCGTGGACCGGCACGATGTTCGAGTACGTGATGCCGCTCCTCGTCATGCGCGACTACCCGGCTACCCTACTTGCCGAAACTTATCGGACTGTCGTCGAACGCCAGATCGAATACGGCGACGAGCGCGGTGTGCCGTGGGGCATCTCCGAGGCTGCCTACAACGTGCGCGATCTGCATTTCAACTATCAATATGGACCATTCGGCGTTCCCGGTCTCGGACTCAAACGCGGCCTGATCGAAGATCTCGTCGTCGCGCCATACGCAACGATGCTGGCGATCGGCATTGACCCGGACGCCGCGATGGACAACCTCCGTCGTCTGCAAAAAGAAGGCGCACTTGGACCATACGGTTTCTACGAATCTATCGACTACACCGCCGAGCGGCTACCGGAAGATCAAAAGTCAGTGCTCATCCGCGCGTTCATGACGCACCACCAGGGAATGAGCCTCGTCTCGCTTGCGAACATCCTGCTTGAGAATCCAGGCCCGAAACGTTTCCACTCCGACCCGTCAGTGCAGGCGACGGAGTTGTTGCTGCAAGAGAGAGTTCCCGTCGGCGTACCTGCTGCTCATCCGCGTTCCGAAGAAGTCCTGACCGGACGCGTGGCCCAGGCAATGCCGGGAATGATCACGCGCGTTTACGAATCCGCGGATCTCGACACGCCGCGAACGCAGTTGCTCTCGAACGGCAGTTATAACGTCATGATCACAACGGCGGGCTCAGGTTACTCACAATGCGAAGACAACGGAGTCACCCGCTGGCGTGAAGATGTGACGCGCGACAACTGGGGTGCGTTTATCTACCTGCGCGACGTGCGCAGCGGTACAGTCTGGTCGGCAGGTCATCAACCAATCCGTCGCAAACCGCAGTCGTATCACGTCGCGTTTTCGGAAGATAAAGCTGACTTCCGACGTGTTGATTCGGGAATCTCGACGCGCATGGAGGTCGTCGTCTCAGCCGAAGACAACGCGGAAGTGCGTCGCATCTCGCTTACGAATCACTCGTCGCGCACGCGCGAGATCGAGTTGACCAGCTATGCGGAGATCGTGCTAGCGAGTCCGAATGCCGACGCCGCACACCAGTCGTTCAGCAATCTATTTATCGAGACAGAATTCGTGCCCGGCGAGAATGCGATTTTGGCCCACCGCCGCGTACGTTCGTCAGACGAGCGTCCGATCTGGGGCGTTCACGTCGTCGTAGCTGAAGGCGATCAAGTCGGGGCGGTGCAGTATGAGACAGATCGCGGTCGTTTTCTCGGACGCGGGCGCACGGCGAGTAATCCGATCGCCGTGATGGAAGATCGTCCGCTTTCAAACACGACGGGCGCGGTGCTCGATCCCGTATTCAGCCTGCGACGGCGCGTGAGAATCCCGCCGAATCAAACAGTTCGTTGCTCGTTCAGCACGGCCGTTGCGCGATCGCGCGAAGAGGCGCTGGCACTCGCAGACAAGTATCACGATCCAAACATCTTCGAACGTGAGCTGCGTCTCGCCTGGACCAAGGCGCAGGTCGAGATGAGTCACCTCAAGATCGACGCGGAAGAAGCGCACCTGTTTCAGCGTCTCGCGGCACGTATTGTCTACTCCGATCCGTCACTGCGCCCGACAGCGCATGTGCTCGCGCTCAACACCAAAGCGCAGTCGAGCCTTTGGGCTTACGGCATCAGCGGCGACCTGCCGATCGTTGTCGTTCGCATCAATAAAGCCGACGACATGCGCACGGTGAAGAAGCTCGTGCGCGGCCACGAATACCTGCACTACAAAGGTTTGCGAGTCGATCTCGTGATTCTCAACGACACGCCGACCGACTATCTACAGTTACTGCACGGGGATCTCGAAACGACCATTCGCACGAGCGGCTTGCAGGCGTTGCAAGACAAGCCCGGTGGAGTTTACCTGCGGCGCTCCGATCAAATGCCCGAGGCCGACCGCATTCTGCTGCACGCTGTGGCGCGCGTGGTGATCGTCTCCGAGCGCGGATCGTTCGAGGATCAGATCGAGCGGCCGCGCGTTGCGGAGCCGCCACCGCCGCCTTTTGTGCCGCGAGTGCCATCGCAAACCTATCCGGAGCTGACCGTACCGCCGCCGGATCTTTCCTTTTTCAATGGTCTCGGCGGTTTTCATCAGGGCGGACGTGAATACGTGACTGTCCTCGGCGCGGAGCAGTGGACGCCCGCGCCGTGGTCCAATGTGATCGGCAACAACGTCGATTTCGGATTTTTGATTACGGAGACTGGTGGTGGTTGCACGTGGTCGGTTAACAGTCGTGAGAATCGTCTGACACCGTGGTCCAACGATGTTGTCAGCGACCCGCCCGGTGAGGTCATTTACCTGCGCGATGAAGACTCCGGCACGATTTGGTCGGCGACACCGCTACCGATCCGCGACCGCGAGCCGTACATCGTCAGACACGGACAGGGCTACAGCGTTTTCGAACACACGAGCCACGGGATTTCGCAGGAGCTACTCGTCTTCGCGCCACTCGATGCGCCGGTGAAGATCTCGTTGTTGCGTTTGCGGAATCGCACAGCGCGTAAACGACGAATTACCGTCACTAACTATAACGAGCTCGTACTCGGTGTTTCGCGTGCTTCGTCCGCGCCTTACATCATTACCGAGATCGACCCGCAAGCCTCGGCGATTTTTGCGAAGAATCCTTTCAACAACGAGTTTGCAGAACGTGTTGCATTCGTAGCGACAAGCGAGCGCATATTGAGTGCAACATGTGATCGCAAAGAATTTATCGGTCGCAACTGCTCGCTCGAAAATCCCGCGGCACTCAAGCGCCTCGTCCTTGCCGGACATGACGGCGCCGGACTTGATCCATGCGCCGCGATCCAAACGAGTGTCGAGCTCGCGCCAAATGAAGCGCGCGAGGTCATCTTCTTAATAGGTGAAGCGGAATCGAAACCAGCGGCGCAATCTGTGGTCTCCGCTTTCCGTCAGCCGGGAAACGTCAACGCCGCGTTCGAAAAAGTGCTGGCCCACTGGGACGGGCTCCTCGGAACGATCGAAGTGCGCACACCTGACGCAGCGTTGGACACGATGCTCAACCGCTGGCTTTTGTACCAGACACTCTCGTGTCGCATCTGGGCGCGCACCGCTTTCTATCAATCGGGTGGCGCGTTTGGTTTTCGCGATCAGTTGCAGGACGTGATGGCGCTCGTTTACAGCAGTCCCGACGTCGCGCGCAAACAGATCGTCCTCGCGGCAGCGCACCAATTCAAAGAAGGTGACGTGCAACACTGGTGGCATCCGCCGAGCGGTCGCGGCGTGCGTACGCGCATCTCCGACGATTTGCTGTGGCTGCCGTTTGTCACTGCGTTCTATATCAATGTCACCGGCGATGAGTCAGTTCTCGAAGAGGTGGTGCCGTTTCTCGAACAGCCACCGCTGGCTCCGGATCAGCACGAGAACTACACACACCCGGAGGTCTCGCAGGAAACAGCACCCATCTACGAGCATTGTGCGCGTGCAATCGATCGCAGTCTCGCTACCGGCAAGCATGGACTGCCGTTAATGGGCGCCGGTGATTGGAACGACGGCATGAACCGCGTCGGCATCGGCGGCAAGGGCGAGAGCGTGTGGCTCGGTTGGTTTCTCTACACGACGCTGGCGGCTTTCACGCCGCACGTCGATGCACGTAAACAGAAAATGCGCGGGAATCGCTATCGCAAACACCTCGACAACCTGCGCAAGGCACTGGAAGAGAAAGCGTGGGACGGCGACTGGTATCACCGCGCTTATTTCGACGACGGAACGCCGCTGGGTTCAGCGCGGAATGAAGAGTGTCGCATCGATTCGATCGCGCAGTCGTGGGCCGTGATCTCGGGTGCGTCGGATCCTTTTCGCATGGGTCGCGCGATGGCCGCGGTCGAGGAGTACTTGATCCGGCGTGGTGATGGACTCGTGATTCTCTTCACGCCACCGTTCGATAAAGGCAATCTCGATCCTGGTTATATCAAAGGCTACGTGCCGGGTGTGCGTGAAAATGGCGGGCAGTACACGCACGCTGCGATATGGACCATGATCGCGTATTCGATGCTCGGCGATGGAGAGCGTGCGGGTGAGTTGTTCTCGTTATTGAATCCGATCAATCACTCGTCAACACGCGCCGGGCTGCACAAGTACAAAGTCGAGCCGTACGTTGCGGTCGGTGATGTTTATGCGGTGCCGCCACACAATGGACGTGGTGGTTGGACGTGGTACACGGGATCGGCAGGTTGGATGTATCGCGCGGGATTGGAGTCGATACTCGGGTTCAAGTTGCAAAAGGATCGATTGCAGATCGATCCGTGTGTGCCGCGCTGGTGGCGCGAGTTCGAGATCATTTATCGACGCGGACGCGCTGTTTACCGGATCAAGGTTGAGAATCCGTTGGGTGTGAGTCGTGGTGTGGTGAGTTTAGAGGTTGATGGTCAGACGCAGAACGTCATCGAACTGGTTGATGATGAAAAGACGCACAACGTTCGTGTGGTGATGGGTGAGCAGGTGAAGACTGAAGAAACGAGCGAAGCAACGCAACAAGCGCAGGCTTAGTCTTGTAAATCTTGAAACATCCTGTAAATCCTGTTCAATGTCTTAGACAGGATTTACAAGATTCTTCAGGATTACAAGATTCTATACTGCTGCCATGTCCGCTTCGCTGATGTCGAAGTTCGCCGACACTTTCTGCACGTCGTCGTGATCTTCGAGGGCTTCCATTAATTTCAACATTTGCCGCGCGTCTGCACCCTCGAGTCGTATGTAGTTCTGCGGCACAAACTCGACTTCCGCTACCTGTGGCTCGATCGCGGCTCCCTTCAATGCCGTCAGCACACCATCGAACGCTTCCGGTGAAGTGATGATCTCGAAATTGTCTTCATCATCGCGCAGGTCGTCCGCCCCCGCTTCAATCGCAAGCTCGAAAAGCTCTTCCTCCGACTTCGCCGACTTGCTGACAACGATGTAACCCTTCTTTTCAAACATCCAACCCACTGAACCACTTTCACCAAGATTCCCGCCGTTCTTCGAAAACAGGTGCCGGATCTCCGCGACCGTGCGGTTGCGATTATCTGTCATCGACTGAATGAGCAGCGCCACGCCGCCTGGTCCATAACCTTCGTATGTGATCTCTTCGTAATTGACGCCTTCTTCCTCGCCCGTACCACGACGGATCGCGCGATCGATCGTGTCGTTGGGCATGTTTCCGGCCTTCGCGTCGAGAATCGCTTTGCGCAGACGCGCGTTGGCATCAGGATCACCGCCGCCGGTGCGCGCCGCGACGGTGATTTCTTTAATAAACTTCGTGAATAGTTTGCCGCGCTTGGCATCGAGCGCGCCTTTCTTATGCTTAATACTGTGCCATTTGGAATGTCCGGACATTTGAATCAGATCCTTCTGGAGTTTGTGGGTCGGATGGGCAATATATCACAACAATGGATTTCTCACGCAAAGGCGCAAAGACGCAAAGACGCCTATTTTAGCCCTTCATATTCTTTGCGCGCCTCGACCAGCGCGGGTAAGTCGTGATCGGCGTCTTTCCACAATGCAAAGAAATCCTGGTACGCCTTGCGCGCTCCGGCTGTGTCGCCGTTGAGCGCGAGGGCGCGGCCGAGTCCGAGGTGGGCGAGAATGTGCGTGGGCGAAAATATGTCGACCCCGCGCTGATCTATCACTTTCCTGAATTCCGCCGCGGCTTCGTTACCCATCCGCTGCTTAAGGTACAAGTTTCCTCGCGCGTAGGTTGTTCCGAGTCCGAGAATTATTCCACCTTCGTACCCACGTATAGACTCGAATAACTGAATTGCCTGACTCACGTTGCCGCGGTTCTTCTCGATATCCCCGGTGACAATCGGCGGAACAATTGATTGGATGATCGTGTTCTTCGGATACGCGGCACGTGCCTCGTCAAGCAGCTTCTGCGCCTGGTCGGGATCGTCGCAAGCTGCATAGATAGCGGCGCCATTTGCGAGATTCATCTGGCCACGCAGTAGATCCAGCGCAGCCTTCGCGTGCGCTTTCGCCTGATCGCACTTATTGAGATACATCAGATCGTTCGCCAGACCCATTGTCACACCCGACGCATTCTCCACACGACCATACTTCTTCATCATTTCAACCGCGCGCTTTTGCAGTTCTTCCGCCTGCTTTACTTTGCCAGAGTACAGCGTGGTAGCACTCAGAAGAGCGGTAAACTGTGCCTCCTCGGGCTTGCCTTTGGCCCAACTTACCTCACGGTCCATCGCGGCCTGATCCTGACGCAAAAAGGCAAAGAAAAAGCTATTGACGTGGGCTTGAGACGATTCGGGATTTATCTTTTGCGCCTGTCGTTCGGCTTGCTCTGCTTCATCGAAACGCCCGAGGCTCATGAAACTCGACACGAGATTGTCGTGGCCGCTGATGGTGTTCGGACTCAGCCGCACGGCTTCGAGCGCTTCTTTCAGCGCGTCTTCGTGTCGCCCGATGAGCTTGTAATTCAGCGAAAGATTGTTGTGCGGAATGAAGTCGTTTGGATAAAGACGTGCCCACGTTTTGAGTGTCTCAATCGTTTGATCGATCTCGCCTGTGATGTAGCCGTAATACTTTTCGGTAATGTAGAGTCGTTCGCGCTCACTCACTCGATCGCGAAGGTCATAAGCCTTCTGCACGTATTCTTTGGCCGTCTCGAGCTGTTCCTCGTTAACGTATTGAACGCCGATGCGCGCGTAGGCCATCGCGAAGTTCGGATCGAGATCAACCGCGCGTTTGTAGAAGGCTAACGCCTCTCGCGATCTTCCTTTGGCGCGCTCATCGTTAGCCATCGCGTAGGCCTTCAGGGCTTCGAGCGAAGACGTGGTGGCCTGCTCGATGTTCACGTCGTACCTCTGCATCGAGCTCAGCGACTCGCCGAGTTTCTTGCGCAGGTTCAATGCTGCCGTGCTGAGTGAGGCGAGCACTTTTTCTTTACTCTCGGCCTCGATCTGTTCGCGTGCAATTGGATCACCCGTGCGCGGATTCAATGCTTCGAGCGTGATTACATAATGGCTGCCGAGACTCGCGATCGAGCCGGTCAGCATTGCCTTGATTCCCTGTCGCTCGCAGATCTCGCGACCGACATCACGCGTGACGCGATCGTCAGGCGAGCGACCCATGAAACGCAGCGTTTCGCGTACGCGATCTTCGGGAAAGAGGTTCAGAAACGGCGTTTGTCCGAGATTCACTGCGAGTGCTTGCTTGAGCGTGCCGTCAAAAACGGGCTCGCCCGTGGTGTTGACGAAGTCAGTCAGCAGAATTGTGTCGCGTTCGGTAAGCGGATGTGAGTTGCGGTTGTACAGGTAAAACGCCGAGGCACTGGCAACGATGACTAAAAGCGCGATCAACGCCGCCGCAAGCTTGTGACGTTTGATTCCGGTCGCGATGTACTCGGCACTGGAAACATGCGTGATGGTTTTCTCGATCGTTGGTACGGCTGTTTGTGCAATGGTCGGCGCACCGGGGAAATCGCTGATCTTCGATCGTGTGAAACTAACAGGCGCAGCAGATCGCTCCAGCTCCGATTGAAA
>DASTTS010000114.1:0-14194 GCA_035760085.1 Pyrinomonadaceae bacterium
GACTCTTCTCCCAACCCGGCAGCGAGAACAAAAAGGTAAGTGTCGTCAGAAACGTAAACACCGCGAGTACGCTCCCGATCGCCGATAGCTTCGCTGACAACGGACGAATCGCGATCAGTACCGCTGCTGTTAGTTCAGCGACGCCAATCACGTTTGACGCTGCTTGCAGGCTGAGCACCTTGTACATCCAACTCATCAACGGACTCGTCTCAACCAGCGCCTTGATGCCCTCGGCTTCATAAGCCGTAAACTTCATCGCGCCAATCCAGCCGAGTACAAGCACCAGCCCGTAGCGAATGAAAAACGCTCCCAACTTCTCAAATAAGTTCTTTGCCGAATCAATTGTTTGAACTTGCGCAACCATCGATACACCTCAATAAGTAGTTAGCGAACCTTGTAACTCTTGTGTTTCTTTGTAGCTGAAAATTGTTGCATACGATCAGATACGCGTGCCATGTCGTGAGGTCGGACGCCCGCGATGTTGAGACGAATGCGATACAGGCCTGAGCGGGCACAGAGGTAAAGTGTTTTGCCATCATCACCCCAGGCCATGTTGTGAACATGCTTCGGCGTAACGATCGTGCCGAGGTGTTTGCCATCAGGTGAGATCACCCACAAACCGCCGGGAGCTGAGACGTAGAGATTGCCTTTTTGATCGACCTTGATTCCGTCGAGACCATCCTCACCTGGCGCATTAGTGAAGTCGAAAAAGAGTTTTCCATTCTTCAGAGTTCCGTCCGGCTGAACTTCGTAACGCATGATCGCTTTGTGCTTGTCGCCGATCTCACCGACCGCTTCGTCCTCCTTACGCAACTCCTGACCAGTTAATGCTCGCGGCCAGTTGCCGACGTACAAATATTTCTCATCCGGCGACAAAGCGATTCCATTTGGTCCGGTGAAATCCTTACTAACTAGACGCAACGTCCCCTTATGAATTGAATAGACGCCGCTGAACCCAAGTTGCTTGCGCGTATCGTTGAAAAACTTCGGAAAGCCAAACGGCGGATCGGTAAAGAAAAGCGTGCCGTCAGATCGGTACACAAGATCGTTTGGACTATTGAGCCGTTTGCCCTGATAACTGTCAGCCAGCACGGTCTGTGTGCCATCGCTTTCATCGCGCACAACACGATGATTGCCGTGCTGATTGATCGTTAGGCGGCCTTGTGGATCGAGCGTGAGCCCGTTTGAACCAGGCTGACCGTACTCGGCAATGTCCGCGCCGGAATATCCGCTCGGTCTGCGAAACACGTCGAGCTTGCCGTCCTGATTTCCATTCGGTGTGTACTTGTAGATCGTGTTGGCATTCGGATCGCTGAACAGCAGGTAGCCGCCATCCTTGTCGATCCAAACAGGACCTTCAGTGAACTGGAATCCTTCAGCGAGTTTGAAAACCTTCGGGTTAGGGCCGACAATTTCATCCATCGCCGGATCGTTTCGCACAACCTCGACATTCACTTCGCTTGGAATCAGCGACACCGGGCCAGGCTCAGCTTTGTAGAACGCGAGCCGCGCGTAACGGATATAGATAAAGTTTGTCGGTGGATTTGAAAGTGGACCATTGACTCCGAAGATCGCGAGCTGGATCTGTTGACCCGGTTTCACATTGCGGCCAACGACTAACTTATTCTGCGCGTTCCAACCGGCGATTACCGACCCGCCCGACTGGCCCAACGCACGCGACAACTCACCATCAACCCACACCTCCGCATAGTCGTCAAGTGAAGTCTCAAACACGGCGGTCGATCCCGCCGGATCGAAGTCGCCAATACGCTCGGGAATCGTCAGTTTGATGCGATACCAGTTGAAGCCGAGCCGGCCGTTGCCGCGTCGCTGATCGAGAGTTGTGGGACTGATAACTTCCCACTTGGAATCGTCGAAGTCAGCGCCACCGGCATGTGGCACGTAGTCATATGTTTTGACAGGTGCGCCGGTCGGCTGCCTGTCTGGTCCAGGCCCGCGGAAGTCAGCTTCAACGATTTTCGTATCGCTGTAGCGCCATTCACCTTTGACTGTTCTCACGCCGTCGACTGATCCGAGGTCAATCGTTGCGCCGGGATTGCCGGACGGAACGCCGGCCGAAGTCTTCGCCGAAGAGACAGCAACGTAAACGGGCACCAGCAAGATTACGAGAAGTGCGACTCTGAGTGGATTCATGGCTTACTCCTTTTCGATTCGCTATCAACGAACCTTGATCGTGTAGTACAAGAACTCGCCGTTAATTTCCTTGAACCAATGTGGTGTGTTGTTCGGCACGATGATCACCTGGCCCTTTGATAGCTGACGCGTAATGCCGCCTTCGATACGCGAGCCACGAATTTCATTGGTCTCGGTTTGTTTGGCATCGACAGCCGTGCCGCCCGTCACCAACGTTGCGCTGCCTTGCAGGACGTAAATGATGTCAGTGTCGAGCGCATGGATCTCAGCTAAGCCGGGTTTATCACGACGGCTCGTGTGGACCATGTAATGCCGGTCACTGCCATCGAGAAGAACTGCACCGTTAGAGAATGATGTGCTCACTTGTTTGGCATCGAAGAAGAGCACTGGTGTGTTGTTTTCACTCACCTTCGCCTCCGCAAACACATTCGCACCGGCGATCGCCAGTTCTTCGTCTTGTTGCGCACTCGCTGCTCCACTCACGCCGACCCCACCTACAATCTGGCCGTCGATCGTGATCGGAATGCCGCCTTGTAACGGCGTAAAGTAAGCATCCGGCAGTGCCACCATCGCAGTGCGACCATTCTTGATGATGTCTTCAAACACTTTTGTCGGACGTTTGAAAAGCACTGCTGTCCGCGCTTTTCCGATCGAGATGTTTGCGCCCGCTGCGAACGTTCCATCGAGGCGTTCGAGCGCCATCAAGTTGCCGCCCTCATCAACTACGGCAATCACGCCGCCAGGTGCATTGTTCTTCTTCGCGTAAGCGACTGCGCCCGCGATCACTTTCCTGGCACCGTCGATCGTTAAAGTTTTCTTTTCAACTGTCTGCGCGTTCGCGAAAACTACCGCACCCAGCAAAAGCAAAGTTGCGATACTGAGATGTGATTTCATAATCGGTTTCTCCTGTGTTTTGTGTAAAAAGCTTTTCTCTCGCAGCGACGCAACGGCGCGGCGAAGGCTTTAGAACCGCGGTAGCGCGTTGCGCCGTTGCGTGAGAAATTCCTTTTCCAAACTCACATGCCTCCTTCCGGTGTGATCATGATGCGAAAGAACTCGGTGTTTCTTCCCGTCCAGCGCGTATCGGCAACGCGGTGCACCACGCCGTTTTCAGCCTCGCCCGTGTTCATACCCTTCTGTCGTGGACCCTGGTTTGGACCAATGCCGATCTCCTCATCCTTTTCGGTGCCGGCGTCCCACAAGTAGAGCTGATTCGTGATGTCGCCACTGACGGGATTGCCTTTGCTATCGAAGAGTGCGATGCCGTTTATGCTCGGAGCGTAGAACCAGTCGTTCGACTGCCCGAACATCTGCGTCATGAAGAGCTTCATTCCCGGCATGGCGGTAACGGTAAATTCAAACGAGTCGCCGGGACGGATTGGACCAGCGGCCATTGCTCCAACAGGCTTATTGAACACGCCATGCAAGCTGGAGCTGTGGTGCATGGTGACCAGCGATGACACCAGCCCTGACGGATCGCCATCTTCCGCTTGCATCTCGAGACCATTCATGCGCGCCGGTTTTCCTTCACTGAACAGAGCGGCGTTTCTATCGCTCAGAACGAACATGCCTGGCGATAACGCGAACGGAAACTTCTCACCGTTCGAAGCAGTCATACCTGCGGGGTTGGAAATATTCTCTACGCGCACCGTGAATCTGGTTGATCCGGTTTTGCGCGTTGCGACTGCGACCGAGAACTGGGTCAGATAAACAGCAGTCAGCAGTGCGAGACCAATTGCGAGCTTTAGACGTTTCATGATTTCGATTCTCCTTTAGTAGTCAGCTTTGAAGTTGCATTTGAAGATGCAACGCTGGTTGTTGTGGTGATGCAGCTTCGCGCAAACAATCGCGCGACCTGCGTTGAATCGCTGATGAACTTCCGCCGCCAGCAACATTCCGAGCGGCGGTGCGATGAAATAAATCCAGAGAGACATCCAAATGTGTGCGCTAAATGCGGAACTGAACGTCCGCGCCGGGTTCATACTCATGCCCGAGATTGGCGACTCGATCGTGATGTAGGTCGCGACGAGTGCACCGGCGAAGATCCCCGTCCACCGTGAGAATCGTTTTGTGTTCGAGACACGGAGGACAACGGACATGAGAATGAAAGAAATCAAGAGCTCGGCGAGAAATGCGACGATTGGACCAGCAGGGCCAGGAACTGTCGTTGCATAATTGACCGACTGATGTGCAACGGGATTACCGAGCGTGATCGAGGCCAGCATTACACCGGCAACACCGCCGGCGAATTGAAACAGTGTGTAGAAGGCGGCGTCCCACGCTTTGATTTTCCCGAGCCGAAAGAATGTCCACGTTACTGATGGGTTGAAATGCGCTCCCGAGCGTTTGCCGAGTGGTGAAAAGATGATCGCGATTGCGGTCCCGCCCATCGCGATGCCCATGAGCAATCGTCGTAGTACACCGTCGTGAATCGTTTGCGCGACCGGTGATGACGGGTGGTACAGCAAAACCGTGAACGCGCATGCCGAGAACATGAAGAGGCCGAGCTCGATGGCTTCCATCAAATATTCAGGCCAGTGTTTTTGAAGTGCGTCATCCATAAAACAGATCCGCTCAGACATCCGTGTAATCCGTGGTTAAGACAATTACTGAATTGAGACCGCCGAAGTTATCCGGTGCTTTCATGCCGTTGCTCGGATCCTCAATCCAACGCCGCCCATTAACGACGAACTTGTATTCAAAACGACCGGCTCTTGGAACGACGATTTCCGTGGTCCAAAGCCCCGAACCGTTGCGTTCGAGCGGCGTCGCAAGTTGATTCCAGCTATTGAAATCGCCTGCCACCGACACGCTTGCCGCTTCATCATCATGAAAGACAAACAACAAGCGACCATTCTCAACGCGAGGTGGCTTGCATCCGACAACATTCAGCGCGTGCTGTTCAGTCTTTGCCAGTTCCACGGCGCGGCGCGCGTTTACAACGCCATACCCTTGCCTGATCACAGGCTCTGTCATGATGCGGTCGGCTGTCGAAACCAAAATGTTTTTGATTGCTCCCGGTGTTAACTCCGGATTCGCCTGGACCATTTGCGCCACAATCGACGTCACAATCGGCGCGGCGAAAGACGTTCCATCAACGTGTTGATAATGCGTGGCTACGATCTTCAGTTGCTTCAACACAGCCTCGACGTGTTGTCGAATTGTTGTCGCATCGGAGCTCAC
This sequence comes from Pyrinomonadaceae bacterium, assembly GCA_035760085.1. Lineage (GTDB taxonomy): Bacteria > Acidobacteriota > Blastocatellia > Pyrinomonadales > Pyrinomonadaceae > PSRF01. The sequence continues at coordinate 5,338 of DASTTS010000114.1, forward strand.
AAGCTGCTCAGGTAGCTCGGCTGCTTCTTCAAGCTCACGTGCTAAGCCGGGAAGCAGATAATCCGCGGCGGCTGCAAGGCGTGATAACGCTTCAGCCCGTTCATAGGATCGCGTTCCAGGTAACACCGGCGCCGCAATCCACATCGCGGGCGCAACGATCTCAGGCTTGACAGTCCCGTCTGCGGTGAGACCAAAATTCGAGTGATACAAACCGCGCTCGTTGCCATTCAACTGGTTGTGATCCGAATAGCCACCGACCGTGATTACCGACGGCGAGTTAGCCGGCGGAATAGAATGCCGGCCTTCAGCTCCGGAGTTTCCCGCTGCCGCAACCACAACGATTCCATGTTTGATTGCGTCCTCCGCCGCCTGGTCGATGATGCTTCTCGAACACGGCACATCCTCGTCTCCGCCCAGCGAAATATTCAGTACGCGGATCTGGTAACGCTCGCGATTGGCGATCACCCAGCGAATACCGCGCGCGATGTTTTTTTCGCTAATACGACCGCGTTCACTTACTTTCACGAGGACGAGTTTCGCTTCGTGGGCCAACCCGCGATACAGACCATCACTGAGCTGCCCATTACCCGTCGCAGCAACTGCTGTTTGTGTCCCATGCCAGTGCCAGGGCTCAATTGGACCACCCGACGACAGGCCATGCTGTTCTGCAGCTACATCGTGGTAAGCGACAATGCGGTTCACAGGCGTCACGAGATCGGGATGCGGATAAAAACCGGAATCGAGAAACGCCACGACGACGCCATCGCCCGAATATTCCCCGTTCGCATTTAGCCGCAACGGCGTTGGGATAACCGCGAACCGGTTGGGCGCGTGTTGATGATCGTGGTTTGCAGGTTCCATACGCACAGTTGTCGCAACTGTGCGGTGAAACCTTACAAATGGTTTTTAGTTTTGATTAGTGAGGCGGCGACGAATGCGTTCGCGTGCTTCGTTGGAAAGACTTGCGTTTGTCATCATCTCGGGCGCTTTGCTGGCTTGAGCACGAGATGCGTCACGAATAACGTGCAGGTGTTCCATGTACCACTGGCACCAGACACAGATCCAGAGATGAAGTTTAACTTTGACCCGCTCGCTGAGTGATAACTGCCGCTCCATCGATTGTGAGATCGTTTCGACGGTCCGGTCACAGGCAGGCAGATTGCGCAACAGCCAATATCGAACAGCATGCTTGAGTTTTTCGTAAAGTTTCAAAGCCATATCACTGTTCGTGCCTGAACCAGTTTACTTCCAGACAATTGCGCAAGTGCAGCCGCGCGCGATGAAGCATGACCCAAAGGTTGTTTACTTTGACGCTCAAAATCTCACAAATTTCTTCGCTTTTGAGTCCATCGACCTCGCGCAAAGTGAAAGCGCTAACCGTGCGCTGCGGCAAAGGCGATAGACATTCGTTGAAGACTTTCCAGAAATCACTTCGCTCCATCAGCTCCGCAGGCGTCGCATGCCAATCATTCGGCGCGTAGTTATTGTTCCAATGACCCTGCCACGGTTCAGGTCTTTCAAAAAACTCGTGGTGGTCCGGCGCTTCGTCAGATTCTTCACCAAGTGGAGCTTCACGACCCGCGCGCCGGAAGTGATCGATGATTTTGTGCTTTAAAATTCCCACCAGCCACGTTCGCTCAGAGCCTCGTCCCTCGAAGTTCTCATACGCTTTCAACGCCGCTAGAAATGTCTCTTGCACAGCATCTTCCGCCACGACATCATCGCGCAGCCGGAAGACGGCGTATTTGAAAAGATAGTCGCCGTGCTCGTCCAGCCAACGCTCAGGATCCGGAGACTGATAGGGGGACTTGGCCTGTGCCTCGCTCATGGGGAATCGTCTTCAGCCGCACACTTTAACCGTCTATCAAAGCCTTGGCAATCATTGTAAACTACGATCGGTGGACCAACAGCCATGAGTGCAAAGACGTGTCGAGATTGCGGAAACGTGCTGGAGCAAACGGCGCGCGGTTGTCCGCGCTGCGCGATGAATTTCGAAGCTGAAAGCATGATCGATCGTCTTATCTGGCGCCGCGTCTTGCCAGGTCTAATTATTGTAGTTCTCGCTGTCGTCGCCTTAATTTATCTCCTCCGCTCCCATTAGTCGCCCGAAAACGCAGAACCTTACAGCCACAAAAGGCACAAACGAACCCCACAAAAGGCAGAAAGGATTTTTTTACTCTTTTGTTTTTGTGGGCTTCATTTGTGCCTTTTGTGCCTAACCCAGCGTTTGGTAGTCGGTGTAGCCGCGTTCGCCCGGTGAGTAGAAGGTTGCGCGGTCGGGGTTGTTGAGTGGGGCGCCGCGGCGGAATCTTTCGGGGAGGTCTGGGTTCGCGAGGAACTTTGTGCCGAAGACGATGGCGTCTGCGCCGCCTTGTGCTAAAAGTTCCGCGCCGCTCTCGCGTGTGAAGCCGCCGTTCGCGAAATAGATGCCGTTATAGTGCGGGCGCAACTTCCCATGCCAGCCCGCGTTCGCTACGTCAGCAACGTGGACGTAAGCAAGTTTCTTATCACCCAGACGTTCGAGGATGTACGGATAAACCTCATCCGCATCGCGCTCCTCAATATCGTTGAAAGCGATCTGCGGTGAGAACTTCACGCCCAAGCGCTGCGATCCGATTTCACTCGCCATCGCGTCCAACGCTGCAAACAGGAATCGCGTGCGATTCTCGATCGAGCCGCCGTACTCGTCCGTGCGCAGGTTGACGTTTGTAGTCAGAAACTGTTGCACCAGGTAACCACTCGCGGAGTGTAGCTCTACACCGTCGAATCCGGCCCCAATTCCATTCGCTGCGGCAGTCGCAAAGTCTGCAACAGTCTGCGCGATCTCCTCTCGAGTGATCTCGCGCGGCGTGACAAACTCCTTCATCCCTTCGTCCGTGTAGTTCTGGCCCTTAGCACGTACCGCACTCGGCGCGACGGGCTCAGTATTGCCAGGCAGGAAGTCGGGCAGCGCAATGCGGCCGGTGTGAAAGACCTGTAAGAAGATCTTGCCGCCACGCGCATGTACCGATTCGGTCACCGCTCGCCAGCTTTCAATTTGCGCGGCAGTGTAGATTCCGGGCGTCCGAACATAACCTTTGGCCATCGGCGAGATGTTTGTCGCCTCAGTGATGATCAGCCCCGCGGAAGCGCGCTGACTGTAATACGTCGGTGCATACTGCGGCTGAACACCTTCATCGTCGGCACGACTGCGCGTCATCGGAGACATCACTATGCGGTTGTCGAGTTCGATGTTTCCAATCCTCAAAGGATCGAACAACGTTGCCATAATTCTCCCTCAATGCGTAACGTGCCATGGATTTTTAGCAGGCGTGAGACCAAGTCGCATCGCGACCTTAACCAGATCTGCTACTGAATCAACTTTCATCTTCGCCATCATCTTCCCGCGGTGGGCCTTGACAGTGATCTCGCTGATTCCGAGTTTTAGTCCAATCTGTTTATTCAACAGGCCCGAGACGACTAAACGCATGACTTCCTGCTCGCGCGGTGTGAGCGACGCGTAACATTCACGCATCGTTTTTACCTGCGCCTGCTCGTCGAGCGTCGCGGTGCTGCGCGTGATGGCCTGACGGATGGCAGTCAACAACACTTCATCATCAAACGGCTTCGTCAGGAATTCGACCGCGCCCGCCTTCATTGCCTGCACTGTCATCGGCACGTCGCCGTGACCGGTGATAAAAATGATCGGCATATCGATGCGATCGGAAGCAATCAGCTTCTGAAGCTCGAGACCGGTGATATTGGGAAGGGAAACGTCGAGTATGAGACAACTCGGCGTGAGCGCTTTCGGATGGTCCAGGAATTCTTCCGCGGACGCGAATGTTTGCGGTTGCCAGCCTGCGAAACTGATTAACAACTCCAGCGATTCACGCACCGATACGTCGTCGTCAACCACAAAAACGATCGGTTTGGCCTGCGCCTGGGGGGCTATCGTGGCGGAACTCATATCAAGGGCGTAGTGCTGTATTGAGCGCGTGTAGCAAATCCGTGTCTGTAAATGGCTTAAATAAACATTCCACCGCACCTTGTGCAAGCAAATGCGGTCGCACCGTCTCATCATGATGTGCGGTGATGAAAACGATTGGAATCTGTTGACGGCGAACCTTAAGTTCTTGCTGTAGATCTGGTCCAGTCATACCAGGCATCGCGACGTCGAGCAGCAAACAACTTGTTTGACTAAGCCAATCGGAAGCCAGGAACTCTTCAGCGGACGAAAACGCCTGCGCGTCAAAACCGAATTCATTCAGTAGATCAGGCAGCGACTCACGCACTGATTCATCATCATCGACTACGGAGATTAGAGGACGTGTCGACATCAGTTATCCCTCACAGTTCTGTCACACGGAATAGAAAACGAAAACGTCGCCCCTGGACCATCATTCGCGCTGGCCCACAAACGGCCGCGATGATTCGCGATAATTGAGCGACTGACGGATAGTCCTATTCCCATCCCGTCTTTCTTGGTTGTGTAGAAAGCCTCGAAGAGCTTGTTCATCTTTTCGAGCTCAAAGCCCACACCGGTGTCCTGCACGCTCAGACGCACACCACCGTCAGCGTCCTGTTCAGTTTTGATCAGCAACTGTCGTGGCCGATCGTCAACGCTATCCATCGCGTCTGAAGCATTGCGAAGCAAGTTCAGGATGACTTGTTGAAGCTGCACGCGATCGCCTGCGACGAGTGGAAGATCGTCGGCAAGTTCTGTCTTGAGAATCACGCGGTTGCTCTGAAGTTCACTCAAAGTGAGTGCGATTACTTCCCGTGTGGCCTGGTTCAATTCCACTACCTCTGTCGTTGCCTGTTTCTTACTGAAAAGCGCGCGCAATCGCGTGATCACGTCTGAGGCGCGATGGCCGTCGCGAATGGTGCGTCGTACGGTTTCGCGTGCACCTTCGACGTTTGGCGGATCAGCTTCGAGCATTCGCATACACGTGCTCGCATTCGTGATAATCCCCGACAGCGGTTGATTTACTTCATGCGCGATCGAGGCCGTTAACGCTCCGAGACTCATAACTCTCGCAACATGCGCGAGCTCTAAACGCGTGCGACGGAGCTCCTCTTCGACCTGTTTTCTGCGCGTGACGTCGGCAGTGAATCCAACCATGCGAAACGGCTGGCCGCGGTCGTCGAAAAACATGAGGCCGTTTGCAGATAGCCAGTGAATCGAGCCATCGGGCCAAACGACGCGGTACTCCGCAGAAATGTTGCCGGTTTCCTGTGCATGCTTTAACGATGCTACAACGCCGGGCCAGTCGTCGGGATGGACCAGCTTCTTCCAACTCTCATAGGTGCCGTCGAAAGTTCCGGGCGGCAGGCCGTACAGTGCTTCTTGTTCCGGCGACCAAGCATTGATCTTCTGTTGGATGTACCAGTCGAACGCCATCGCCCGCGCGGCCTTCTGGGCCAGATCGAGTAGCTCCTCTCCGCGTTTTCGATCTTCGATGTCCCAGTTTAAGCCGCAGCATTTGATGACGGTGCCGGAGGCATCGGTGATCGGATTCGCGCGGACAGCGAACCAGCGAAACTCGCCATCGAAGCGACGCATGCGAACTTCTGCTTCACACGCGCGGGCGGTCGAGATGGAGGAGCGCAGGCATTCGAGCAGCCGCGGCAGATCTTCCGGGTGAATCGCCATCTGCCACGCGTCGCCGGAAAATCCGGTGTATTCGCGCCACTGCTGATTGACGAAATCTACGTGGCCATCAGGCAATGCGGTCCATACCAAACCCGGAAGCGCGTCGACCACGCTACCGAGCTCCGGGATGAAGGATTCCTTGGGGCGCGACATCCCGTCAGCATGCCTCTGCGGGTCAGAAAAGTCCATCATACTTTGGTATCAATCCAAAGATCCCAACCAATTACCGATACCTAGGTATCGACCGATACCTTGGTGCAATAGATTCGTCTTCACACTTGTGGTGTACTCCGCCCTCGCTCACCAACTTTAAATTCGAATAGGAGCTCAAGATGCGTAAACACATAAGACTGATCCCTTTCCTGCTGGTCGCAATGGTAACGATGGTCGCACATTGAACCCATTATCGATAACTACTTAGAAAGGACGACACCATGAGCCAAACCAGTGCTACACAACAAACCAGCGACGCTATTCGTCCGTTTGAAGTGAATTTCCCTGAAGCGGAGCTTACGGACTTGCGCCGGCGGATCAATGCCACGAGGTGGCCTGAAAAGGAAACAGTCAATGACTCATCGCAAGGGGTGCAACTCGACACGATGCAGAAACTCGCACGCTATTGGAGTACGGATTACGACTGGAGTAAGTGTGAGGCGAGACTGAAGGCGCTGCCGCATTTCATCACCGAGATCGATGGCCTGGATATTCACTTCATTCACGTTCGTTCAAAACATGAAAATGCGTTGCCACTCATCGTCACACACGGGTGGCCCGGCTCGATCATCGAACAACTTAAGATCGTCGAACCTCTCACCAATCCGACGGCACATGGCGGAAGCGAATCGGACGCGTTCCATCTGGTGATTCCGTCGATGCCCGGCTATGGCTTTTCAGGTAAACCGACTACGACCGGCTGGGATGCCGTCCGCGTCGCACGTGCCTGGGCCGTGCTGATGAAGCGGCTCGGATACACGAAGTATGTGGCCCAGGGTGGCGATTGGGGTGCGATAATTGTTGACCTCATGGGTGTGCAGGCGCCTCCGGAATTGATTGCCATTCACACCAACATGGCCGCGACAGTTCCAGCCGAGGTTTCGAATGCTCTTCAGACTGGTGGTCCACCACCAGCGGGCCTTTCAACCGAAGAAAAGAACGCGTGGGATCAGCTCGACTTTTTCTTTAAAAGGGACGTCGCCTACGCACTGGAAATGGGCACCCGCCCTCAGACGCTGTACGGCATTGCGGATTCGCCTGTCGGTCTCGCTGCCTGGATAATCGACCACGATATACGAAGTTACGAGCTCATCGCGCGCTCCTTCAACGGTCAGCCCGAGGGCCTTACGCCGGACGACGTCCTCGACAACATCACGCTTTACTGGCTGACGAACACGGGCGTTTCTTCGGCTCGTCTATACTGGGAATTCAAGCTCGCGTTCTTTGCGCCGAAAGGTGTCGCCATTCCGGTCGCTGTCAGCGTGTTTCCCGATGACATCTATGCAGCGCCACGGAGTTGGGCCGAGAAAGCGTATTCGAATCTGATTCACTTTAACCGGCTCGACAAAGGCGGTCACTTTGCGGCCTGGGAACAGCCGGAGCTTTTCGTTCAGGAGCTCCGCACTGCATTCAAAACGCTCAGATAGTTCAATAGCCACAAAAGGCACAAAATCTTCATTTGTGATTTTTGTGCCTTTTGTGGCAACAAGATAAGGAGATTACGAATGACAATCGACATGAAACTCGAAGTTGTGATTATCGGCGTGTCCGACGTGGATCGTGCGAAAGCGTTTTACGAGAACCTTGGCTGGCGAGTCGACATCGATATTGTAGTCGGCGACTTTCGCGGTGTGCAGGTAACGCCACACAACTCGGAAGCGTCGATCCTCTTCGGCAAGGGAGCCACGGCACCCAAGCCTGGTTCGACGCAAAACTTGATACTTGCCGTTAACGATATCGACGCCGCCCGCAACGACTTGATCGCACGAGGCGTGGATGTGAGCGACGTTTTTCACTTTACCGCTGGTCCATTCAACGAAACCGTGGAGAACCCGCGCGCTGCCGGACGCGATCCCGAAGGTCGTTCATATTTCTCGTTTGCCTCGTTCGCGGATCCGGATGGCAATGGTTGGCTACTCCAGGAGATCACAACCCGGCTTCCAGGTCGCGAGTGGCAGCGAACGACCGATGTCCCGACACTAGCGGAACTTCTCCACGAGACAGCGGAGCACCACGACCATTACGAGAAGACGCATCCCAAGCATGACTGGTGGAACTGGTACGCGCCTTATTTGAACGCGCGTCAGAACGGCAGCAGTTCGGAGGAAGCAGCCGCCACCGCCGATCGTTACATGGAAGGATTGAACACGAAATGAAAGCAGCGCAGATAAGTAGAGCAGGGGGAGATTGGGAGTTGGTGGAGCGCGATATTCCGGAGCCGGGCGCCGCGCAAGTGCGCGTGAAAGTTGAGGCATGCGGCATTTGCCACAGCGATGTTTTAGTTAAAGACGGAGTGTGGCCGGGACTTCAGTATCCGCGTGTGCCGGGCCATGAAGTTGCCGGACGCATCGATGCCGTTGGCGACAACGTGACAGCGTGGACCGTGGGCCAGCGCGTCGGTGTTGGTTGGCACGGCTATCATTGTTTTATGTGTGATCCGTGTCGTCGCGGCGACTTTGCGATGTGCATTAATCGGAAGGTTACAGGAATAGATTTTGATGGTGGTTATGCGGAGTACATGATCGCGCCGGTGATGTCGCTGGCGGCGATTCCTGATGAAGTTCCGGCGGAAGAAGCCGGGCCATTCATGTGTGCCGGCGTTACGGTTTATAACGCGCTACGCAACGCCGGGGCACGTGCGGGAGATGTGGTTGCTGTTCATGGTATCGGGGGGTTGGGCCATCTCGGAGTTCAGTATGCGCGACAGATGGGATTTGAGACTGTCGCCATCAATCGAGGTAACGATAAGGAGTCACTGGCGCGAAAACTCGGCGCACATCACTACATCGATGCGACGGCGCAGGATGTCTCGGCGGAACTGCAAAAACTCGGTGGCGCGCGTGTGATTCTTGCGACTGCTCCGAGCGCTGCCGCGATCTCACCGTTAGTTGACGGGTTATCACCGGGTGGACTGTTGCTCGTTCCGGCAGCGCCGTCTGAGCCGCTCTCGATTAATATGTTCTCGCTGATAATGGGACGGAGTTCAGTAGCTGGTTGGTATTCCGGCACCGC
>DASTTS010000115.1:0-5433 GCA_035760085.1 Pyrinomonadaceae bacterium
GCCATGCAGGCTTTGCAGCCGATACAGATCGATTTGTCGAAGTCTACGATGCCGTCCGCGCGCTTGAACATCGCCGCCGTCGGACACGCGGTTGCGCAGGGCGCGTGAGCGCATTGATTGCAGCGTGTAACCTGGTGGGCGCGGCGCGCCTGGGGAAAGACGCCGATGTCGACGTGCTTGACGTAGGTGCGCGTGACGGAGAGTGGAACGAGATTCTCAGACTTGCACGCAGTTGTACACGCGTGACAGCCGATACAGCGCGTGTGGTCGATTACCTTGGCCCACTGAACCGGGTCCGACGGTTCCATCATAGAAGCTCCCGTTGGGAAGCGAGACTATAACATAGGCGATTGACAAATCAGGCGCGGCGTAAGACAGTAAGCGTGCTTCGGAGGTACTTTCATGCGCTCTACATTCTATTTTGCGTTGATGGTGGCAGCGGTCGCGGTTTTCGCGGCGTGCAACGCTGTCGATACCAGGGTTAAACCTGCTCAGCTTCCTGGTTCCGACACGGTCTATGCAGATGGCGCGCGGCGCGTCACGACGGACGAGTTAGCCACGATGATGAAAAACGGGGAAGCGTTCGTTGTCGACGTGCGCAGCCAGGCGTCTTATGACCAGGGCCACATTCCCGGCTCGAAGCTAATTCCCGCGGGCGAGATCCTCAACCACATAAACGAGCTGCCACGTGACAAGACGATTGTCACGTACTGTTCTTGACAGGCCGAACATACGTCCGCCGGTGCGGTGGCCGCTCTCAAGACGAAGGGAATCGAAAACGCGGCAGCGTTGTTGGGTGGGTATAATCTCTGGCAACAGGAAAAACGACCTATAGACAAGAAAAATTAGCCGCGGATTAACGCGAATGAACGCAGATCTGCGTTTATCTGCGAAAATCCGCGGCTAAAATCATGTCTGAGGGACGATTTGCGTTACAAGTGCCGGAAGCGGTGTCACCACGCGCCCGGCGGGCACGCAAAGCACTGGACACGGCGCATTCCTGATCACTCTCTCAATCTCCGATCCTAATACCTGGCTGCTTCCAAACAACGATCCGTGCACAGCAGTCCCGATCACGATCAGGTCTACTTCAAGAGTGTCGGCGAGTTTGACGATTTCCTGGTACGGTCGTCCTTCGGCGATGTGCGTTGCGCCGCCGCCGCGTGAGAGTGGGGCCATGCGCTCCTGCACGTAGCTGCGTAATCGGGTCAGCGCAGCGAGCCCGCCTTCGGGAAACATCACCGAGATCTGTTCGAAATAGTCGCCAATTACGTAAACCGCATGTAGCTCGGCCCCCAACCGGTTCGCGATCTGCGTCGCAAGCTGCGTTGCCGCAGCGGATGACGGGCGAAAATTTGTCGCCAGCAATACACGCTTGAGTTGAAGCTCGCTTTCATCATCGACGAAGTCTCTTTGCGGCGGCTTCACCGCGAGCACCGCGCACGGCGACTCCGCAATGATGTCTTCAGCCGTCGAGCTGCCGAACGCGCGTGTCAGTAAATTGCGATCGCGCAGTGCCACAGTGATCAAATCGATGTCGTGATCGATCGCAGCCTGCGCGATCTTGGAAGCAAGCTCCGTTTTAGCATCCTGCACATTGAACAACACGACCTGACCCTGGCCGTACCGGGCAAAAGCAGTTGCATACTTCAACGCCGCCTGCGCATTCACTGAGTCATCGGGGAAGAGAATGTTTCTGAACGGAAACACGACGCCAACCTATCACTCGTACCTTATCCTGTAAATCCTGCCAATCCTGTAATCCTGTCCAAGGTTTTTCTGTCTAACGATTTACAACAGATGGACTTCCATGCCAAACTCCGCAAGCTTTCCTAACGCTAGCAACAGTTATCTAAATCCACTCCCGGAGGCGACACCTTGCTTCGAGGAATTTTTCGCACCAAGAACCTTGACGAAATACTGGCCAGCGTCGGCGGTCCACAGTTTGGGCTGAAACGGACCCTCACTGCTTTCAGCGTCACCCTCATCGGGATTGGAGCAATCATCGGTGCCGGAATTTTCGCGACTGTCGGCACCGCCGCGTCGGGCACCGCCGAGCGCGCGGGCGCTGGTCCGTCGTTGATGCTGTCGTTCGTCATCACGGCGATTGTGTGTGGGTTTACAGCACTGTGTTACGCCGAACTCGCCTCGATGGTTCCGATTTCAGGATCCGCTTACACCTACTCGTACGCGACGCTCGGCGAGCTCGTGGCGTGGATCATCGGTTGGGACTTGATTATCGAGTATGCGATCGGCAACGTCGCGGTCGCGATTAGCTGGGCCGAGTTTTTCAATCGATTGCTGCGCAACCTCGGCATTCATATACCTGACTGGCTGACGTCAAACTATCGCACTGCGAGTGCAGAAACGCTCGCCAATGCGCCGCACATCGGCAGCGTGCCGATCGTCTTCAATATTCTGGCGTTTGGCATCGTCGCGCTGATCACGATCGTGCTCGTGTGGGGCATCAAGGAGTCGTCAAACTTCAACGCGGTCATGGTGCTGATCAAGATCCTCGTGTTGTTGTTCTTTATCGGCCTCGCCCTTTATTACGTTTCCCCGGCGAAGATGACCGAGAACTGGAAACCCTTCCAACCGCAGGGATGGTTTGGCACATTCACCGGCGCAGCCGTCGTGTTTTTCGCGTACATCGGGTTTGACGCGGTCAGCACTGTGGCTGAAGAAACAAAGAATCCCACCCGAGATCTGCCCATCGGCATCATTGCTTCACTGATCATCTGCACGATTCTGTACGTGCTCGTGGCAGGCATGTTCACCGGCATGGTGCCGTGGGAAACGGTGCGTAGTTGGACCGCTGCGCAACGTGGCGAGTCGTTGACGATGGCGCTGGAGACGGTTGCGCCCCAGGCGTTGTGGCAAAACACCGTGATCGCGTTTGGATCGGTCGTCGCGCACACAGCGGTGTTGCTCGTGTTCCAACTCGGACAGCCGCGCATTTTCTTCTCGATGGCGCGCGATGGACTGCTGCCATCGGTGTTTGCCAGTGTTCACCCGCGCTTCAAGACACCACACGTCACGACGATCCTGACCGGCGTTGCGGTCGGCGGCATTGCTGCATTTGCGACGGTCGACGAGATGGTTAGTTTGACCAATATCGGGACGCTCTTTGCGTTCATTCTCGTTTGCGTCGGCGTGATGGTTTTGCGTCACAAGGATCCCGGACGCAAACGGCCATTCAAAGTGCCATTAGGTCCTTATTTGTTGCCGGGTTTGGGCGCGGTGTCGTGCGCGCTTTTGATCTATTTTTTGCCGGAAGGTTCTTACTGGCGTTTTGTCGGCTGGCTGGCGCTCGGTCTCGCAGTTTATTTTTCGTACGGTTACACGCGCAGTGCGGTCGGGCAGAAGCTGGGACGACCAACGCGCACGCCGATCGGTCTGAAAATCGCCGCAGTGTGTTTTATTCTCGTGGCGGTTGGATTGTTTGTAATCCCGCACGACGTCGCGCCGCGCGAGTTGTTCTCGGAAGCATTTGATGCGACCGCGGAAAAGCATAATCAAACTTTGTATGGTCTACTGATCATCCTCGCCGGCCTGATCGGAGGCGCCGCGGGCATCGCAGTCGGCACGAAAAACGAAAATCCTGAATGAGGTTGAAGGAATTGAGATTTAGAGCTTTGTCATTAATGGTCGTGGCTGCGATCGTGTTGATTGGTGGTGCGGCTGCGCAGGCGCAATCACATGAAGCAAGTGCCCCGGCCAACGGCTTCTCAGCTACCCTCGGCGACAAGGTAATCGCGCTGCCGGCGCCGGACGGTTTTGAAGAGGTCGCCTCACAATTCGAAAGAATGAAAACGCTTTTCGCGGCGTCAGAACCGCAGGAGAACGACTTGGTAGCGGTTTATATGCCGGTCAGCGATATTGATTTGCTCAAAAAGGGTCAAGCCCCTGCTTACAAGAAATACATGAAAGTTTCCGTTATCAGGGCCACCAGATCGTTTGCCGCCCTGCCTTCGGATTTTGCCGGCTTCGTCGATTATGTTCGAAAAAACAATGCCACGATTTTCAAGCCGAATACCGGCAAGATTGACGAAGTACTGGCACAGGTTGACCAGGCCATGAGCAAAGAGCTCTCCAAAGACATCAGTGTGAAATATACGCAAAACACGAATCTGGGAGATTTCGACAACAGACCAAATGTTTACAGCAACCTGCTGTTGATGTTTTTCAAGACGCAGACAGAGGGAAAGGAGATCACGACTCCCGTCCTGGCCTCTCTCAACCTTTTGCACATCAAGCAAAGAGTCATAATGGTTTTTGCTTACAAACGATATGAAGCAAAAGCCGATACGGATGAGCTGAAACAATTCACCACGAAGTGGATCAACCAAATTCTGGCGGCGAACTAGCGGGCAACCGCAGTTGTTTACAGGATTGCAGGATTTACATGATTGACAGGATATGAACGCGCTTCCAATCATCATCGGTGCACTTTGCGTGATTGCGATTTCGTATCGCTATTACTCCGCTTTCATCGCTGCAAAGGTGCTGGCGCTGGATGACTCGAGACCGGTGCCGTCGCAGACGATGTTCGATGGTCATAATTATTATCCGACTAACAAGTGGGTTTTGTTTGGACATCACTTCGCTGCGATCTCGGGCGCGGGGCCGTTGATTGGACCCGTGCTGGCGGCGCAGTTTGGATTTTTGCCGGGTTTGTTGTGGCTCGTGATCGGCGTGTGTCTCGGCGGCGCTGTGCACGACTTCATCATCATGGCCGGTAGCGTTCGTCGCAAAGGCAAGTCGCTCGCAGAGATGGCGCGCACTGAGATCAGTCCGCTGTCGGGGCTCGTTGCCGGGATCGCGATCCTGTTCATCGTCGTGATTGCTCTCGCGGGTCTCGGTTTGGTCGTTGTGAATGCACTCGCGGAGTCGCCGTGGGGAACTTTCACGGTCGGATTTACGATTCCGCTCGCGCTGTTCATGGGCCTTTACATGTATCGCTTTCGCAAAGGCAAAATTGCCGAGGCGAGCGTCATCGGCATCATCGGACTACTGTTTGCCGTATATCTCGGCGGTCACATTGCCGAATCGCCATTCGCACAGACGTTCACACTTTCACGCAACAGCCTGATCGTGATCATGGCTGCTTACGGCTTCATCGCGTCGGTGTTGCCGGTGTGGATGCTGCTTTGCCCGCGCGATTATTTGTCGTCCTATCTGAAGATCGGAACAATCGCGTTCCTGATCATCGGTGTGATCCTCGTACATCCGAACCTGAACATGCCGGCGTTTACGCCGTTCACTGCCGGCGGTGGACCAGTAATTCCCGGTAAGCTTTACCCGTTCGTGTTCATCACGATCGCGTGCGGTGCGATCTCCGGTTTCCACGCGCTGATCTCTTCCGGCACGACGCCGAAGATGATCGCAAAAGAAACTGACACGCGCATGATCGGTTACGGCAGCATGTTGATG
>DASTTS010000116.1:0-2297 GCA_035760085.1 Pyrinomonadaceae bacterium
GTTGGACCGAATCGTGCGACTCGTCTCGATTTCGCGAACTGCCGCGATCGTTGACGCTGTTCCACATGCGGCTAACGGTCTGGCCGCGTTGTTATCTTCCATTGCACAGCATCGTAGGGGTCTTTTCTCGTACGAAGTGCCGCCGGAACACACGGATGGCTTTTCAACCGTAAACATCACTCTGGAAATCTCATAATGTCCGGCAAACGTCGCGTAGTCATCACAGGTATGGGCGCACTCTCCGCACTCGGCGCAACTACGCGCGACTTGTGGAACGGGTTACTCGAAAATCGATCCGGCGTGCGGCGTGTGCAACGCCTCGTTGACTCTGGAATTACGGTGACCACTGGTGGCGAAGTCGACGCAGTATCACCAGAGAATGTCGAACGCGATCACGAAATAGCCAATCGTGCGATCGACGATGCGCTCGCTGAATCGAAGCGCGCTGCTTCGGACTGTGGTTTCATCTGGTCCACCGGGCTCGACACGTTTCAGATGGATGCGAATGGTTTTGTGCACCGTTCAGCCGGACGTTGTTTTTCCAATCTGGCGTCGAGGTTCGCCGGTCCGAGACGCATGATCGCTGCTGCTTGCGCGTCGGGCACGCAGGCAGTGGGCGAAGCGTTTCGTCTGATTCAGAATGGACAGGTTGACGCGTGCGTCGCTGGTGGATCGAGTGTGATGCTGACGCCGTTTTACCTGATCGGTTTCGCGGGATTGCAAGCTGTCGCTGTCGACAACGGTGACGATCCGTCGTTGGCGTGTCGTCCTTTTGATAAGAAGCGCAAGGGGTTTGCGTTAGCAGACGGCGCGGGAGCGATGGTGCTGGAGACGCTGGAGAGTGCTCGTGAGCGCGGTGCGGCTGTCTACGCTGAAGTAATCGGATTCGGCGTCAGCCAGGATGGTTTCGATCTCAACCGGCCTTGCGACGATGGCTCCGGCGCTGAGTTGTGCATGCGACGAGCGCTTGTCGACGCCGAGTTGAGCGAAGAACAGATTGATGCGGTGAACGCACACGCCACTGCGACCTATTCAGGAGATCTCGCGGAAGCGGCAGCGTTGCGAAAGCTATTCGCGAAGAGGTGGCGAAGTGTTCCGGTGTCGGGATCGAAAGGCGCGATCGGACATGCGATGGCGGCGGCCGGCGTGCTCGAAGCGATCGTTGCAGCGCAGACGTGTGCGACAGGCATTGTTCCGCCGACAGTAAACCTGCGTGACGTAGACGAAGGCTGTGAGTTGGACCACGTGATCGGCGAGCCGCGTGATGTGAATGCCAGAACGGTGTTGTCAGTGTCGTTCGGCATGGGCGGGCAGAACGCGGCCGTTATCTTATCTGGTAAATCCTGAAAATCTTGTAATCATGTAAAACTACTCTTGACCAACAACTGGCAACAACAGAATCGTGTCGTTCTGATCACAGGCTCTACTGGATACCTGGGGCGTGCGCTGGCGCGTGGCTTCGGCGCAGCGGGCGCGATGTTGTTTCTAACAGGACGAAACAAGGAGACGCTGGCTGAACTTGAGAGAGAATTATCCGCCCGCACGCTTGTGGCCGATCTCACCGAAGAAAATGCTGCGAGTAGTGTTGTCAATCGTGTTCTTGAGCAGGCAGGACACATTGATACGTTGATCATCAATGCGGGGACGCTTGCGGATGGCCTCGTTGCCGGTTTGACAGACGATGAGGTTGCGAGAGTTTACGAACTGAACGTGATGGCTGCGTTTCGTATGTTACGTGCGGCGCTGAAACCGATGATTCTCAACCGCAGCGGCAACATCGTGGTTATTTCTTCGACTGCGGCGCAACGTCCCGGCGTCGGACAGTCTGCGTACGCCTCGTCGAAAGCGGCACTCGAAACTTTTGTGCGAACCACAGCGCGCGAGACAGCTACGCGCGGGATCAGAATCAACGCCGTTGCCCCGGGACTACTCGCGGGCGGCATGAGCGCGCGCATTCTGGACGATCACATGGACCAGGCACGTGCGGCAATTCCGATGCGGAGACCGGGCGAGGCCGAAGAAGTCGTGCCCGTGGTGCTATTTCTCGCGTCGCCGGTGAGCTCGTATGTGACGGGGCAGGTGTGGTGTGTCGATGGAGGCGTAACGGCATGACTGCGCGCGACACATCCGCGGAAATGGCGACGCTGGTGCGGCAAACGCTCGCGCTTCCGGAGAGCGAGCCGATTCAGCCGCAGCAACTGTTCTTCTACGATCTGGGTTTCACGTCGATGGACCTGCTCGATCTTTTATTCCGTATCGAGCAACACTTTCAAATCGAGATTCCGGAGGGAACGATC
>DASTTS010000117.1:0-8001 GCA_035760085.1 Pyrinomonadaceae bacterium
ATTTCTCACGCAAAGGCGCAAAGGCGCAAAGCGCTGCCGCGTTATATTGGAAACGAACTCTACACAACTGCTCAACCGGCTGATCGACGCCAGCGTCGACGGCATGTTCGCGTTCGATCGCGACTGCCGCATCATCGCGTGGAATCGCGCGATGCAACGCATCTCCGGTTTCAGTCGCGATGCGGTGCTGGGCAAACGCGTCGGCGATATTTTCCCGTTCCTGCGCGAAGAAGGTAACGATAGTTGCTTCCTCGGTGCGTTAGAAGGAAAAGAATCAGTTTCTGAACACCATCCTTATGGACCATCCGAGACTGGCGTCTTCGAGAGTCACTACTCGCCTCTGCTCGACGACCAAAACAACATCACGGGTGGCATTGCCGTCATCACTGATATTACTGCGCGCAAACAGGCTGAAGGCGCAGCACAAACCGCGTATCGACAGTTAGCATTTCACGTGGAGAGCTCGCCGCTCGCAGTGGTCGAATGGGACAGCGACTTCCGCGTGTCGCGCTGGTCTGTGTCTGCGGAACGACTCTTCGGCTGGAAAGCAGAAGAGGTGATCGGCAAACACGTCAACGAGTGGCGCTTCGTTTTCGCCGATGATGAAGATGCGGTGGCGCTCGTGACTAACCGCCAGCGTGAAGGCGTTGAAGTTCATGGCATATTGCACAATCGCAACTACACGCGCGCAGGTGATGTGCTGTTTTGCGAGTGGTACAACTCCGTGCTGCACGACGATCGCGGCAAATTGATCTCAGTTTTGTCGCTCGTGCTCGACGTCACTTCGCGACAAAGCGCCGAGGAAGAGCGATCGGCCGCGTTGTTGCGCGAGCAGGACGCGCGCCGGCATGCCGAAGAGGCCGACCGTCTCAAGGATGAGTTTCTCGCCACACTCTCGCACGAGTTGCGTACGCCTTTGACTTCGATACTCGGTTGGGCATCGATGATCCGGAACGGCGAAGTTGAAGGCTCGAACGCGACGCGCGCGATCGAAACGATCGAGCGCAACGCACGTTCGCAAGCGCGACTCATCGACGATCTGCTCGACGTATCGCGAATCATCACCGGCAATCTCCGTCTCGATCTGCACCCGCTCAATCTCGCTCCGATAGTTGACGCTGCGCTCGATGCATTGCGGCCGACAGCGGACGTAAAAGGCATACGACTGCAAACTCGTTTTGAACCGGGTGAGTGTCTGGTGAAGGGCGATCCGAATCGTCTGCGGCAGGTGATCTGGAACCTGTTGTCGAATGCGATCAAGTTTACGGAGCGCGGCGGCAGTGTGAACATCGATCTCGAGTGTGTTGAGTCGACCGCGCGTTTGATGGTTCGTGATACTGGCGATGGTATCTCAGCGGAGTTTCTGCCGTACGTGTTCGATCGTTTCCGGCAGGCAGAAGGATCGATTTCGAGAAAGCAGGGCGGGCTCGGATTGGGTTTGGCGGTGGCGCGGCATCTCGTCGAACTGCATGGTGGAAAGATCACGGCTGAGAGTGAGGGACTCGGCCAGGGATCGGTGTTTACGGTCGATCTGCCGATGACGCAGGAGCGACGCGACCCGACGCGCGCGGAAGAGCGGCGGCGTGAAGGAGAGCGGCGTCGTAGTCGCAAAGGTGTGGTGAGGCTTGATGGTGTGCATGTGTTGCTGGTCGAGGATGATGATGATTCGCGCAAGCTGCTGGGGACGATTTTGAGGCGTTACGGCGCGCGGGTAACGTCGACGAAATCTGCGGCGGAGGCGCTCGAGGTGTTTAAGGGCGAGTTGCCGGATGTGATGATTAGCGATATTGGTATGCCTGATCAGGACGGTTACGAGTTGATACGCAAGTTGAGAGCGTTGCCGGTCGAGAAGGGTGGCGCGACGCCCGCGATAGCGTTGACGGGTTACGCGTCGCGCAAGGATCGCGAGCGCGCGCTCGGCTCGGGTTACCAGCAACACCTGGCGAAGCCGATCGAACAGGCCGACATGATCACTGCCATCGCCGCGTTGATAAGCCGCGGTGATTAAATATCTTGTGAATCCTGGAAATCATGTAATCCTGTAAAAAGCTGTGACAGGAGTACAAGATTTCCAGAATGTACAAGATGAGGTTATCAAAATGAGACGACGACTTTACATCATCACACTTTTACTTCTCTTATCACTCCCCGTTTACGCGCAGCAATCCGATCCGTCATTGCTCACGCTGGACTCGATGTTCACGTATCGCATCCGCCCGCTCGGACCGGTGCAGTGGCAGACGGACGGCAGCGGCTATCTCGCACTCGAGCCATCACCCGCAAAGAAGAACTTTGTCGACATCGTCCGTTACGACGTGAACACGGGCGAGCGCACCGTAAAAGTCTCTGCCGAAAAACTCACTCCAACCGGCGCCGCTGAGCCACTCGCCGTGGAAGAGTTTTCGCTGACAGCCGACGAACAAAAGCTACTCATCTTCACGAGCTCCGAACGCGTCTGGCGCAGCAACACGCGCGGCGATTACTGGGTGCTCGATCTCAAAGCGAATACACTCAAGAAGCTCGGCGGCGCCGACGCCAAACCCTCGACCTTGATGTTTGCGAAGTTTTCACCTGACGGCCAGCGCGCCGGATACGTGCGCGAGAACAACATCTACGTCGAAAATCTTTCCGCCGACGGCAAGATCACAAAACTCACCAGCGACGGCTCGCGCTACATCGTCAACGGCACCTTCGACTGGGTCTACGAAGAAGAACTCTTTTGTCGCGACGGCTTCCGCTGGAGTCCTGACAGCAAGCAGATCGCTTACTGGCAGCTCAACTCTGAAGGCGTGAAGGAGATGACGCTCATCAACAACACGTCAGCGCTCTATCCGGTGTTGACCACATTCCCATACCCGAAAGCGGGCGAGACAAACTCCGCTGCTCGCGTCGGCGTTGTTGACGCGAATGGTGGTCCAACACGCTGGATCGAAGTGCCCGGCGATCCGCGCAACAACTACCTGCCGCGTATGGAGTGGGCCGCAAGCTCGGATGAGCTCGTCATTCAGCAGCTCAATCGCCGTCAGGATACGAACACGGTGATGATTGCCGACGCCCGCACCGGCAAAGTGCGTCCAGTCTTAACTGAAAAAGACGAAGCGTGGGTTGACGTGGCGTGGGGCGACATCGACTGGGACAAAACCGGACTCGGGCGTGGCGATGTCGAATGGATCGACGGCGGCAAACGTTTTTTATGGACCAGCGAACGCGACGGCTGGCGCCACATCTATTCCGTGTCGCGCGACGGCAGCGACGTGAAGACGATCACGCCCGGCAATTACGACGTGATCAGTGTCGCGCGAGTTGATGCGCAGAACGGTTGGATGTATTTCGTCGCGTCACCGGAAAACGCAGCGCAGCGTTATCTCTATCGCGTGCGTGTTGACGGCACTGGCAAGGAAGAGCGACTCACGCCCGCAAACCTTCCGGGTACGAACGGCTACAACATCTCACCGCGCGGTGATTTTGCGATTCACGATTATTCAACTTTCAACCGCGTTCCGGTAACGGATGTGGTGCGCTTGCCGCAACACACTGTCGCGCGAACCTTGATCGACAACAAGCAGGTGCAGGATCGACTCGCACAGCTAAAACAAACGCCTTCCGAGTTTTTCAAAGTCGACATTGGCGACGGCGTTCAGCTCGACGGTTGGATGATGAAGCCGCCTGATTTCGATCCGCAGAAGCGATATCCGGTGCTGTTCCACGTTTATGGCGAGCCGTGGGGACAAACCGTGCTCGACGCATGGTTTGGTCGCAACCGCCTGTGGCATCAGATGCTGGCACAACAGGGTTACATCGTGATGAGCGTCGATAACCGCGGCACGCCCGCACCGCGTGGCCGCGCCTGGCGCAAGATCATTTATCGCAAGATGGGGATCGTGAATTCGGGTGACCAGGCTGCCGCAGCGCGCGCGATTGCGAAGTGGCCTTTCGTCGATCCGGCTCGTATCGGGATCTGGGGTTGGAGCGGCGGTGGCTCGTCGACACTGAACGCGATGTTTCGCTATCCGGACGTTTACGCGACCGGAATGGCAGTGGCTCCCGTGCCGGACCTTCACTACTACGACACGATTTACCAGGAGCGCTACGGCGGGCTACCGAAGGACCATCCGGAGGAGTGGAAACAGAGCTCGCCGATCACGTTCGCGGGCCAGTTAAAGGGGAATCTGCTGATCGTCCACGGGACGGGCGACGATAACGTCCACTACCAGGGCACGGAGTCGTTGATTAACGCTCTGATTGCGGCGAACAAGCAGTTTTCGATGTTTTCGTATCCAAATCGATCACATTCGATCTCGGAAGGAACCGGGACGTCGAAACACTTGATGGGACTGCTGACGCGATACCTGAACGCTAAAATGCCGCCAGGGCCAGCAACAGCCGCAACGAGTTCGACGCGGTAGGACTTATTGTAGGGGTGGCCCTCCGTGGCCACCCCTACGTTATTTCTCATATAGGGGCGGCCACGGAGGGCCGCCCGTACAATAAATTCCATTGAAACGTCAGCCTCACTCTGGTAGCCTACATTCGGGTTGACGGCCAACCCGCTTGTCCAAATCTCACCTCTCCAAATTCAGCGAATTCTCAAACTCCGTATGGAAACCAAAGTCGATGCAGCCCTGCGCCGTCTGGTCGCGACCAACCTCGTCGCCATCGTATTCACCGATCTTGCCGGAAACATTCTCAGTGCCGACGACAGTTTTCTGAATCTGCTCGGTTACACTTCCAGAAACCTGCCGCGCAGCATTCGTGATCTGACGCCGCCCGAACATCATCGCCTCGACCAGGAAGCATTCGAGAAACTGATGGCGTTCGGTGCCTGCGCGCCTTTCGAAAAAGACTTCCTGACGCACGACGGTTCGCTGTTGCCGGTTCTGTTTGGCGCGGTAATGCACGACGAAGAGATCGCATGTTTTGTCGTCGACCTTTCTCAAAACAAACAGTCTCAGGAAAAACTAAACCACCTCGCGTATCACGATGCCCTCACCGACTTGCCGAACCAGGTGCTTTTCAAAGATCGACTCAAGCAGGCGATTGCGCTTTCTCGACGCAACGACCACATGCAGGCAGTGTTGCTGCTCAATCTCGATCGCTTCAAAACGATCAACGACTCGCTCGGTTACACCGCGGGCGATCGCTTGTTGCAGTCGGTGGCCCAACGGCTCACGAGTTGTGTTCGCGAAAGCGATACGGTAGCGCGTTTTGGTGGTGACGAATTTGCGGTCCTGCTCACACAGATTCCGCGTGCACAGAATGCGGCGAACGTCGCGCGCGCCATCAAACAGGCACTCGATCAGGCATTCATCTTCGAAGATCAGGAGATCTTCGTGTCGAGCAGTATCGGTATCAGCATGTATCCGCAGGACGGGCGCGACACCGCCGGACTGTTGAAGACAGCCGGCGTTGCACTCGATCGCGCGAAGGTGCAGGGCGGCAATAATTTTCATTTCTACACGGCAGGTGGCACGACGCGCGCGCTCAAACAACTTGTGCTCGAAAGCAACATACGGCCGGGGCTGGAGCGATCGGAGTTTTTCGTGCAGTACCAGCCGCAGGTTGATGTGCGCGGGTTTCAGCTTGTAGGCATGGAAGCTCTCATACGCTGGCAGCATCCGGGTTTGGGTCTGCTGTATCCAAGCGAATTCATTTCTATCGCCGAAGAGACTGGCTTGATTATTTCAATCGGCGACTTTGTAATGCGCGATGCGTGTGCCCAAAACAAAGCATGGCAGGACAAGGGCCTGAAGCCGATGCGCATCTCGGTCAACTTTTCGGCGCGACAGTTTCAGCAGGCGACGTTCATCACTGACGTGGCGCACATACTGAAGGAGACAAACCTCGATCCGCGCTGGCTCGAGCTGGAGCTCACCGAGAGCTCGATCATGAAGGATCCCGAGCAGGCGATTGAGAAACTGCACGAGTTGAAGTTGATGGGAATCAGGGTCGCGATTGACGACTTCGGAACGGGCTACTCGTCGCTGAATTATCTCAAGCGATTTCCGATCGATACGTTGAAGATCGACAAGACGTTTGTGTCTGACGTTTGCAAAGATCCGCACGACACGGCGATCGTGCGAGCAATCATCAACCTGGGCCATGCGCTCGATCTGACGGTGATTGCCGAGGGTGTCGAGACGAAGGAACAGCTTCAATATCTGAGCGCGCTCGAATGCGATGTAGTACAGGGATTCTTGTTTAGTAAGGCGCTGTCGGCGAAGGCGTTTGAAGAGTTGTTAGTCGAGCAGCGGCGCGTGACGTCGGGTAATGTTTCGCCGACGGCGCCACTTTCCGTCGACTCGCTCGTGCCTGCGACGTAAGTTTAGACAGGATTTACAAGATGTCTCAGGATAAACATGTAAATCCTGAAGAATCTTGTAAATCCTGTCTAACGATGATCTGACAAGTAATTCGCTGCCTCTTTGTCGAGCATCCATATCAACTCGCCTTGTGTTGGTTTGACCGCCTGCGCCGGATACTTGTTCTCACCTTCTAAAACTTCTTTTACAATCTCTGCTTTTTCCGCGCCGCTTACCAGAAAGACCACCGTTGCGCCGTTGTTGAGTAGCGGCAGCGTCATCGTGATGCGATAGCTTTCGAGCTTCTCGACGTAGGGCGCGGCGACGAGACGCCTGGTTTCGTGCAGCACTTCGGAACCGGGAAAGATCGAAGCCGTGTGGCCGTCCGTGCCGAGACCGAGGAAGATCAGATCGAGACGCGGCAGAGCTTCGTTTGTTACTTGAATAATCGTCTGCTCGTATTCGGCGGCAACAGCCGCAGCGTCCGGGTTCTCGCTGGGAATGCGATGAACGTTGCTGTGTACGTGTGACAGCAGCGCTTCGTATGCCATGCGATAGTTACTCTCCGGATGATCCGGTGGCACGTGTCGCTCGTCAGACCAGAAGAAGTGAATATTGGACCACGTCACTTGATCACGAAACTGCTCCGCGAGAATTTGAAACATCCGCTTCGGTGTCGAACCACCGGACAGCGCCACAGTCTCCGGCCGCCGCGTCACAAAAAACTCCGCCGCGCCCCGCGCCAGTTCTTCTGAATCAGCAAAGATCTTTTTAATCATCCGTCTAATCCGTGGTTACAGGATCGCGATTATCCTCAACGGTCCACCACTCCCACCCTTGATCTTCATCGGCAACGCAATCACCGAAAATCCCTTCGCCGGCAACTGATCCAGGTTCGCGACATTCTCAAACGCCGGAACATTCTTCTCAAACAATATCCGGTGACTCTCAAACAACGTCGACTGCCCGTAATCAATACTCGCCGTGTCTAACCCGATCGCCTTGATCGATCGATTCGCTGTGATCCAGCGCGCGGCCGCGGGATCCAATCCCGGAAAGTGCAGCTTCGCAACCGCCTCCGCGCCACGCTCTTCAGTCCCCAGATACTTCTTCCGATCCGGATAAAACTTCCCAAACCCCGTGCGCAGCAACACGATCGTCCCCGCCGGGATCTTGCCGTTACGTTTTTCCCAGTCTTCGAAATCAGCCACGCTCACGAGGTAATCAGGATTCGTGGCAGCCTTTGCCGTCACATCGATCACGATTGCCGCGCCCATGAGTTGTTCCAACGGAAGCTCATCAACCGTGTGACGTCCTTTTGCAAAGTGGACCGGCGAATCCAGGTGCGTGCCGCCGTGCTCCGCCGCCGAGTAACGATAGGCCGAGTAGAAGTAGCCCTTGTCAGTCATCCCTTCGAAATCTGTCTCGAGTTTGAACTGCTCCGCCGTGGGCCAATAGACGCTATTCGCGTCAAACGCATACGTGAGATCGACGATACGACCAGACGGAAAACCGCCGGATTTCTGCGCTACAACAGGAATCGAAAGAACCAGAACAACAACAAGCAAGTGCAAACACTTCATGCGGAGTGCTCCTTAGGGTTAGGTTTCTGTTATCTTCATGTAAACCCCCAGACTTAGCAAGGGAGCATTTTGATGCAAATCGGAATGATTGGGCTCGGCCGCATGGGCGCCAACATGGT
>DASTTS010000118.1:0-2273 GCA_035760085.1 Pyrinomonadaceae bacterium
GCGAATGCGGTTCCGTGTGGCGGATGTGCGTGACAAACAGCTTTCACGTCCGGACGCTCGCGGTAAATCAAGAGATGCATCGCGAGCTCACTCGAAGCTTTCCGCTCGTTGAGCGCTTTACCTTCGAGATCCGTGATCGCGATCAGATCTTCAGTCATGCGGCCTTTGCACGTCATCGTCGGCGTTGCAAGGATCCGGCCGTCGTCGAGTCGCACGCTCACGTTGCCGTCAGACGAGACGACGTAGCTCCGCTCGTACATCAGGTGGCAAACCCGGATCAGATCACGTTTGATTGTCTGCTCATCCATGGAATGTAGGCTTTGCGCCTTTACGCCTTTGCGGGAACTCTTCTTTACTACGCGACTGCGCTCGCGCTTGAGTAATTGTGCTGCTTTGCGGCTGAGACAGGAAATACGACAGCGACTCCAGCGAAGTCGTTAGATCAACTGTCTTCACCTTCACTCCGCGTCGCGCGGTCAACGAAGCCGGCGCGAAGTTCAGCACCGCTTTAATGCCCGCCGACATGATCTGGTTCAGGACTCTTTGCGCAGCCTTCGCCGGCACAGCGATCACCATCACGTCGATCGCTTCGTCGCGGATCACTTTCGCCATCTCGTCAACGTCGCGCACGAGGATCCGTTCATCGCCGATCGGGTGGCCGATCTTTTGTCGATCGTTATCGAACAGCGCCACGACCGTGAAGTTTGACTTACCGAAGCCATTGTAGTTTGCGAGCGCAGTACCCAAACGGCCGGCGCCGATAATGCCGACGCGATGCGGCGTGTCGAGACCGAGTATCTTCGTGATGTGCTCGCGCAGATCGTCGACGTAGTAACCAACACCGCGCACGCCAAACTCGCCGAAGTAACCAAGATCTTTCCGGATCTGCGCCGAATTGAGATTGAACTGCTCGGCGAGGGCCTGCGACGAGATGGTTTTGATTCCGGCACTGTGAAGCGCATTGAGGCAACGAAGGTAAACACTCAAGCGGCTCGTTGTTAATTCTGATATTTTCTCGGACTTCATGCGCGGAACTAAGTATAGCGCTACCGTGCAAATAGGTCATATAGGCGTATAGGTCCTATTGTTTTTTGCTACAATCCGCCCGCAATGATTGCGCATCTCAGCGGCACACTGCTTTCCAAAGAACCCAACCAGGTAATCGTCGATGTAGGCGGCGTCGGCTATGACGTCACGATTCCACTCTCGACGTTTTATGACCTGAATGATGAGAAATCAGACGTTCAGCTTCTTATTTACACCCATGTAAAAGAAGACGCCTTGCAGCTTTATGGATTCAAGAGCGCCAACGAACGCAAGCTGTTTGTCCATTTCATTTCAGTCAGTGGAGTTGGCCCGAAATTAGGCATCGCGCTACTTTCGCACATGAAAACGGACGAACTGATCGAGTCGATCAAGTCGAACAACTTAGCGCGACTCACACAGATTCCCGGCATCGGAAGAAAAACTGCCGAAAGACTTGTCGTTGATCTGCGCGACAAAATGATTCAACTGTCGCAAGCCCAGGTCGCAGAACAAACAGGAACTAAACCCGAAGCTGTCTACGTATCTTCCGAAGACACGGCTCGCGGTGACGCGCTTTCCGCGCTGCTCAATCTCGGCTATCAACGTTCGGCGGCGGAGAAAGCCATCGATGCCGCACTCGGCGAGGGCGGCGACGTCACGGTCGAATCGATCCTGAGACGCAGTCTGAAGAAACTCGCAAGGGTTTGAAAACAACATGCCTCCTGAGTCAATATCAGCGCGCGTGAAAGACAGTTTCCCCAGCGACGAGGATCGGCAATTCGATCTCACGCTGCGCCCGACTCGTATCGAAGAATACATCGGCCAGCGTCAGGTCAAGGAAAACCTGCGCGTCTACATGAAAGCCGCGCGCAATCGTCGCGAAGCGCTGGACCACGTGCTGCTCACCGGTCCGCCAGGTTTAGGCAAGACGACGCTCGCAAACATCATCGCAAACGAGATGGGCGCGGAGCTGCGCTCGACCGCCGGTCCCGCGATCGAGAAAGCGGGCGACATCGCCGCCCTGCTGACGAATCTTCAGGAAGGCGACGTCCTCTTTATCGACGAGATCCATCGCCTGCTGCCGGCGCTCGAAGAAAAACTCTACCCCGCGATGGAGGACTACCAGCTCGATCTACTGATCGGTCAGGGCGCTGCCGCGCGTTCGATCAAACTGGATCTGCCGAAGTTCACACTCATCGGCGCTACCACGCGAGCCGGTCTGATTACGGCGCCGTTGCGTGGTCGTT
>DASTTS010000119.1:0-4369 GCA_035760085.1 Pyrinomonadaceae bacterium
CCGCGGGCGCTTTCCACGTCGAGGCGAGTATCTTGTCGATCACTTCCGTCAGACCAGGGTTGCGCTGATCGCGCGCGTGAAACTGGACCAGGCGTGCCGCCCGCTCCGGATTCAAAAGAAATCCACTCACGTGATCTGCAACCGCTTCCGCCGGCGCAAGCGCATCGAACACCGGCTGCGTGCGAATGCGGAAGTCTTCGCGCGTACGCGGGTAACCGATGGGCCGCGGCGGAATCAAACGCAGCAACGACTCCGGCACTGCGAGTGCATCTGGTTTGATCGTCTCGAGCACAGCGGCGAGTGCGCGTCGCTGTTCTTCGGGCGCGACGATCTGTGGATTGCGATCGCCTTTGCCTTTTACACTGAACGTGTAGTCCTGACCGCCGATAACTTTCGCAGCAGCTTCAACCTGGTAACGATGGTACATGTAGATCGGCACGAGCACATCTTCGATCGTCGCCATCGGCGCGCCCTCGCGAATGTTGTTCTCGCCGAAACGCCGGAGCGCAGCGGCGCGCACCTTCATCACGTTGCCGAGCTCTTCGCTCGCATTCGTTCCGTTATCCCAGAGATGGGCCACTGAGCTCGAACTGCCTGGCGGTCGGGCATCCTGATCGGTCAAATACATCAGGCCACGTGAGAACGCGTCGCTCAAGGTGCGATCGAGTGCGGTGTTTTCATCAGTTCCCGGAGCAAAATCCTGATAGCCGTAGGCGATCGCGACTTTGTCCCACTCACCGATGCCTTTCGCATACGCGTCAGACAAATCCGGAACGCCATCTGGACCAAGCTTCGCTCGCGGCGCGGGATAGTCCATCACGGATGCTCGACCAGTAGGACTCGCAGCGTAGTTATGTTGCAGTCCGAGCGTGTGGCCCACCTCGTGTGCCGAGAGTTGACGCAGACGCGCCAGCACCATCTCGAGCAGCTTCGGTGAAGGTGTGTTGGTTTTGTCGTACGGCGCGAGCAGACCTTCCGCAATCATGAAGTCCTGACGATCGCGGAGCGAGCCCAGTGAAACGCGTCCCTGAATGATCTCACCGGTGCGCGGATCGACGAGCGAGTTGCCATAGGACCAGCCGCGGGTCGAACGATGCACCCACTGAATCACGTTGTAACGCACGTCCATCGGATCGACATCAGTAGGCATGACCTCGACCCGAAACGCATCCTTGTAACCGATCGATTCGAACGCCTGATTCCACCAGCGCGCACCTTCAAGCAACGCCGAACGCACGGGCTCGGGCGCGCCGCGATCCACGTAGTAGACGATCGGCTTAACAGCTTCACTCACGCGCGCGCCTGGATCTTTCTTTTGCAAACGATGCCGGTTGATGAAGCGCTTCATGATCGGCTCCTCGATCGGCGTCGCGAAATCCATGTAGTCGATGCCCGCGTAGCCGGCGCGTGGATCGTAGACGCGTGGTTTGAACCCCGGCGACGGTAGTTGCACGAACGAGTGGCGTTCGCGAACTGTGATCGCTTCCGGCACCGGCACAACTTGTCGCACGTATTGACCCGCAGGCTCGCCCGTGAACGTTAGCGTGGTTTCGACTTCTGTGTTCTGCGGAAAGTTTTTTGTGTTTGGAAGGTAAAAGGCGCTGCGCGACTCCTCGAGTTTATAAGTTCCCTGCTGATTGCGTTGCAGTGTTTGCGTGACCTGGTGAACGTCACGCAAATAAAACTTCGTCGCGTCCACCAGCACGCGATCGCCTTCTTCAGCGGCGACTTCAAAGCCCCACAGAGTCGACTCGGCAAAGGCGTCTTTCACCGCGAGTCGCTCGTCAGCGTTGTTACTGATCGCGCGGAAGTTGTAGTTCGGCGCAACCATCAACACGCGTGGACCGGAGCGATCGAAACGAACAATGGCGCTGTTGCCGAGTTGACCACGATCGAGACCGATATCGTTCGACCCGATGCCGGCGGGCAGCGATTCGACGTAGAGAAACTCGGTGTTCCACTTGTCGATCTCGAGCCAGATCTTTCCGGCTTTTGCGTCCCAGTAAAACGGGAAGAAGCCGGGGAATTTCTGCATGCCCGCGACCTTGTCCGAGATTTTCTGCGCCTGGATTGTCGAGAAACAAATCAGGACCAGTAATAAAATCCAGCATCGCTTCATTTAAGATCTCCTTTAACCACGGATTGCCACGGATTTGTTACTGATTCTTCCACTCCGGAACGCGTCCCGGTGTCCAGGGCGCGCCCGCGGCCTCGAGCTGTTTCTCGAGTTTGTCGAGATCGACTTCGATCAACTGCCGCAACTGGCCCAAAACGCCTTCGAAGTCCTGCGCCGCAGCGTTGTACTGAGCGACCTGCGTTTGCGTCGGACGTGAGATCGACATGCGTTGCGCGCCCACCACATAACCGATGCGATCGTTGATCGAGGGCGGCGTGTTCATATTGCGTTGTCGCGCCGCGGCGTCACCATTAAGCGCGCGCAGGATCTCGTTTGTGCGTCGATCCAAGGCAGTCGCGTCATCCTGCAAACGCTGTGGCAATGATGGTGTTTCTGCAATCGCGCGTTTGATTGCGGCGAGTCGCGGCCTGAGCTGGTTGGCCGCTTGCGTCGCACCACTCGCGGCGCGCTGTAGACGCATCGCCTTCGTCTGAAACTCAACGAGCGCTGTGTGGTCTGAAGTCGACATGTTTTCCTGGCCCTCGACCACGATTTGAAACTGCTGTGGTGGACCAAGCTGCGTGACGACACCATCAACACGCTTCGCCACTGTGGCTTTGTACGTGCCGGGCATCACGAGTGGACCTGACGGCGGGTCGAAATCGAAATCCGCGTCGGGTGGTGGCGGCGCCGAAAGATTAGCAGCCGGATAACGCAGGTCCCACGTGATTCGCTGAATTCCCGCACCCACTGGTCCATTGAGACGACGCACGACGTTATCGGACGAATCAGTGATCGTAACAATGATTGCGGGCGCCTCTTCCTCTTCTTCAGCGCGCAGCTCGCTGCGTGTGGGCCAACCAACGGCACCGCCCTTTCGTTCGGCGTCGCGCTCGCTTTCCTGCCGTTTCTCTTTCTTCGTCTTGATGGCGTCTTTCATGTACCACGTGACAGTCGCGCCGAACGGCGGGTTGTCAGCAGTGTAAAAGCGCTCGCCCTGAAAACTCTTGCCACGACCGCCGAGGGGCTGCGACTGGATGTACATCAGCGCGTCCTTCACCGGAAACACGGTCGCTTCCTGTCGCAGCGTTTCGGGCTTGATCGAACGTAGCGGCGTGTAGTTGTCGAGAATGTAAATGCCACGACCGAATGTCGCAACGACGAGATCGTTCTCGCGCTTTTGAATGTTCAGATCGCGCACGGCGATCGTGGGCAAACCGCCTTTGAGCTGAATCCACTTCTGCCCGCCATCGACTGAGAAGAACAAGCCAAACTCGGTGCCCGTAAAAAGAAGATTCGGATTCACATGATCTTCG
Organism: Pyrinomonadaceae bacterium; assembly: GCA_035760085.1. Taxonomy (GTDB): domain Bacteria; phylum Acidobacteriota; class Blastocatellia; order Pyrinomonadales; family Pyrinomonadaceae; genus PSRF01. Next base: position 3,433 of record DASTTS010000119.1, read on the forward strand.
GCTATGGCCCAGACTGGTCCATTCTTCGGCAACGTTGCGCTCAGCGAAGTCCAGGTTTTTCCTGCGTCAGTTGTCTTCAACAGATACGGTTTGAAGTCGGCATTCTGGTGATTCTCGAAAGCCACGTACGCTGTGTTCGCATCGTGATTGGAAGTGATGATGCGGCTGACGTACGACATGTCGCCAACGCCGGGAAACTTCTCGATCTTGCGCCAGTTCTTGCCGCCGTCTTCAGTAATCTGTAGGAGGCCGTCATCTGTGCCGACGTAGATCAGACCATCTTTCTTTTGCGACTCGGCGAGCGCTGAGGCGTTGCCGTAAAACGCAGTCGAAGCGTTCTTTGCGACGGCGTCAATGCTCCAGATCTTGCCCATCACCGGCAGTTTGTCGCGATCAAGTGCGCGAGAGAGCTGGCCGCTGATCACGGTCCACGTGTCGCCACGATCGTCACTGCGATAGAGCCTGTCCGAGGCGATGTAGAGGCGCGTGTGTGAATGTGGGCTGATGATAAATGGCGTATCCCAGTTCCAACGCGGCGGATCATCTTCGCGACCCGGTTGCGGCTGAATGCCGATACGCTCGCCGGTGCGTTTATCGAAACGAACGATCACGCCGTGCTGCAACGATGCGTAAATCGTATTCGGATCTTCCGGATCGACCTGCGAACGGAAACCGTCGCCGCCGTTGGTGACAAACCAGTCCGCGTTAACGATGCCGGACGCGCTGCGCGTGCGTGACGGACCACCGAAGCTGAAGTTGTCCTGTGTGCCGCCGTAAATGTTATAGAAGGGTTTCGCGTTGTCAGTCGTGATGTCGTAAAACTGCGGCACCGGAAGATTCTGTTTGAAGTCCCAATTCTGGCCGCGATCGTAACTCTCGTAGATGCCACCGTCACAGCCGACCAGATAATGATCCGTATTCGCCGGATCGATCCAGA
>DASTTS010000120.1:0-4117 GCA_035760085.1 Pyrinomonadaceae bacterium
CTTGGTCGCTCGATGCAGAAGAACGTCGAGGTTGCGGACCGGCTCGGTTATCTCGACATTCCGGACGGCCTGCTCGTCTCGCTGAACGAAGCGAAGATGATGAGCGACGACGAGATCGTGTTTCTGGTGACGGGATCGCAGGGCGAGTCGCGGGCGGCGTTATCGCAGATGGCGACGCAGAGTTATAAAGGACTGATGATCGAGGAAGGCGACACGGTCGTACTTTCGGCGCGCATCATCCCGGGCAATGAACGTCTGATCTCGCGCATGATCGGTTTCATCTACAAGCGCGGCGCGAACATCATCGAAGAGAAACGCCGGCTCGTACACGTCAGCGGCCACGCTTCGCAGGAAGACATTCGAATCATGACGGAAGCCGTGCGGCCGAAGTTTGTCGTGCCGATTCACGGCGAGTACCGGATGCTTTTCCGGCACAAGGAGTTTGTCAAAAACCATCTCGGCTACAAGGAAGAAAACATCATCCTGATCGAGAATGGGGACGTGCTCGAGCTTGATGGCGAGCGTGCCGCGATCATAAACAAGGTTGAGATTGGGCGCACATTCATCGACGAAAGCGGCTTTAAAGAGATCGACAGCGAGACAGTGCGCGAGCGCAAGCAGCTTGCTTACGAAGGCACGGTGACGGTCGTCGTGACGGTCGACGAAGAGACAGGCGAGCTTGATGGCGAGCCGCAGATCGTCGCGCGCGGTGTGCGTGGGTTGAGTGCTGAGAATGGTTTTCCTAATCGATCGGGAATGCTCGAGGATGCGAAGCGTGTAGTGACGGCGGCGATCGCGGGAGCGTCGCGACAGACGCTGTCGGACGAGTCGCTGTTGAAAGAGCATGTGCGAGTGGAGTTGAAGCGGTTTATTCAGAAGCAGACCGGCGCACGGCCGGTTATCACACCTGTAATCGTATTAATTTGAGCCGCGGTTATTGGACCAACAAAATTGTGATGATCACCGGCGCCTCTTCCGGACTCGGGAGGGGAATGGCGCTGGAGATTGCGGCGCGTGGCGGATATCTCGGTTTGTTGGCACGTCGTGAAGATCTGCTCAAAAAGATCGTTGAGGAAGTAAAGCAGCATAACGTCAAGGCAGTTTTTGCGACGGCGGATGTACGTGATGCGAAAGCCGTCAGAGAAGCCGCTGATCGCTTTCGCAAAGAGCTTGGTTCGATCGACATTCTCATCGCCAACGCCGGCATCGGCACCGCCGATCATGCCGTTAGTCTTACACCCGAACACGCGGCTAATGTGATCGGCATAAACGTCCTCGGCGCGGTGAATAGTGTGGCGGCAGTGCTGCCCGAGATGGTCGAGCGACAACACGGGCGGCTGGTCGCGATCTCGAGTCTGGCGGCGTATCGTGGACTCTCTAAATCTGCGGCTTATTGCGCGAGTAAGGCCGCCCTTTCTGCTTATTTTGAAAGTCTCAGAATCGATCTGCGTCATACCGGCGTCGGCGTGACGATCATTCATCCCGGCTTCATCAAGACCGACCTCACTGCAGGACGCCACGCAAAAATGCCGTACCTGATGGAGCTCGACGACGGTGTGAAAAAAATCGTTTCCGCAATCGAGAGGGAGAAGAAGACGTACGCGTTTCCGTGGCAGCTCGCGACGATCGTGCGTGCCACTATGATGATGCCCGCGACGATGTATGACTGGATTGCGGAAAGAAATTCATTTCGGGAGTGATAAAGTCCTATAGGACCTATTCGACCTATTTCTTAATATGACCATCCTTCAAGCTATCTTCCTTGGCCTGGTTCAGGGCCTGACCGAATTTATCCCTGTTAGTTCAACTGCTCATCTCGTTTTCGCAGCGCGCCTTGTGAATCTCTACGGCGGCGCTGACAAAACGCTGCAAGCCGAACAGACCACGGCGACGATCGCCGTCATTCAACTCGGCACCTTGCTCGCGGTGTTGATCTATTTCGCACGCGATATCGTGAACATCCTGCGCGCTTTCATCTCCGATCACCTGGCAATGATGCGCGCACGCAACGAACCTGTGCAGCCAAAGCTCTCGAAAGATGCATGGCTTGGCTGGCTCGTGATCATTGGCTCACTACCAGTCGGCACGATCGGGTTGTTACTGAAGAAACAGATCGAGGGACCATTCACGAAAAATCTTTGGGTGATCGCGACGATGATGATCGTTGTCGGCATTTTGCTGATAATCGCCGAGGTGGTCGGAAAACGAGATCACGCGATGGACCAGCTTGGGGTCAAAGACGCACTCGCGGTCGGGTCGGCGCAGGTGCTCGCGCTGATTCCGGGTTCGAGTCGATCCGGATCGACGATCATGGGCGGCTTGTTTGCCGGGCAGACTCGTGAGACAGCGGCGCGGTTCTCGTTCCTGCTTTCGATTCCGGCGATTGCCGCGAGTGGGTTGCTGGAGTTGAAGGAAGCGATGGTGAAGCTGCCGGACGGGAGCTATGGCGCACTGGCGGTGGCGACGGTGGTTTCGGGCGTTGTCGGGTATGCGTCGATCTGGTTCCTGCTGCGCTATCTCAGGACGCATTCGACGGGCGTGTTCATTGTTTATCGAGTGATTGTGGGTGGGTTGATCCTGGCGGCGCTGTCGTTCGGGTATATTTCTGGCAATATTTAACCGCGGATCTACACGGATGAATGCGGATTCGGTTACACTGTCAAAGCCCCTCCTCATAAATGCCAAATCTAAAAGGCGGTGATTTGTACATGAGTGAGACCCAGCGTCCCCGAAGCCCGCGAGTTCCGGTCGAGTTCGATTTGAATGTGGAGGGAACAGACGCTTCTGGTAAAACTTTTCAAGCCAAGGCTAAGGCGGTAAAAATCAGCCGCGGCGGTGCAACGCTCCTCATCGACGTTGATGTCGCGCTTGGTTCGCAGGTAAAGTTGGTGCCACCGTTTGGTGGTAAGCTAGATGCGGAAGTGAATGGCTCGTGGGTTGACGACATCGATGGCAACCGTCGTATCGGAGTCAAACTCCTCGATGCCAATGGATGGTTTGCTGAATAGAAAAGATAATATAGTTTAAATGAAAGCCAAACGCTGGATCGTGCGTGAGCATGATGCCGATAGGGCCGCCTCACTGGCACGCGTTCTGGGTGTCTCACCAATCCTGGCTGCTCTTCTTATAAGCCGCGGCTACGCCGACGAGGGTGCGGCGCGCGTCTTCCTCTCTCCAACTTACGATCAACTACACGAGCCGTATTCCATGCTCGGCATGAAAGAGGCCGTCGCTCGCCTGCAACGCGCGATTGAAATGCGCGAGCCGATCTTGATCTACGGCGATTACGACGTCGACGGCACGACCGGAACCGCAGTGCTTTTGCGCGCGCTCAAACTCCTCGGCGCGAACGCCGGCTTTCACATTCCTCATCGCTTTACCGAAGGTTACGGTATTCAACAGGCCGCACTCGAAAAAGCCGTCGCTGATGGTTACAAACTCGTCGTCAGCATCGACTGCGGCATCCGCGCGCACGAACCACTCTACTGGGCCCGCGATAACGGTCTCGACGTGATCATCACCGATCACCACCTGCCCGACGAGAAGGAAGGCGCGCCGCCCGCATTCGCCGTGCTCAATCCGAACCAGGCCGGTTGCCCGTATCCTGACAAGAACCTCGCCGGTGTCGGTGTCGCTTTCAAACTCGTTCACGCGTTGTACAGAGAGCACGGCCGCGAAGCGCAAGTGCCCGCGTTTATGAAGGTTGTGGCAATTGGAACCGTCGCTGACGTCGCCAAATTAACGGGCGAAAACCGCACGATCGTGGCTATCGGATTGAAGGATTTGGCACGCGTCGCGAATCCCGGTTTGCGTGCGTTGATCAATGTAGCCGGTTGCGGAGACGGCAAGGGCATGACAGCATACGATCTCGGGTTCCGGCTTGGGCCAAGAATTAACGCTGCTGGGCGCATGGACGCTGCCCGCGCGGTGGTCGAGCTCTTTGATACTCGCGACTCCGACGAAGCACGCCGGCTCGCGAACCATCTCGATGCGCGCAATGAGGAACGCAAGACAGTGCAACAGCAGATCATCGATCTGGCTGTCGCCGAGTTGAAAGATCCGGCGGATTCTTACGTGGCGGTCATTGCGGGCGAAGGATGGCATCGCGGCGTGATCG
>DASTTS010000121.1:0-15362 GCA_035760085.1 Pyrinomonadaceae bacterium
ATGCAACTGCACCGCGCGGTGATTGGCGGAGAGGGAAATGGCGGCGTGATTTATCCGCGCATCAACTTTGCGCGCGACAGTCTCGTCGGCATCGCACTCGTGCTTCATCTGTTGGCCGAGTCGGGCAAGTCTGTAACCGAGTTACTCGAAGACATTCCGCGATACACGATCGTAAAGGAGAAGATTTCTTGTGCTTCGGATCGGATCGCGAGCGTGCTCAGGATGGTGCGGCAGGAGTTCGCCGAATTTCAGATGGACACGCGCGATGGTGTGAAGGTGATCGTGCCGGATGGGTGGTTGTTGGTGCGCGGGTCGAATACTGAGCCGATCATTCGTGTTGTTGCTGAAGCGAAGAGTGAAGAGAGGGCTAGAAGTCTGGTTGAGGACGTGATTGGGAAGATCAGTCGTTGAACAGGATTTACAAGATTTTCAAGATAGAAAGGATTGTAATGAAGCGTCTAGCTTTATTGAGTTTTATAATTCTATGTTTTCAAATCGCGGTTTTTAGCCAGCAGGCGGCTAACGCAACTCTCACCGGCACCATCATCGATCAACTAGGCGCCTCCATCCCCGGGACGAAGATCACCGCCACTCAAATAGTCACCGGCGTGAAGCGTGAGGCCGTCAGCAACGAGAGTGGTCTCTACATCTTCTCGAATATGACACCCGGCGAATACGAGCTCAGACTCGAAGCAACAGGCTTCGCGCCGAAAGTCAGGAAGTCTGTCCTCCTCAAAGTGGGCCAGACCGTGACTTTAGATATAGGCCTCGAAGTCCCAGGGTTGAAAGAAACGATCGTTGACGACATCACGTATCGTCCGCCGCTGATCGACAACAGCAACTCAGTTATCGACGGTGTGATCGTGTCGAAGGAAGTCGAGAGCCTGCCGCTCAACGGCCGTAACTTCCTCGAGCTCGCGTTGCTCGTTCCCGGCAACAGTCCCGCACCAAATTTCGATCCGACTAAAACAAATACCGTCGTCATCTCTTCCGCCGGTCAACTCGGCCGTGGTGGCAACGTCACGATCGATGGAGCCGACACTAACGACGACGTTGTTGGCGGTTCGATACAAAACATCTCGCAGGAAGCGATCCAGGAATTTCAGATCGCTACCAACCGTTTCTCTTCGCAACTCGGGCGCTCGGGATCGTCGGTCATCAATGTCATCACCAAGTCAGGCACCAACGATTTGCACGGCTCCGGTTCCGCCTACTTCCGCGATAGCAGTCTGCAAGGCTTGCCGGCAACGTTCGATCGCGGTCTCGATCAATCGCCACCGTTCGATCGCCAGCAGTATGCGTTTGCGCTCGGTGGTCCAATCAAAAAGGATCGTGCCTGGTTCTTTGGCTCGTTTGAAAACCGCAACCAGGACGGCGTGGTGCTGGTTGGAGAAAGAGACCTCACGACGCGCTCGATCAGGCGCGGTTTCGCTGATTCGCCGCTCGACGATTTCATGACGACTAACCGCGTCGACTGGGCTCCCAATCAATACGATCGCTTCAACTTCCGTTATTCATTCGAGCGAGAGCAGGGTACAGCCGCCAGCACGCTCGTTCGTTCCATCGGCTCCGCCTCGCAGCGCCAGTCGAGTGAAAACAAGTCAAACTCGTTTTTGGCAAATTACACGCGTTCGGTTTCACCGAATGACGTAAACAGTTTCAACTTCAGCTTCAGCACTTTCCGCAACGACACGCTGCCGGTCACGCCTGGACCACAGCTTACTTTCCCGAGCATCCAGGACGGCGCGTCTTTCCGCGTGCCGCAACAAACGAAACAGCGACGCTTCCAGTTTGGCGACACGTACACGATGTTGCGTGGCAAGCACTCGTTCAATGTTGGAGCTGAGATTCAGCGTGTCGAGTCAGATCTCGATCTGAAGGTGTTTCAGCAAGGCCGTATCGAGTTGATCGAAGACTTTCCTGACTTTGATCGCAATGGCGATGGGCGCGTTGATGATAACGATCTGCTGTTTGCAGTAACGCTGCGCAGCGGTTTTCCGGATCGCTCGCTCATCCTGCCCGACACTGACAACACTTACTTCGCCGCGTTCTTTCAGGACGACTGGCGCCTACATCGTCAGTTCACTTTGAACCTCGGCTTGCGTTACGAAGTCGATACCGATGTTAAGAACGTTAGTCGCACGGACGAGTTGAATCCGTTGATTCTGCCATTTCTTCACGGCACGCGGGGTCGTGACAAAAACAACTTCGCGCCTCGCATTGGTTTTAATTATTCCACCGGGGATTCGCGGACGAGTATTCACGCGGGATATGGCATTTACTACGATCGCGTGACTCTCGAGATCCAAACACTCGAGCGCGGCCTCGACGGTCGCGCGCTGCCGGTTGAGGTTCGTGCCGGTAACCTATTCTTTATTCCACCGCCGTTTCTTTTCGATCCGGTCAACGGTGTGTTTCCGCCCGGCGCGCCGACGCTGGCAAATCCGTTCACGGGATTCGTTTTGCCGGGAGCTGGGGCCGGCGGCATCAACATCATCGACAACGATCTACAGAACCCGATGGTCCACCAGATCAACGTCGGAGTCCAACGCGAGCTTGGCAAAGACTTCGCCCTCCGCGCTGATTACGTGCGCAACGTCGGCACGCATTTCATTATCGGTCGCGTTGTCGGCACCGTGCCTTTCAATCCGGTCGTTGGTGGACCGGAGATCGTAAAGAATCTCGAATCGAGTGTGAGAACCAAGTATGACGGGTTGTTGGTGAGTCTCGAGAAACGATTTGCAAGACATGCCCAGTTTAGAGCGTCGTACACGTTGTCGCGCTCGTTCAACTACGCCAACGACGATCAGATTCCGTTTTCGAATGGACCAATAGATTCAAACGACCTGCGACGCGAGTATGGTCCAACGCCAAACGATCAGCGACATCGATTTACGTTTTCGGGAGTGTTTCAATTGCCTGGCCAGTTGAGGCTCGCGCCGATTCTGACGCTCGCTTCGTCAGTGCCGATGGATATCCTGCTTCCCGACGGCAGCTCGCGTGTTTGTGAGCTCCAGCGAAATGCCGGAGCGCGGCAGTTCAGGACGGGAGCGGAGTTGAATGCCGCGTTGACGCAGATCAATGCGGCCGGTGGATCGTTGTGTCCGAACCCGGACCCGGGCACGGGCTTCAAGCCGCGTGTGCTCGTGCCGCTCGTACGCGATGATTTGAAATTCGGCGATAGATTTTCATCGCTGGATTTACGAGTGTCGCGCGTGTTCAGGGTCGGTGAGCGTTGGACGATTGAACCGATTGCCGAGGTGTTCAATCTCTTCAACGTGACGAACGTGCTTGGCGTGTCGAACGTGAACTATTCGGGGTTTAGCAATGTGCTCGTGCGAGACAGCAACGATCCGGGTAGCGCAGGGTTTTTGAGATCATCAAGTTTCGGGCAGCCGGTGACGACAGCGGGTGGCGTGTTTGGATCAGGTGGACCGCGCGCGTTTCAGTTTGCAGCGAGAGTCACTTTTTAATCACGGATTTGAACGGATTAAGAAGACAGATCGGAGTTAAGACGGCTACCGCGCTCGTGGTGGGAGAGGTCATTGCCGTAGGAATTTTTCTGACGCCGGCGGGTATGGCGAAGGCGCTCGGTTCGCCGATGTTGTTACTCGCGGCGTGGCTCACGATGGGAGCGATGGCGCTTTGCGGCGCGCTCTGCTACGGCGAATTGTCGGCGCGGTATCCCGAGGCAGGCGGCGGCTACGTTTACCTCCGCGAGGCCTATGGACCAGCGGTCGCTTTCTTGTACGGCTGGATGGCTCTTCTCGTAATGGATCCGGGATTGACTGCTGCGCTTGCGGTCGGCCTCGCGACTTACGCCGGTTATGGTCTGAAGCTGTCGCCGTTAGGAATCAAGCTGGTTGCGCTCGCGACGATCGTCGTTGTCGCGCTCATCAACATACGCGGCGTCAGATTGGGCGCGGGATTCGTACGAACGCTCGCGTTTCTAAAGCTTGGTTTACTGGCGTTCGTGTTTTTGTGGGGCGTGGGGTTTCAGCTGGGCAACTGGTCCAACTTCGTTCCGTTCGTCGCGCGTCACGCTGACTCAGCTCCGCTCATCGGCGCGCTGGCGGGTGGAGTGGTGGGCGCGTTCTTTTCGTTTGCAGGTTGGTGGGATCTTGGCAAGCTGGCAGGCGAAGTGAAAAATCCGGCGCGCACGTTGCCGCGCGCTTTAACTTACGGCGTCATCATCGTCACGATTGTTTACGTGCTCACGAGTCTCAACTTTGTGTACCTCGTGCCGTTGGACCAGGTATCGTCAGGTGAAACTTTCGCAGCGCAGGCTGGTGAAGTGCTGTTTGGACGTGCAGGCGGGCTAATCTTCTCGCTCATCGTCGTGGTGGCAGTGCTGGGAAGTATCACAGCGGTAGTGATGTCAGCTCCGCGAGTTTACTTTGCGATGGCGCGTGATGGAGTATTTGTTCCGTCAGTCGCAGTGCTTCACAGTCGCTATGAAACCCCCGCTCGCGCGATTGCACTTCAGGCCGTGTTGGCTTCAGTGCTTGTCGTAGCCGGTAGTTTCAACGAGATCGTTTCTTATTTTATATTCGTGGTCGTTGTCTTTATTGGATTGAGTGTGGCCGCGTTGTTTAAGTTTCGACGCGAGGATGCGAACGGCGTCCGGTTCCTTACGCCGGGTTATCCTGTGACGCCGATCGTGTTCCTCGTGATGCTCGCTGTTCTGCTCGCTTTGCTCGCGAGCAACAATCCAACGCAGGCGTTTCTCGGCGTCGCGGTTGTATCGTTAGGGCTGCCGGTCTACCTGTTTCTTTATCGTAACAAGCGTCTGGTGGAAAGAAGGACTACGCAATGACGTGGATCAAAACGGTTACGGTTGATGAGAGTGAAGAAGTGCGGAAGGCTGTCGAGTCGCAGCGTGAGCTGTACCCGATCGAGTATGCGACGCCTGTGCACCCGACACCGGACGGCGAAACCGCAGGTATCGTCGCGTCTCACAGTTTGATTCCGAACGCCCTCTATCACGCCTTCGCGACATTTGGATCATTAATGTCGCCGGACCTTCCGCTGGATCGTCGACAGCACGAGATGATCACGACGGTTGTGTCCGTCACGAACCGCTGTCATTATTGAATCGAATCTCACGCAGAGTTTCTGCGTCGCGTAACCTTAGATAAAGAGTTGGTAGCTGCTCTCGAAGACAACTACCGCAACGCTCCGATCACTGAGCAGGAGAAGGTGATGTTGGATTACGTCGTGCAGATCACACGCGACGCGACGCGCATCTCGCCTGCGGATCACGAGCGACTGCGTGCGGTTGGGTTTGATGACACAGGCATTCTGCAAATCACGTTGATTGCATCGTGGTTCAATTACATCAATCGGGTAGCAGACGCGCTCGGAGTTGGGAGGGAATAATTATGCGCAAATTCGTGCAGATCTGTGGCCTGGCTTTTTTGCTGCTGCTCACGCATGCTGCGCAGGCTCAAGCTCAGGAACAGGAAGACGTAGTCAAAGTTAAATCAAACCTCGTCAACATCGACGTCATCGTCAAAGACAAGAAAGGCAAATACATTTCCGATCTGAAGCCGGAAGACTTCACGATCACCGAGGACGGCAAGGCGCAGAAAATCGAATTCTTCGATGCGCCAATTGGGCGAATCGAAGTTCACAAACCTGGCAACACGGTTACAGCTGCAACAACGCCGGCCCCCGCGCCAGCGCCCGCACCTGCGACGGCCACACGCAACTACGTCGCGCTTGTCCTCGACTTACAAACTACAGACATCACCAATCTGAAACCAGTTCGCGACGGCATGATCAAGTACATTCGCGAGCAGATAACCGACGCTGACGCCGTTGCCGTACTGTCCGTGACAAACGGTTTGCAGATGCTGCAACCATTCACGCAAGACAAGGAAAAGCTGATCGCTTCGCTCGAGAAAATCGGTAGTCCGGATTCAAAGAGCTTCGAACAGAAAGACGTTGCGGAGAACATCGCGAGCCTGCGAGACTTCCTGAACAACGCGCCTCAGGCGCCGGCGGGTAGCATTACTAGTCCCGCAGCCGGTTCTGATGCAGCGCGGATCATGATCGCGCGCGCCGTGTTGGCCCAGTTCATTCGCCTGCGCACTGCGCTTAGCGTGCAACAGGCGCGTCCAGTGCTCGCGGCGCTCGCCGCAATCGCGGAAGGCCTGAGACCTATTCCCGGCAAGAAGACACTCGTTCTGTTTTCGCAAGGCTTCGTCACGCCCGCAGTGCTCGACTGGCAAGTGCAAAGCACGATCGATATTGCTAATCGTGCGAACACCGCGATCTACATTATCGACTCGGCCGGCCTGCGCGCGGGTGCTCCTACTTCAGGAGCGTTGGTGCCGGGTTCGCCGCTCGCTGGTGTGTCGGCGATCACGAATCAGGAACAACGTATTCGTGCAGTCGGAGGCGAAACTGTTTTCGATTATGCGAGACAGGAAGGACAAACTCGCGAGTACGACATTCTGTTTCGTCTCTCGGGCGATACGGGTGGCAAGTTTCTCAAAGGCAACAACGACATCGGCCAGGGACTCGAACGAATCAACGAGGAGATACAAGCGCGCTACACGCTCGCCTATCGCAGTACGAACCAAAACTTCGACGGCACGTTTCGCAAAGTAAAGATCGAAGTGCGGCGGCCCGATACCCAGATCCTTTCGCGTTCGGGTTACTACGCGATTCCGCCGGAAGAGATCGTGTTGTTGTCACCTGCTGACAAGAAACTATTGGCTGGTTTCGCTGCGGCGGAAGCGAATCCGGGTTTGCCGCTCTATGTTTCGTTGAGTGCATTCAGAACGCGCGAAGGTCTGTACACAGTGCCGCTTGCGATCGAAGTGCCGCCGTCGGCCGTGAAGTTTGAGCGCAAGAGCGACAAGCAGTCGATGCAGTTGGAAGTGCTCGGCGTTTTGAAAGCGACACCCGATCGGATGCTTTCGCGGTTGGGCGGCAACTTCGACGTGAATCTTTCCGCGGACGATTACAACCAGATTCTCAACAACAACATTTTCTATCGACAGGATCTGCAACTCACTTCCGGCGACTACACGATCGACCTGGTTGTGAGAGACAAGCAGTCAGGCAAGGTTACGGCGCGACGTGAACATCTGGTTTTGCCTGAGCCTGATGCGGAGTTTGCGGCCACGCCCGTCGTGCTCAGTCGTTATGTTGAGCCGGCGAGTCAACTGCCGCCGAATCCTGCGGACTTTCCCGACGTGTTCGTGCACGGGAAGCAATTGATTCGTCCGTCGCCAAGTCGTCAGTTCAAGACCACTGATAATTTGATCATGTTCATGTCTGTTTACAACGCGGTGAACAGTCCGGAGACGGGCAAACCTCTCGTGCGCGTCACGGTGCGCTTGATGAAAGACGGGCAACCGGCGACGAAGTTTTTTGACTTCGTGCTGACGGACATTCAGCCACAGCCTGTATCTCACCTGGCCTTCGCCGAATTTATACGTCTCGCGGGCCTCGCGCCCGGTCGCTATCAGGCGATGATTGAAACAAAGGACATGGTGACGCGGAAGTCTACGAAACAGGAAGCACCATTCGAGATCGTGCCTTAAAATCTTGTAAATCCTGTAATCCTGTCTAACGACTTACTAAACATTCACGCGTGCATGTTGATTTCTGATCTCGAAACGCCAGCCGTCGTCGTTGACCTCGACGTGATGGAGCGAAATCTGTCGCGCATCGCCGACTACTGCCGCGCACATCAACTGCTGTTGCGCCCGCACACCAAGACTCACAAGATTCCCGAGCTCGCCAAACGCCAGCTCGCCAGCGGCGCAACCGGAATCACTGTCGCGAAAATTGGTGAAGCGGAAGTGATGCTCGCCGCCGGCATTACAGACATTCTGATCGCGTATCCAATCGTTGGTCCAACAAAGACCGCGCGACTCGCGCAGTTGGCGGAACAAGCTATCATCACTGTCTCACTCGATTCCGAGGAAGTCGCACGTGGTATCTCTGAGGCGGCCGCGCACCACGGAACAAAGATTCGAGTTTTGATCGAAATGGATGTCGGTTTCGAACGTTGTGGATTCAGCGACGAAGCCGATCTCCTCGCACTCGGACGCAAGATCGCAGAACTGCCGGGTCTCGAGTTCAGAGGCTTGATGTTTTTCCCTGGCCAATTCGGCGTCGCGCCTGAGGAGCGCGCTGCGATGCGGATTCAGGTCAACGATTTTCTGAAGCGTACGCTTGATGCTTTTGCGAACGCAGGACTGCCGGTCACGATTCTGAGTGGGGGCTCAACGCCCACGGCGTATGAAGGCGGTCACTTTCATGGCGTGAACGAAGTCAGGCCCGGTACATACATCTTCAACGATCGAAACACGGTAGCGGTGTCAGCTTGTAAGCTGGAGGATTGCGCGTTGTCGGTACTCGTTACGGTTGTTAGCACGGCAGTTTCCGGGCATGCCGTCGTTGATGGCGGCTCGAAGACGTTTTCATACGATCGTTTTCAGGGCGGTGACGAGCGTGGCTTTGGGATCGTAAAAGAAGATCCGGCAGCGGAGGTTGAACGTTTTTCCGAGGAACACGGGCACTTGAATATCCAACATTCGGAGCGACGCTACCGGATTGGTGACCGGCTCAGCATCATCCCCAATCACGTTTGCACAACGGTGAACATGCACGACGAGATCTATGGCGTTCGAGGCGAGCGCGTTGAGGAGATTTGGCGCGTTGCGGGGCGAGGGAAGGTGCGGTGAACAGCTTTTTCTCACGCAAAGACGCAAAGGCGCAAAGAAAAGCCGCAAAGAAGAATCACGAACGCCTTTGCGTCTTCTTTGCGCCTTTGCGCCTTTGCGTGAGAAATATTCTTTTAGCCGCAATCCTGTTAAGCGCTTGCGGTCTTTTCATTGCTCCTGTTTCCAGTTCCTCAGCGCGTTACGATCTCGTCATCCTCAATGGTCGAGTCATCGATCCCGAATCGCGCACTGACGCGGTCCGCAATCTCGGCATCTCCAACGGAACTATCAAAGAGATCAGCACTGGTAAGCTGGCAGGGCGCACAGTGATCGATGCTCGCGGTCTGGTTGTTTCACCGGGCTTTATCGATCTGCACCAGCATGGCCAGGACGAGGAGAACTATCGCTTCAAAGCGATGGACGGTGTGACAACTGCTCTTGAGCTCGAAGTCGGTACTGGCGACGTCGACGCCTGGTATGCACAGCGCGAGCAGAAGTCTCTGATCAACTACGGCGTGAGTGTTGGACATCTCGCCGCGCGGATGGCCGCGATGCGCGAGCCCGTTACGTTTCTGCCAACCGGTGAGGCCGCACGTCGTCCCGCGACAGACGCTGAGATCGACGACATGAAGCAGCGGCTTGAGAATGGATTGAAACGCGGTGCAGTCGCCGTGGGTTTTGGAATCCAGTACACGCCAAATGCTTCACGCTGGGAGATTCTCGAGATGTTTCGCGTGGCAGCGCGTTATGGCGCGTCGTGTCACGTGCACATGCGACACGCAGGAGTAAAAGAACCCGGCAGCAGCATTCAAGCGCTTGAAGAATTGATAGCGGCTGCGACGATCACCGGTGCGCCATTGCACGTTGTTCATATACAGAGCACTGGTGGTCCAGCAACGCCGAAGTTGCTTCAGATGATCGGCGAGGCAAAGTCGCGCGGGCTGGACATCACGACGGAGTGTTACCCATACATCGCAGGAATGACTGACATAAAGTCAGCGATCTTCGACGAAGGCTGGCAGGAAGTTTTCAACATCGATTACAACGATCTGCAATGGGCCGCGACTGGAGAACGCCTCACGAAAGAGTCGTTTGAAAAGTACCGCAAGACGGGCGGTATGGTGGCGGTGTTTTCGATGACGGAAGAGATCGTAGCTGCTGCTATTAAAAACCCACTGACGATGATCGCCAGTGATGGAATTCTGGAAAAAGGGAAGGGCCATCCACGCACGGCCGGCACATATTCGCGCGTCCTTGGAAATTATGTGCGCGACAAAAGCACGTTGAGCTTGATGGAAGCGTTAACGAAGATGACGTTGCTGCCTGCGCAACGTCTGGAACGTCGAGTCCCGTTGATGAAAAACAAAGGTCGCATTCGCGTGGGTGCGGACGCGGATCTGACAATCTTCGATCCTCAATCGATAACTGACCGATCGACTTTTCAGGATCCCGCGCAATACACTGAAGGAGTGAGGTTTGTACTGGTGAACGGTGTATTGATCGTTAAGGATGGTCAACTCCAATCAAACGTCTATCCGGGTCGACCCGTCCGCGCACCTTTTTAACTATAAGATCACAAATTTTTGTGGCTAAAACTGTTCGTACCTCTCCGGCAGATTCAACTTGTCATCCACCAAAATTTCCATCGGAACGCCGGCAAGTCGGGCATAACGCAGCACAACGATCAGATCTGGTTCGCGTGTTCCGAGTTCGTAATTCGAAACTGCGGAATAATGCACCTTCAACTCAAGTGCGCGGGCCATCTCGGTCTGACTCATTCGCAGACGCTTTCTGATCGCCAATAACTTGTGGCTCAGCTTGACCGGCTTGTTTCGACGCGAGCGTCCCATCAGGCCATGACTCCTGACGAAGATGCGCTCTTGTATTTATGTGTATTTTCACTTACACTGCGCGCCGACCTAGAGAACAACCGAAACGCCCGATTTGATCGGGCGCAACTCACTATCCGGTTTGTCCTCGTGCCTTATTCAACATTTGCTCCTTTTCATCTGAGATCAATTCGGAGCGCATGCCCGGAGGCAAATTGTGGGTGTTGCCTGTGCGCTCTGCCGAGAGCGGTAGTTCGGCTTCAGAATCGTGCTGCCGCTCTCACCTTGCTTAGGTACTGACCCACAAACTGTCACACGTATATGAGTATCGCCGGCATCAGCTTAGGCGAGGTATTTAGCTCATCTTCGTAAGAGGCGAGGTTAGCGCGCGGATTTTCGGTTGGCAATATCCTTCTGCATTAGACCTTGCCGTCTTCGGACGTGGTCTATACTACACGGAAAATGGGCCAGCGATGAAGTCAAGTTGTTGATTCTGAGGTATGTAAATTCACTTCGATGGAATTACACATGCTTCACCTTATAAGTTAAGAGCACGCATCCCGTCGACAACTGCCTACACTCCTTCAACTCCAGATCGATCTGTCGCGACATCTCATAAAACAAAGGAATGCCTGAGCCGAGCAACACCGGATGAATGTTGAATCCGATCTCGTCGATCAAGTCTGCTTCAAACAACGATTTCGCCAATAAGCCACCGCCCAGCACACAAATGTCTTGACCTTCGTCTGCTTCTTTCAAGCGCCGCACAAAGTCGGCCGCATCTTCGTCGACGAAAGTGATCTTCTTGCTCTTTCGTTTTTTGATCGTGCGCGAGAAGACGTAAGTCGTCACTCCCGAAAAACCACCACCGCCGCCGCCCATACGTTGTGCGACTTCATAAGTCTTGCGGCCCATCAAGATCGTGTCGATCGTCTTCCACATTTCTTTCATTATCTCCGGCACTTCTTTACTCCAAAGCAGCCAGTCGACCGCGTCGTCTTTGCGTGCGATAAAGTTGTCCAGGCTATTGGCTCCGCCGAAAATGACTTTGCGCATGTCTGCTCCTCCAAGAATCTGATTGCCTGAGATTTACTCACATTTAATGACACATACTGTCATATTTGTAGGATAAAATCTGCGGCCGTCGGTTGTTTCTATGATCCGTAGACCAAATACTTCAACTCTTTGGCCCTGGGTGTACGTGATCGCGGCTGTTTACTTCGCGTTACACCTGGTTACGTCGACTCGTTACGGCTACTTTCGCGATGCGCTGTATTACCTCGCCTGCGCAGAGCATCTCGCATTCGGTTATGTCGATCAGCCACCGCTGATCGCGGTGCTCGGCTGGATCGCGAGGCACACGTTTGGCACTTCGTTACCCGCGTTGTTGTTATGGCCTGCGCTGGCTGGAGCATCGCGCATCATCTTGACGGCTGCGTTTGCACGCGAGCTTGGTGCGCAGCGGTTTGGCATGGTCCTGGCCGCTGTGCTAGCGGCAATACCCGGCGTGTGGTGGATTATCGATCACCAGTTTGCGATGAATGCGTTTGAGCCGCTGTTCTGGGGCGGCCTCGCGTATGTGGTCCTGCGTATCATCAACACCGGAAATAAAAAACTCTGGCTCGCGTTCGGCGCGATCGCGGGCGTCGGACTATTAAACAAGTACTCGCTAATTATATTCGCGTCCGCATTGCTCGCGGGAGTGCTTTTCAGCAGCCAGCGCCGGATTTTGTTTACGCCGTGGATCGTTGCCGGTGGCGCCATTGCTTTTTTGATCTTCCTGCCGAATCTCATCTGGAACATTCAGCACGACTGGCCATTTCTCGAGTTGATGAGAAATATCCGCACTACTGGAAAGGACGTGGTCCTACCGCCGGGTAAGTATCTATTGCAACAAGTCCTGATGATGACTCCGACAAGTTTTCCTTTCTGGTTTGGCGGCCTGTTGTTCTATCTCTTTTCGCGCGAGGCGAAGAGCTATCGCAGTTTTGGTTTCGCATTCGTGATCACAATCGTGTTCTTCATGCTCACTCATGGAAAGGATTATTACTCAGCGTCAACTTACGTGATGTTGTTTGCGGCCGGTGCGGTTGCGACGGAACGATTACTCGCGGCGCGGCGTCCGAAGTTACAGATGCTGCTGAAGCCTGCTTGTTACATCTGGTTGCTGCTGGGGATTGTACCGTTGCTGCCGCTCGTCTTGCCTGTGTTACCGATCGAAACGTTTTTGCGTTACCAGTCTCGATTGCCTTTTGAAGTGCCGAAGACTGAGCGAAGTTTTATCGGAGAGTCGTTGCCGCAGTATTATGCCGATGAGTTTCCGTGGCCGGGAATGGTTGCGGCTGTCGCAAACGTCTATCACTCACTCACGCCCGAGGAGCAGCAGCGCACGGCTATCTTCGGCAGCAACTACGGGCAAGCCGCAGCAATCGATTTCTTCGGACCGAAGTATGGACTGCCGAAAGCGATCAGCGGACACCAGAACTACTTTCTTTGGGGGCCACGAAACTACACCGGCGACATCGTGATCCTGCTCGGCGGTCTCGAACGCGAAGCCCGCGAGCAATTCGACTCAGTGACTGTTGCTGCTACCCTCAACAATCCTTACGCCTACCGCTACGAGAACCGTCCGATTCTGTTGTGCAGGGGCTTGAAGTGGAACCTGCAAACGGAGTGGTCGCGAGTAAAGAACTGGCGCTGACGCTCTTGACCGGGTGGTGTAGACTACGTACATGAAATCCTCAACCACACGAAAGACAAAGAAAAACGAAACGCCCAGGCTGGTAACCCGCGATGAACTGGACGCACTCTGTCTCCATGTTGTTCTGCGCCATTCAGGATGGGTCTTACGAGACGGTAATTACGATGTAAAATCAATCCATCGCACTCAGGCCGAGGCGATAAAAAAAGGTCGTGCATTGGCCAGGAAGCGATCAGGGTTTTTAGCGATCTACGACCGAAAGGGTCACGTGCGCAAATGGGAGGGATGGTCGGGTCCGCTTCAGGTGAAACAAAATCCTATACCTCCCGAATTCCGACCTAGTGTGCCCCGTAAATTGATGCGCGAAGCAATGAAGGCTGTTATTCGCCGACGGCTCGCCCGAGAAGCACAGCAGGCAAAAGCAGCCGGCTAGTTCAATTCCTCACAATAACCAGAAGCGATTGGAGTCCTCATGTCCAAAATCCTGGCACCTCACGATTACGCTCGAAGTGTTTTTATCAACTGTCCTTTTGATAAAGATTATGAACCTCTTTCCCGTGCCATAGTCTTTGCAATTCGTGATCTGAATTTAAAACCCAGATCTGCCATGCACGTAAGTGATGGAGGCCAGCCGAGAATCAACAAGATTCTGGAGTTGATTGAGAATTGTAAATTCAGCATCCACGATATCTGTCGAACAGAATTAGATCCGGTAAATGGCCTCCCAAGATTTAATATGCCTTTTGAACTCGGCTTGGATTTAGGATGTAAGAGGTATCGTATTTCTGATCAAGAGGACAAGCTGTTACTGATTCTCGATACTGAGCGCGACCGGTACCGGACATTCCTCTCGGATATCGCCGGGCAAGATATTGCGAATCACAACGGCAGTGTCGAAGCCGTTATTTCCATTGTAAGGGATTGGCTACGACCTTATTTGAATCCATCAGCGGTCACGACGCAAAGCGGTCGGATAATTTATCGCCGGTACAAAGTGTTTCAAGTTGAGCTTCCCGCTTATTGTGAAGATTTGAGGTGGGATTTTGATAACTTATCGTTCGCGGACTTCTCCTGGGCGGCTTATGACTGGATCAAAAACAATCCAATCTAAGCCTTGACGCTGAGTGCAACTTCGTAAAGAATTTCGCCTATGAATCTCTCAGATATCCAACAACTGTTCACCTACACCGAGTGGGCCAACGATCTCGCAATGGAGGCGGCGGCGAAATTACCAGACGAAGGTCTTCATCGCGACGTTGGCATAAGTCACAAATCGATCTTTGGAACTCTGGTGCACATGGCGGGTGCGGAGTGGATCTGGCTGGAACGTTGGCACGGGCGCTCGCCCAGGAAGGATGAGGCATGGACGCTTTGGTCTACGGAGTCGTGCAATGACCTCGCGACGCTTAAAGATCGTTGGACCGGACTCGTCCATCAACGGACGCAGTATGTATCACAGTTGGACGAATCGAAACTCGCTGCCGAGTTGTCATTCAAACTTCTCAGCGGCGATCCGAGCTCGATGATCCTGGTGCACCAAATGCAGCACGTGGTAAATCACGCCACCATGCATCGCGGTCAGATCGTCGGAATGATTCGCCAACT
Organism: Pyrinomonadaceae bacterium; assembly: GCA_035760085.1. Classification (GTDB taxonomy): domain Bacteria; phylum Acidobacteriota; class Blastocatellia; order Pyrinomonadales; family Pyrinomonadaceae; genus PSRF01. Next base: position 14,820 of record DASTTS010000121.1, read on the forward strand.
CGGCCTTGAACCACCCGCAACTGACCTGCTCTTCTATCTGCGCCGGGAGATCTCACCGAAATAAATTTTCACTGACCTGAACTCGATTTAATCCGAGGAATTCTGCGTACTGCGCAGCAGCCTGAGTAACGACCGCTCGTTCCGTTTTCTTTAAAGTCCTCGTAAATTTCAATTCGATGGGCTTCTTATCGTTTGTCCTTTTCCATGTGCCCGCTGCTACTCCATTGATAACAATTGCTGGACCAAGCGTATCCCATGAGGACCTTCCATCTTGTGGCGCAAAAACAATTTCGCGCTCCTTATACGCAACGAAATACTCGTCGAAAACCGGCAGCAGGTGAGCCGCAGACGACAAACGCCCGAGAGCTTCATCAGATCGAATGCTCCAATAAACCGTCTCTTCAATCGTCTGTTTCTCGAGACTGCGCTCGACCAATTCCATTCCACGTTTCGCATCGGCAGTACTCAACCCCGACCACCACACAAAATCCTGTAACGTGGCAGGACCATGACTCCGAAAATAAAGTCGAGTGAGCCTCGCGA
>DASTTS010000122.1:0-32136 GCA_035760085.1 Pyrinomonadaceae bacterium
CCACACGATGGGCGTCGTGCATCGCGATCTCAAACCCGAGAACATCATGATTGGTAAGCCCGATGAAACTGGCCAGCCGGTCGTTAAGCTGCTCGATCTCGGTATCGCAAAGATGCGCGAGATCGCGGGCGGCGATAACGGCGGCAACACCGCGCTCACGATGGCCGGACAGGTGCTCGGTACGCCTTATTACATGTCGCCGGAACAATGGGGTGAGATCCCGCGCGATGAGAGCAGTGAGATCGATGGTCGTGCTGATATCTATAGTCTCGGTCTCGTCTTCTACGAAATGATCGCAGGCCGGCGCTGCTTTGCCGGTAACACGTTGCATGAGTTGCGACGCGAGCATGTGCAAACAAGGCCGCAACCACTCGTTGAAGCTGTCCCTGACGTGCCACGTGGTTTTAGTCAAGCTATCGAGCGCGCGACTGCGAAGGACCGTGGCGATCGACAGCCGACAGCAGGTGCGCTCGCCAATGAATTGCGGGCGGGTCTTTCAACGCCGAGCGGATCTGCTGCGCCGGATGCGCAATCATCCCAGCTTACCGAAACCGTCATCGGCGAAAAGCGCGAGACGAGTTCTGACGTAAACGCGCCGACGATACTAACTGTCGACGCGGTACCGACTTCTCCGGTCGTGGGACGAGCAGCGAGTACGCATGATGCGACTGTTTACGAGCCCGCGAAACCGCAGCCGAAAGCGGATGTAGCGGCGACCGTTGTCGAGTCAGCGAAACATGCTGAAACCATTACGGTGCCGCATGTGCCAACAAAACCCGCGCCTGCAATTCCGGCAGCAAGACCGGCGGCTTCAAAGAGCAAGGCAGGACTATTGATCGGCGTGGCTGCTGTATTTGTGATTCTATTGGTAGCCGGTGTCGGAGGTTTCGTGTTTTGGAAGATGAAATCCAACAGCACGACCACAAATACTACCAACGCTAATACCACCGGTGTGACGAATACTCCGGTTGAGGTTAGTCGATACTTTCTCGAGCTCGAGCCGAAAGGTAAACCAAAAACGAGAGTCGCAGCGTTGGTACCGATCGCTTCCGGGCAGCACTTCAAGTTTTATTTCACTTTCGCCGAAGAGGGTTATCTGTATATCGTTGGTCCAGGTCCTGACAAGAATCAGCCGACCGCTTTTCTGACGAACAAGCCGTCGGGAACCGGTGTTACCAGCAACAAGGTCAGCAAGGGCGTCGAGTTCAGTTTTCCAAAGGATGATGACGAGAACGTGAACAGTCTGACGCTTGACGCGAACCCCGGCACAGACCGCTTCACGGTCATTTTTGCGAAGACGCCGCTGTCGTCGCCGTCATTCTTAAACGAGCCTGTGACTGGTAATGCTTTGACCGCCGCACAGCAGGCGGAGTTGAAAGACTTCATTTCCAGGTATCAATCGAAGCCACCCGTAACCGAGCTTGATGAATCAAACGCGCGGGCGCCCTTCGTGAGGGTGAAAGCCGTGGCTGACCAAACCAACAATCCTATTGTTTTCGACATCCGTATTCAGCACAATTAGCCGCTCGTCGGCACCCGGCAACGATAAGGAGACTCGTAATGCGATTGAGTGTAATGGTGTTCGGACTCGTTTGTGTTTGCGCGCTGGTGATTGGCACTGCCGCACCGCTCGTTCAGGATGATGACGACGTGCGTGGCGCGTTTTTGACCTCGCGGCCGAAGGACAAGCCGGCGAGCTCCAGCAATGCCCCGAAGACCAGCCGGAGAAAACCAAAACCGCCGTCGGGTGGCTCCACCGGCAGCAGCTCGGGTAGTTCTGGTTCAAACAATCCGGGACCAAAACAGCCCGCCAAACCTGACAAAACTCCGAACAAACCCGCGCCAACAGGATCTACGGCACCAACGCCTGTCAACGCCCGTCGTATCGGCCTCGGCGTGACGTTGTTTATGCGCGACTCAAACGGTCTGGCAGTGCGTGTCGATCCCGACCACGTTTTTCGCAAAGGTGACCGTGTTCGCGTGTTGTTGGAAAGCAATAGCGACGGTTATTTGTACATCTTCAACACGACTGACGACGGCCCGGCGACGATGATCTATCCGGACGCTGAGCTCGACGAGGCTGGTAACTATCTGCAGGCGCATGTGCCGTTCGAAATCCCTTCAACTGCATCGGCTGACGAGCGGTTGCGCTGGTTTGCTTTCGATCAGGTCGCGGGCACTGAACGCTTGTTCTTCGTTTTTACGCGTGAACCATTGAGTGGTATTCCCATCGACGACGATTTGATTGCACTATGCAAAGATTCGAAGGAGCGTTGTACGCGCCCGAGCGATGAAGTTTGGGCAGGCGTGCAGAAGGAAATGCAGGAGCCGCTCAAGACTGACAAGACGAAGCAATTCGGCCGTGCTCAGACGGCGTCCGAGGAGCAGGCTGCCGCGCGCGGGTTAGGGCTGTCGAAAGAAGATCCGCCGCCGTCGCTGGTGATGATGGCTTCGTCAACACGCTCGACACTCGTTGCCACACTCGATCTCATCCATAAATGAGCCCGCAAAAGCAAAAAAATATCTTGTGATTTTTTGAGGCTGACCTTGTGCTTTTGTGGCCAAAGTTCGAAAGGAAGTGAAATGAGTTGTACTAAGAAGTTGGTTAATTTTTTGTTGGTTGTGGCGCTATTGTTTACGCCATTGACTGCGTTCGCGCAGCAGGCCGATTCGGCCGGAAGCGCTTTGCGCGAGGGACGGCGGCTGTTGCAGCGCGGGCAGGCAGATAAAGCACTCATTCAGTTACGGAATGCGCTCAACCTTTACACTGCGTCGAAGAACAACAGCGGCATGGCCGCCACGCACAACGAGCTTGGCAATCTCTACATGCGACAAGGTCAGTATCAGATCGCGCTCGATCACTATCAGAAAGCATTCGATGGGTTTTTCGCCGGCGATCCAAAACAGGATGCCGTGACGTCGGGTGTCGCTTCGGCAGCGGCGCCGGCGGCTGTCACAACTGCCGCTTCAGCTGCGGCCAGCATTGCCGACGACAAGTACAACGCAAACCTGATGCTCGCAAAGATCGGCGACGTCAATTTTCGTTTAGGAAAAACAGCAGACTCGCGCGCGGCCTACAGCCGGATGGTTGTCAAAAAACCTGAAGGCGCGGCTTCGAAAGTTGGCAGAAGATTTGGCGGCTTGAGTGCGATCACCGGCGCTATTTCGACTGGAAAAGTCGAGGTGTCTGCACCGACAAGCGCGCTGACGGTCGCGCTCGAAGCGAAGAAAGAGCTCGAAGAGTATCGCGTATCGATCGTTTATTCGAGCTACGAGCTGGGGCTGGGCCGTCTCGCCTACGCCGACAACGATCTGGAAGAAGCGAAAAAGCATTTCAGTAACGCGCTTGAAGCATCAGGTAGCTCGCTTGCGGGCGTTGCGAAGCTCGGACAGGTGCGACGTTTTCGCGCGGCTGCGCGCACGAGCCTCGGCGACGTCGCGCTGAGGCAGGGAAAGTTCAAAGACGCTTCCAAGTTTTACAACGACGCGAAAAAAGGAGCGCAGGATGACAAGCGTCTCGATCTGATGTGGCCTGCGCAACGGGGACTCGGTAAGAGTCTCTGGTTTCAGGCGTCGCAGGAAAAAGATCCGAAGAAGGCGCTTGCGTTGCGCGAGCAGGCCGTCGCCAACTATCGCGAATCACTCGGCACGATCGAAACGTTACGACAGGGAAGTTTGCGTGCGGACGAATCGCGCACGACGTTTCTTGCTTCGATCAAAGACGTGTTCGATGAAGCTGCCGCAGCGAATGCGGCTCTTGCGCAGTTAACGAGTCCGTCAGCAACGGATCCACTGAGCGGCAAAGCACTCGAGTACGCGAGTGAAGCGTTTCGCATCAATGAGCAATCGCGCGCGCGTTCGCTCCTCGATATGCTCAACGAGACTGACGCTGCGATTACCGAAGGTGTTCCGGCAGACTTGCTGAAACGAAAACAGGAGAATCTCGACCGCCAGCAGGACATTGCCGACATTCTCACCGGAGTAAACATCTCGAACGAGGAGATCAAAAAGAAACCGTCTGAGCTCGACTCGGATCTCGAAAAGTTACAGGCCGAGTTCGAAGAGATCGAGAACCAGATCCGTACCGCGAGTCCACGTTATGCAACGTTGACAGCAAACAAGCCGTTGACCCTGGCGGAAGTTCAGCAAAACGTGCTCGACGATAAAACGGTGCTGGTTGAGTACGCTCTGCAACCAGACGACTCGTATCTGTTCGCCGTCAGCAAAACCGCGGTCAATCTCTTCAAGTTACAGCCACGCGCCAACATCGAAAAACTGGCGATGGATCTGCGCGCGCAGTTGATCCCGTCGAAGCTCCAGCGCCGCATCGTCGGCATCGACGTCGCCGAAGCAAACCGCGGCCTCGGGATTGCGACGACAGCGCCGGAAGATGTTGCTCCATTCATTACCGCAGCCAACGCGCTCTACAAAGCCGTGCTCGAGCCGGCCGCAGGAATGATTGGCGAAAAGCGCGTGATGGTAGTGGCCGATGGCGCACTCAACTACATTCCCTTCGAAGTTCTGCTCAAGACTCCGGAGGGCGGTGACTTTTCCTCGCTCGGATACCTCGTGAAGACAAACGAGATCATTTACGCGCCGTCAGCTTCGGTCGTCGGTGCGATCAAGCAACAGCGAACGAAGAACACCAGCAAAGCGATGCTGATCATCGCTGACCCGGTCTTCAACTCTAACGACGCTCGCGCACAGAAGCGTACCGCCGCGCCCGCGAATGACGCCGAAGTACGAGGCCTCGGTATTCAGAGCGCGCTCACAGATGTCAGCGGATCCGCTCCACCTGCGCCGCCGGCGCAGATGGAAGGATTGCCGCTTGCACGACTGAACGGCACGCGCACGGAAGCCGACCAGATCTCCAAACTCGTCAAAGCCTCGGGCGGGCAGGCAGACGTCTGGCTCGACCTCGACGCAAACGAAGACAACCTCGGCACGCGTGATGTCACGAAGTACCGGATCATTCACGTTGCCACGCACGGTCTACTGAATGCCGAGCGCCCGCAGTTCACTGGCGTGGTCCTGTCGCTTGTCGGCAACAAGACACACGACGGTTTTGTACGCACTGACGAAGTCTTCAACCTGCGCCTGGGCTCGCCGCTCGTAATGCTTTCAGCCTGCGAAACAGGCCTCGGCAAAGAGAAGCGTGGCGAAGGTGTGATAGGACTCACACGCGCGTTCATGTATGCCGGTGCGCCGACAGTCGGCGTCAGTCTCTGGTCGGTTGCAGACAAGTCTACCGCCGATCTAATGACCGACTTCTACAAACGGCTTTTAACGACAGGCGAAGGCACCACCTCCTCTAGCGCGCTCCGTGACGCGCAGTTGGCAATGATCTCCGGCAAGCGTTACAGCGCGCCGTTTTACTGGGCGCCGTTCGTACTCGTCGGCGATTGGAATTAATTCCGTAACGGGTGGCCACGGAGGGCCACCCCTACAGTTGTAGTTGATCACGCCACATCATTGGCGGCGCCCGATGGCAACATTTGTGTTGATCACGCCACATCATTGGTGGCGCCCGATGGGCAACATTTGTGGTTGATCACGCCACATCATTGGCGGCGCCCGATGGGCAACATTGGTGATTGATCACGCCACATCATTGGACGCATCCGATGACGCACAACTGTAGGGGCGGCCCTCTGTGGCCGCCCGTTCCTCGACCATCTTCTTTCTTCGTTTGATCTTGTAAATCCCACCCAACCCGCTCAACAGCAGCAACACACTCGTTGGCTCCGGAACCGCGGCGGTGTCGATCGTCGTCCCTTCGACGACGATGTTGTCGATACGATTATTACCCGTCGACGACGTTGCGCCATTGAAAACGATTCGGAACGCCGCGTTAGGGTTATTGTTCAATCCCGCAATCGCGGCCAGACTGAACACGATTGGCACAGCACCAAACGTTGTCGCGGGTGTAAATGGCGAGCCGAAATTGATAAACGAGATTCCGTCGAGGCTGTACTGGAACTGATTACTGTTAAATCCAGTGCTGGTCCCCTGCGTCGCAAAACTCACGACGATATTCGAAAAACCGAGCGTGCTGACATTGAACGTGATATTTCGTCCGTTGTTCGCCGTACCGGTTCCACCTTGAAGTGACAACGCCTGCCCGGCTATGTCTCCTGGTCGCGCGTTGTTGGTGGTTCCGGCCGCAAACGAGACGTTCGCGGGGTTGATCGTCGTTGTGAGCGTCCCACTTCCGTGGTCCACATTCAGATTTGAATCGTTGAAATTCCAGACTGCCAGCTCGTCCGCCTTCGCGGCCTGAGACGCTGCCACAAAGATCAATACAGCGCAGATGAGGTTAAAAGGGATTCGTCTTCTCAGACGAAAATCCGGCTTAATAAACATACACATTCTCCTTGGTTGAGGTTTTGGACACACGTGGTCCACACGCGGTCGTACGTGAGAAAGCAGGAGAATCTTGTTCAGAGACTCGTGAGGCTCGTCGGTAAGTTAGGCCAGGCTTTGAGGACAGCCCAAGCTTTCTCGTTAGCGTCACGCACAATAAGCTGATTCTGTTTGCTCGTCAATAGGGAATTCTGCCATTCTTATAACGTCAGCACGAACATCACAGAGGAAACGAGTTATGGGAAACAGCTTTTTCAGAATCGATGACCAGGCGACACTCGACAATCTTTTGACAGACTCGTCGAAAAAACCCGTCATCGTCTTTAAGCACAGCAACGCGTGCTCGATTAGCGCGCGCGCGTATCGCGAGATGGAGAAGGTCGATAACGTCAACATTCTCGAAGTGCAGTCGGCGCGTGATGTTTCGCGCGAGCTCGCTAACCGGACCGGCATTCGTCACGAAACGCCGCAGGTCATTATCCTGCGTGATGGCAAAGCGGTCTGGAATGCGTCGCATTTCGATGTGACAGCGGCCGACGTGAAGAAAGCGCTCGAGTCGAATAGTTAATCCCGGCTATGGAATTACGCGGTCCGGCGATTGAGCCGAGAGAAATCAAACACGACGACGATTTCAGCGTCAGCATCATGTGGGGCGACGAACGGCGCTGTACCTATCGCGCGGTTGACTTGAGACGCTCGTGTCCCTGCGCGCAATGCGTCAACGAATGGACGGGTGAACGCGTGTTGAAGCCCGATAGCATTTCTGAGAAGATTGAAATCCGCGACATCAGCATCGTCGGGCGTTATGCGCTCAACTTTCGCTGGAGCGACGGTCACGAAACGGGAATTTACAGTTTTCGATACCTGCGTGAACTGTGTGAAAGTCAGGGTGCGCAAATATGAACGAACGCGATTTCTTCAACGAGAAGGAAGAAGTAAAAAAAGCGACGTATAGCTGTCCTCATTGCCGCGAGCGCGCTGAATACGATGTGCGCTGGCTAAAGCGGACGAAGAAGCCACAGTTGCCGCGTGGGGCAAACGAACAGGATCGCGCGCGCTTTCAGAAATCGCGTGACTATCTCGTCAGGATTGACGACATGCTGGCGTGCCGGAATGCACGGTGTCGCCGAAGGTTTGAGATCCCGAGTTCACAGTCAGTGGTTTTCATTTAGCAGATCAAACAAAAAACCGACAGTCGTCGGAATCAAATCCAAAGAATTCAGTCTGAGGTCAGAAAATCGCCCGAAAAATGATGGCGTGTGCGTTGCAATGTCGCACAGCGCATGATGGACACTCAGCAATTCGCCGGCGCGAGCAAATCCAATACTTCGTTTCTGACCCCCTTTGAGCGTCGACTCGCCCCACGCGTGCTCCCGCGCATTCCTCCCTGGCTGGAGACGTACCACCTGACCATGCTGACAGTTGTTTGGTCGTCGCTGATCCTGCTGTTCTCTTACTGGGCAGCGCGCGACCTGCGCTGGCTTTGGGGAGTGTCGGCGATGATCGCGATGCAATACGTTACCGATCATTACGACGGCAAAGTCGGCAAGTATCGCGGCACCGGCCTGGTCAGGTGGGGCTATTACATGGATCACCTGCTCGATTATTTCTTTCTCTGTTCGGTCATTATCGGTTATGCGTTCATTCTTCCTGAACGATCGCATTTGCAGGTTCTGATCCTTCTTGCGATTTGTTCCGGTTATGAAGTGAGTACCTTCCTGGCGTTTTCCACTACCGACCGTTTCAAAATCAGTTACCTGAAGCTCGGTCCGACGGAGTTTCGCCTCGCGCTCATCGTCATCAACGCCCTGCTCGTGCACTACGGCACACGCCAGATGATCAACGGGTTGAAATACGTGAACATCGGTGGGGCAATTGGCCTCGTTCTGATGGTTTACCGCACACACAAAATCATCTGGGAAATCGACATGGAGCAGAAACATGCCGCACTCGTATCGAAATCGGAGCCACTCTCACCGTAATTCTGTCCTCGTGTGTACGGTTTGCGATCGTTGTTACACCGATTGAGTCGTCGCGAAAAAATTTTTCACTGGAAGTGGCCCTTTTTTCTTGTGGCGCACGCGTTAGCTGATGTGGCCTCTTCTTTGCAAGCGTAATCGCAGTCCAGCGTTCTAGCTTTACTAATTTTGGGAACTGTGTGGCGAGAAATTCGTTGGATACATTCAGATTCAAACGAAACTCGAAATTTAGCAATGTCTGAGAAGAAAACAATCAAAATCGTTAAAAAGGGCGAGAAAACCCGTCCGATCGTTAAGGCAAAAGCAGCTTCCGCACGTGATACGGCGCGCGACATGGTGGAGACCGTGACCAATTGGGTTACCGAGTTTCAACAGAAACGCCGCGTTGAGACGACGAATGCGTTGAGAATGCTTTCCAAGACGCCGCGGGGAAGCGAAGCCTAACCAATTTCACTTAGAACGCCGGAAGGAAACCACGGCGCGAGACGGCACCAGCCATCTCGCGCCGTGGTTCTTTTTACTCATTGACACTGCATTTCCTGCGGCGCTAGCATCGCGAGTGATCCAAACAACTGAGTGGAGGCTGAGTGATGGTTAGAAGGAGTACTCCACGAAAAGGAAAACGTCAGCCGGCGCGTCCTGTGTTCGATAGCATTCGGAAGCCTGCCGCGCCTCCCGGTCATCCGATCTCGCGCGCCAAACCGGATGAAGTTGCGCGCCCGGCAGGTCGAAAGGCCAAACACAAGCGGCGCCCTGAAGTGACAGACGAGGACGTTTGATTCCCAATATGCAGAATGTAACTAAAACAGACGAACACGCGATCGCACGGGCCTTCCTCGCCCGCGCGTCGGAATTCATGCTGGGCGATTACTTACCCAAGATCGAGCGCTGTCTCGAAAACCTGAGCGACGAGCAGATCTGGTGGCGTGCGAACGAAGAGTCGAACAGTATCGGCAACTTGATCCTGCACCTCTGCGGCAACGCCAAACAGTGGATCGTCTGTGGCGTCGGCTCCGCGCCTGACAACCGCAACCGCGATTCAGAATTTGAACAGCGCGACGTGATCCCGCGCGACGAACTCGTAGCCCTGCTCCACTCGACGCTCTCCGACGTACACAAAACCCTTCAATCTGTCGACCCCTCAACCTTGCTCGAGTTTCGCAAAATCCAGGGCAACGACGTCGACATCCTCGAAGCCGTCTTCCACGTGACGGAACACTTCTCAATGCATGCAGGCCAGATCATCATGCTGACGAAGATGATGACCTCCGCCGACCTGCGCTTCTATGATTTTGAAGGCGGTGCGCCAATTGTACGCTGGCGCTCTGGTGCCTCGGATTCTTCTAAGTAGTGGGGAGGTTAAGTCAGGCGTCGAAGATATCATCCAACGATTTTTGATTCGCGAGTTTATTGTCGGTCGCGTTTCCTTGAGCATCGTCCGAAAAAGAGCCTTTTATCTCAGTGAAAGAGCTGTCGAGTTTATATTTGCGCTCCAGGCTGTTATCAAATGTATCAGGTTCTATGACAACGTAAGACTTCCGTACCTCTCTTAAAATGGGCGTCAGTTCGTACTTGTGGAAGTTAGTGGTAATAAAAATACCTACCCTCTCATCCATTTCGTCCATTTTTTCAAGACAAGTCTTGAGCATTATTTTGGAGCGAAGACGATTTATCTCTCCGGCGATTGCATTCTTCTCTTTTAGCTTTTCACGGTAATACAGATTGTCTACGCCCTGAAGAAGAAATACATGATCTGATGCCAAGCAGAAGCATTCTTCTCCTGTCAGCTCATTCCTTCTTAAATGATCGAAGGCAACGTTTTCTCTTATATCTTTGAAGGGAAACGCTTTCAAGCTGCCGCCCTTTGTTACACCTTCGGAACCCTCCACGCATACCAATTTGAACGGGTATACACTCGCTATGTTTTCCAGAATCGAAAAGGTATTTAGTTCCCGTTTGAAGAAGCGGTATTGATTGCAGACGATATAAATCAACAATTGTTCATCACTGTCTCCCAGATATGCATCGCTGATTCTTCCATGTTTCGTAAGTAATTTGCTGAACGCAAGCGCCTCTGGGTTCTCTTGCTGCGACCCATTCGCGACTTTAATAAGTTGCCGCAAGAACGATTCACCCTTCCTTCTAATCAATCGCTGCTCGTTCAATCTCGCGGTTACCTGGTTTACGAGATTATTGATCTCGATATCCGAGAAGGATAAGAACGTACCCAACAGCTTGAGTCGTTCAGCCGTTCCTTTGATCATTATTCCTTTCAACCTTGTCCGGAGCAATCCAAAAAATTTTACTGAACAAGCTCTTGAATTTTTCGATCAGTTCTGCGGAGAGAAGCCAGGTATAGACTATCGAATCCTGGCGGTAGAAAATCACAGAAGACTTACTCATAATTTGTCTGGAGAAGGTGTTTAGCAAGTAGTTACTTATTAGAGCGTTGAGGCTCGCCGAGGCATTGTCCATAAGATTACCGCGGAACTCCTTCCCCGCGAATATCCCAATCGGTGGCAGTGCCGCATGAACCTGGGAACTCAGCGGTATCATCAAAAGACCCGGACATTCGATGCGCAGCTTATTGGCCTTCACTCGCAGTTTGGTAATGAAATCATCTCCTCGTGACGCAAGATTGCTCGCGCTCTTTGCCATATCGGATGGCTTAGGCCAGCCTAACGATTCACACACTTGATTTGAAAAACGTTCGAGTTTGGCACCCAGGCTATGAACTGCTGATTGCCGTGAATCTTCACTCCAGAGTCCCTCAAACTCCTCCTGTGAAACCTGCGGAACACTGTTCCAATCGATTTTATTCAACGCACCGCAAAATCTGTGACCAGGATGATAATCGGGCCAGTTCCAACGCAACTCCGGGCAAACCATATCTGAATAAACGGGATGCAGGGGTGTTTGCAGAGCTAAGTCGCAGAGTGTGTAAAAGGCGAAGAATTTGGAATAACGACCAAGACGATTAAACCCCTCATATTCTGATGCGGCATCCAGTGCCGTAGTGTATTCGTCAAGCGCCAAGGCGTTAATGGTGTTAAGGGATTGGATCGTCCACGATTGGCGCGCGGCAATATAAAAGAACTGAGCGGATGCGGCAGCACCTTCTGAAATGGCTCTTCCGCCAAAGCCGATTCTATTGCTGTTTTCTTCAACAGAGATGGTTGGTGGTTGCTTCTGGGATTCTTTCCTTAATCCAGGCTGATAAGAAATCAAAGGCCGAACTGCATCAAAGGTGAGTTGATTGCCACGCAAAAATGAAGATAGTAGCTTCCTGATGATAGTATTAATTGGAGAAAGCTCCCGTAGCTGGTGATTAAACTCCAGTAGCAGCTCGTTGACTTCAGAATACAACTCTATTGGCTTGAGAGGCTCGTTAGTTTCGACGTATTCACCGTACTCGAGAAAGCGTATTAACTTTTCGCACCTTTCCCACGGTTCAACGTATTTCTTCATTAATACTTGAAATGCCGTACTATCGATTGCTCGTGTTCTAATAAACTCTCGTAACGGTAGTTCAATTTCCGAATGAGCCAGTTCCCTACATAAGCGAATAACTAAAGAAGATTGATATTGCTGAACCGTGTTCAGATAAAAATGATATGGCGAACTGGTCAACTGTAAGAAATGGCAATACTCGTGCAGGTAGGTCGATAGGCGTATATCGAAGTGTTCCTGTTCCATTTCGACAACGATCGCACCTGCGGATTCTTCGTATGAGTCGTTGGCGGCTAGGCCTCTAGGCTTGCGGGCGCGGAGCCATTCGTAGGTCTGGATTTCCTTTAGGTCAACCTCATCATGGATTCTAATGAACCACGAGGCCGGCTCGGTGACGCCATATATCCTTTCAGCTTGTAGCAGCGCCTCTTTGTACGCGTTGTCCTGCATCGCCTAACGCTTTCATAGAAGGGTATTAGCTCTGGAAGAATTCATCGACGGTTTTCTCACAGATGGAGTTCAGGCCAACTTTGCAAAGATAGTAAGCAAGCGCAATGGCGATGCTGCCGGAGAAAACGGGCTCTAGTAATCCAATGACGTAAAGGATCAAATCGTTGACGGGATGGTTCATGTAAGAACGGTAATCAGACTGACAAATAGTCTCTCTGATTTCGTTGTAATTCTTCTTTATCCACTCTTTGGCCAAGCGGAGAAAATTTACTTTTCTAGCGTACAGCGGTCCGCCTACCTCGACTGGTTCGGCATTGTGGATTATGTGGCCCAAGTGTTCCAGCAGTTCTTCAGGAGAAAAGTTCTGATCCGCGACGGGTAACTCTGAATTGGTCATGGGACCTCCTAGCAGTGAGAAAGTAGGTCTTGCGGGCTGTAAGAGACGGCTTTTGAATGTGCTCCCGACAATTCTATTTGTCAACACAAATCTGGAATTATGTGGCAACTATATAAAAAGCCTCTGCGAAACTGAATAGAAAGCCCAGGGCTCTGATAGCGATCAACCGTTGGTTGCAAAGCCCGGTGGTGCCCTAAATTAAAGCTATCTCTGCGGTTCTCTGTGTATCTTTGCGTTCTCTGCGTTAAAGAGCCATTTCAACGCAGAGATACGCAGAGGATCGCAGAGAAATCTGAAATTAGGGCACTACTCAAAGCCCTTTATTCTTTCTACTCCGCCGGAAATGTGCTAGGACCAACTGGTTCGGAGTTGTCTGTCCATGCTCATTGATACGAGCCTTTCACGGTCTACAGACAATCTGATTTTCAATTTTTCGGAAATTTCTGTAGCGAGTTCTTCCTGAACAATCAAAATATCCGAAATCTTTGTCTGGTACTGCTCGCCCCAAAGCTGCCATCCCTTTATTACATCAACTAGTTCCGTTCTGATAATTAGCTCCTCACCTAAGCCAAGAATTCTTCCCGCCAATACCGAGCGAACACCCAGCTTGTGTCCAAGTTTGCGTGGATCCATGTTGGCCTGGTTACAAGAGTACACCGTGTGTCGAGCCATCACTTGTAAACCTCGCAATCGCGAGAGACGATTGGTGATGCTTTCCATCAACCCTGCGGAAAGATATTCTCCGGCCGAACCACAACCTTCATTCTTAAATGGCAGTACAGCTATGGAGTTGAGAACCTCAGTTCGCTTGTCGTCACTTTGATGATCGCTGAGACGAGATTCTTCTCGTCCTCTCGCGCTTTCGTTCTTAACTTCCGACACGGGCGCGACAAACCGGTAGCCGCGTTTTGGAACAGTTTCGATGCACCGCCATTCATCAGTTTCATCGAGTGCCTTTCTTAAGGTCGCTACATTCACGCTCAGATTAGCCTCTTCGACAAACGCCTCGGCCCAGACTTCTTTCAGCAGTCTTTCTTTCGTAACCAGGCAACCCTGGTTCTGAATTAACACGCGCAAGACATCGAATGCTTTCGGCACCAACCGAACCGGTTCGCCATTGCGCAGCAATTGTTGCTCTGCCTCGTTAAGCGAGAAAGGGCCAAAGTGATAGATACGGTTTGTTGCCTGAGCACTAACGGTTGAAGCAGAGGTCTTTGGGATTCTTTTGGATTTCCTTTGGAGGTTTCTAAGGACTTTCATGAGGACTCCCGGAATACTTGTCACATAAGGTTGATGAGGTTGTCGGGACCTGGGTAGTTAAATGAAATCAAGGAGCTGGAATTCGGGGTGCAAATTATAAGTCGACTCCTCCTTTGAGTAAAGAAAGTTTTCTCCGCATTAAGAAAGAGGTACGTGATGCCAATCCGCTATTTAACAGCCACCTGCGCTTTGACCATTGTCATTCTCGGTTTGCTTACGCTTACTTTCAACACTAACGCAAAGCGAGCTTTCCACGTAATGCAGTCTCCTTCATCAGTCAACGTTGCATTATCGTCAAACGGCGCAGTAGCGTCCGCATCCTCTGTTCACTTTAGTGGAAACTATCCAGTAGCAGCGGTCAACAACGGCGATCGCAAAGCTATGAATTGGGGCAACGGCGGAGGCTGGAACGACAACACCCACGGTGATTTTTCCAGCGACATCGTTCAAATCAACTTTCCGGCTTTCAAATTCGTGAGTCAGATAAATGTCTTCACGCTTCGCGATAGTTTTCAAGACAATCAAACCCCGCCGACACTAACCGAAACCTTCAGCACCTGTGAGAACAGCGGATACGGCATAACCGAATTCGAAGTGCAATATTGGAACGGATGGATGTGGGTGACCGTCCCGGGTGGTTTGGTGCGAGACAACAACAAGGTGTGGCGCCAGTTCACATTTCCGGAAGTTTGGGCCAGCAGAGTACGCGTTCAGGTCCATGGCGCGACACGATTCACGACGACCGCAACCAACTACAGCCGTATCGTCGAGATAGAGGCATACGGACGAACCGCCGGTTTCAATTTAGCGGCCGCTGCTAATGGAGCGGTAGCTTCCGCATCTTCAACGGTTGATACCAACTTCCCGGTGAGCGCTGTCAATGATGGTGACCGCACGGGGTTTAACTGGGGTCGCGGTGGTTTCGGAAGTGGGTGGAGGGATGCCACGGAGAATGACTATTCAATTGACTGGGTACGCATTGATTTTGCGGGTGGACAAACACGTCGCATCAACGAGATCGACGTGTATACGTTGCGAGATGAATTCAGCACCAACCCCGACGACCCGACAATCTTCGAAACCTTCACGACGGCCGACGACAGTGGTGGCTATGGAATTACAGATTACGACGTGCAGTATCTATCAGGAGGCGTTTGGCGAAACGTGCCGGGTGGAAAGGTGACGAACAACGATAAGATCCGACGCCAGTTTCGGTTTTCTCCGATCACTACCAATGCGATTCGTGTGGCAGTCCACAAGGGAGTCAATTACACCACACCGGATTCAAACTGGAGCCGCATAGTTGAGATTGAGGCTTGGGAAAATGCTGCCGCTCCGGACGACGTCGTCTGGGTTGAAGATGCAATACCCGCAGGCGCTACTACTAACGGTACATTCGAGGGTTGGAACTGGACCTGTTTCAATCCCTTGCCGCTTTCGGGCACGCTGGCCCATACGTCAGAGAACGTGGCTGGCGTACATCAACATTTCTTCTTAAGCGCCAGCCAAACCCTTACCGTCAACGCTGGCGACACTTTGGTAGCTCACATCTATCTGGATCCAGCGAACCCACCCACGGAAGTAATGCTGCAATGGGCTGACGACACGTGGGAGCATCGGGCCTACTGGGGTGCGGACCAGCTCGGCGGGGGTGTTAACGGCACAGTCAGCCGTCGCCCCATGGGAGCATTGCCACCTACCGGGCAATGGGTGCGTTTGGAGGTACCCGCAAGTCTGGTGGGATTGGAAGGGCGAACGCTGACTGGTATGGGGTTTTCATTGTTCAATGGACGGGCGACCTGGGATCACGCCGGCAAGTACGCTGGAGCGGCGCCGGTTCAACCAACGATTTCGATCAGCGACGCTACCGTGAATGAAGGTAACAGCGGGACTACGTCGGCGGCGTTCAATGTGACGCTCTCGAGTGCTAGTAGTCAGACGATCAGTGTTAACTATGTGACTGCGAGCAACAGTGCCACCAGCTCAAGCGATTACGTGAGCGCCAGTGGCACAGTCACTTTCACTCCTGGCCAAACCAGCAAGCCGATCACGATCCAGGTCGTTGGGGATACCGCAGTCGAGTCAAATGAAAACTTCCTTGTCAATCTCTCGAATCCTTTTAATGCAACGCTAGCTGACAGTCAGGGCGTCGGTAGTATTCTCAATGACGATGCACTACCACCGATTTCGGACGTTGTCTGGGTCGATGATGCTTTACCTGCCGGTGCTACTCCTGCGGGCAGCTCCGAAGGTTGGAACTGGACAAGTATCAATCCGTCGCCGCTTTCAGGCACGCTGGCCCATACGTCAGATATCGTCCCCGGCGTACATCAACATTACTTCTTCAATGCCACACAAACGTTAACAGTAAATGCTGGAGACACTTTGATAGCGCACGTCTATCTCGATCCGGCGAACCCACCCACAGCAGTGATGCTGCAATTCAACGATGGCATGTGGGAGCACCGCGCTTACTGGGGTGCGAACCAATTCCCCTGGGGTGTTGACGGCACAATCAGCCGTCGCAACATGGGAACCCTGCCACCCACCGGACAGTGGGTGCGATTGGAGGTACCGGCAAGTCTGGTGGGATTAGAGGGACGAACACTAAACGGCATGGCGTTTTCGTTGGTCAATGGACGCGCCCTTTGGGATCGTGCCGGCAAGTACACTGGTGCGGCGGTCATACCTACCGTTTCGATCAACGACGTCAGGGTGAGTGAAGGCAACAGTGGCACTACGTCGGCGGTCTTCACTGTGACGCTCTCGAGCGCGAGTACGCAATCGATCAGAGTTAATTATGTGACGGCGAACGGCACGGCCAACGGTCCGAGCGATTATGTTGGCGCCAGTGGCACACTCACTTTCACCCCTGGACAAATCAGCCAGCCGCTCCCGATCCAGGTCCTGGGCGACCACGTATTCGAACCAGATGAAACCTTCATCGTCACTCTCTCGAACCCTGTCAATGCCACGCTAGCTGATGGTCAGGGTGTCGGTACTATCCTCAACGACGATCCCCAACCATCAATTTCGATCAATGATGTTACGGTGAATGAAGGCAGTGGCACCACGTCGGTCGTGTTCAATGTAACGTTCTCAAACGCGAGTTATCAGACGATCAGCGTCAACTATGCGACTGCGAACGGCACGGCCAGTAGTCCCAGCGATTATGTTGGCGCCAGTGGCACACTCACTTTCACCCCTGGAGAAACCAGCCAGCTGCTCCCGATCCAGGTCATAGGCGACACAGTGTTCGAAGCGCAGGAAACCTTCTTCGTCAATCTCTCGAACCCTGTCAATGCCACGATAGCTGATGGTCAGGGTGTTGGTACTATCCTCAATGACGATCCCCAACCATCAATTTCGATCAACGATGTTACGGTGAACGAGGGCAACAGTGGGAATACCTCGGCAGTGTTCACTGTGACGCTCTCGAACGCGAGTGCGCAATCGATCAGTGTTAGCTATGCGACTGCGAACGGCACAGCTATCAGTCCCAGCGATTACATTGCCGCCAGTGGCATCGTCACTTTTGCTCCTTTACAAACCAGCCAGCAGATCCCGATACCAGTCGTTGGCGACACAGCAGTCGAAACAAATGAATTCTTTTTCGTCAATATCTTTGCTGAGATTAATGCCACGCTGGCTGATGGTCAGGGCACCGGTACTATCGTCAACGACGATGCCACTCTTTATGAAGGATGGGTAGACGTTGCGGACTGTGACTCGATCATCGGTTGGGCCGCGGATCGTAACAGGCTGAATACTTCGATAACAGTAGGCATCTATGATGGCGACACCCCTGTCACCACGCTTTTAGCGAGCGATCTTAGAAGCGACGTGGGCGCCTACCTCGGAGACAACGGGAAACACGGGTTTGCGATAGCAACTCCACAGCAATTTAAGGATGGATTGCCGCACACACTCAGGGTGAGATTCGAGTCAGGCACAACAGAGCTCAGCGCAAGCCCCAGAACCATATCGTGTCCAACACAAACTACGTACTACGAGATCGTCGCCAGGCACTCGGGTAAGTGTCTGGATGTCGAAGGGGAGTCGATGGACTCCGGCGCAAGGGTCATACAATTTGGCTGCGGTGGTTGGACCAACCAGCAATGGCAAGTTATCCCCGTTGGCGACGGCTACTACAAAATCGTAGCACGCCATAGCGGCAAGGTGCTCGACGTGCAAGGGGGCGGGCTCGATAACGGCACACCTGTCTGGCAGTGGGACGAGAACGGCACCGCTGCACAGCAGTGGGCAATCATCGACATCGGCGGCGGGTACGTGCGGATCATGGCGCGCCACAGCGGCAAGGCGCTGGACGTGGCGGGCGGGTCTACTGCTGACCTCACCCCAATACATCAGTGGGATTACGTCGGCATCGCTAACCAGCAGTGGCTGCTGAGACTGGTGCCGTAAATAGGAGATCTTAGGCTGCCAGTTGAGCGCTGGTCCGATTAGCGTGTAGCAACAACCTCTGCCGAGTCGGCACAGTACCGAGCGCGGTACTGTGCCGACTCGGCGGAGATTAGGCCACTACTTGCAGCAGGGAATAAATTGACCCTTCCCGAACGTCTTGTATAGAATCCAATCAGCCCTCGCACACAAACACTGCTCACCAGGGGAGCGCAACGGATATGTCGTCCTCTTCCGACCCGCCGTTATTGATGCGTAATCACATTCTGCGTGCTTTGCCGCGGCAGAGCTATCAGCTCCTGTTCTCCAATCTGCAACAGGTTCAGCTTGAAAGAGATCGAATACTTTACGATCTCGGAGAGCCGATTACGTCGGTGTTTTTTATTACGAGCGGCATGGTATCGCTACTTGCCACCACTGAAAATGGTTCCTCCACACAGGTCGCGATGGTAAGCGAAGAAGGCGTCGTGGGAGCGGCGGTTGTGCTCAAAACTGACAAGGCGCCGTATCAGGTAATGGTACAAATCCCGGGAAGGGCGATGCGGGTTAGAGCCGATGTTTTTGTCAACGAATTTGGCCGAGACGGACCGCTGCGGGATATTTTGTTGCGCTACATCCACTGTCTCATTTCCCAAATTTCGCGAACCGCCGCGTGCAATCGTTTCCACACGGTAGAACAGAGACTGAGTTGCTGGTTATTGATCGGCCAGGACAAAGTCAAATCGGAAGTGCTGACTCTCACCCAGGAAAGGTTAGCCAACATGCTGGGTGCGAAGCGAACGAACGTGACGAAAGCGGCCGCTACCTTGAAACGAGCAGGAATTATTCAATACCACCACGGCCGCATTCGGATTCTGAATCGCTCTGCTTTAGAACAAATCAGTTGCGAATGTTATCGCCTCGTTACTGAAGAGCTGGGATGTTTCCTCGCCGCCTGACCGGCAATTATTATTTTTTTAAAACATGTCGTCTTGGGGACAAATTCTCAGTTCCTTCCCACTTATCCTCTAGTGTTCGCATTGCCACGGTCGCAGTCTCCACCAGGACTGCAACACACTGATTAATGGATATAAGAATTCGGCGCCTCATTTCTCATCTCGAGGAGCACCCGCACCTCCCACTGTCGCTGGCCTATATGGCCCGCGTCACCGGTCTATCCGCTTCGCGCTTGCGCCATAAGTTTAAGGCGGAGGTGGGCGTGACGCCTACCGTTTATCTCCAGTCGCTCAGGCTGCGAAAAGCGAAACAGCTGCTGACCACCAGCAACCTCACGGTCAAAGAAGCCAGGGCCGCCGTCGGTATTTCCAGCGACAGCTACTTCACTCATCAATTCAAACGAACATTCGGCAACTCACCCTCACACTTTCGCTGCTACACCCAGGAAACAGACATTCCCGCCGAGCATCTCGCGCTGGTCCAACGCGAAAATTCAATCGCGATAGCCACATTGAGCAACCGTTAGCCACATCGAGCAATTGATAGCCACTTGCAGCAAGGGAATCTTGTTGTCTTCATCAGTGTCTAGTCTTAACTTCACCGCATGATGAATACAACCACAAACAAGTTCACCAAAGCTGTAGAAATAGCCACCAATATTTCGATCATTTTGGTCGCATTAACCGGTGCCACGGTCCTGGTAAAAAATTATTTGTTAAGGCCGCCCGTGACAATCACCGGCAGGCCACCAGCACCAGCGGACAGGCCTGCGTCGAACGCGCGCGAGCTGCCGAACGGACCGGCCCAGGGAACACAACTGTCAGTACCTGGAATCAACTGGGCTGACAGTGAAGAAACTGTCGTCCTGGCGCTCTCCGATAAATGTAAGTACTGCACCGAGAGCGCTCCCTTCTACAAGCAATTGGCTGCCGAAACTGCGAAACGACAAGGCGTCAGGGTCGTCGCTGTTTTTCCGCAAGACACAGAGGCGGGCAAGAAGTACCTCGATGGTCTGGGCGTAGCTGTTAACGAAGTGAAGCAGGCAACTCTAGATTCAATCGGAGTAAGAGGCACGCCCACACTCGTGATTGTTGATAAGTCGGGAACCGTGAAGCAGTCGTGGGTAGGACTCTTAAAAGGTGAACGTGAGACCGAAGTACTTAACCGCATAAAGGCATAACGTCGAAAGTAGCCCGTCGAGGAGACGCAACCATGAAGAGAGCAGGATTACTGTTAGTACTGATAACGCTTGTGATCTGGTTGGCCCATGCCGCACCGGCTGAAGCGGGGATCGAAGTCAACAAACAGTTAACCGCATCAACCTCCAACCTTGCGCCGTCAGCAGTGGCGTTACCCCAGAACTCCTGTTGCGTCAATCCCGGCGACACAGATCCTCACTGGGAATGCTTTGACGGCGCCTGCGTGCAGGTCTACGGATGCGGACAGAGTGTCAACTGCGCCACCTGCGGTTGTAGCTCGACGGATGAGTGGGTCTGTATCAGCAACGGTGGCTATTGGGATTCAGTCACATGTTCCTGTGAATATGGTTGTGATCCCACAGGCTCGCAAGAGTCTGCGTGTATTTCGCAGGGCGGCTACTGGGATTCCTTCAACTGCTTCTGCAATTACGGATGTGACCCAACCGGATCCCAGCGACAGGCTTGTCTTAATGCCGGCCGGCAATGGGACCAGGCAACTTGCACCTGCACGCAAACAGACGTTTGTGTTTGTGAAGAAGAAGAACTAGTCGGGTACGACGAGTACACCTACTACTACTGCGACGGTTACTACTACGTTTACTGCACAGACGCTTACTACACCTACTACCAATACTGCGATGGCACCTGCGGGCCGCGGCAATGGACCGAATCTGATTCCTATTGCTACAGCTACGGCGAGTACTGCGGCGGCGGTGGCGGCGGTGGCGGTGGCGGCGGTAGTTGCTGGGACACCGGTGACTGCTGGTGCGACGACTGGTGGGGAATCTGTTGCGAATACGACTACTGCTACGAGATGGAGTTCTACGCGGAATAATGAGATGTCGAGTTTAGGAGGTCACGTGATGCCAGGGAAGATTGGACGCAAAGTCATCTTGCTACTACTTGTTGTAACCGTTGTCTTGAGTGCGTCAGGCGTATTCGCGAAGAACGGCAGGCAGGATCCCAAGAAGCCGAAAGTTACTTTGTATGACAAGGCGAAGAAGGCAGGTGGCAAGTTAGTAGTTACGTACAAGCCTAATCGAGGAACGATCTATCCCAACATCGAGGAGCTCGCTAAGCGCAGCGACATGATCATCGTGGGAAGTGTTCTCAGTCACAAGTCCAGTCTTACGCCGGATGAGAGATTTATCGCGCAGGACTTTCTCGTGAAGGTGCACGAGGTGATCAAAGGCGACCTGGCCAGAGGCCGATCTGTTTTGGTGAGTTTTCCGGGAGGCACGCACAGATTTGCTGATGGTACGTATGCCGCGATCATGCCGGTCGGTTTCAAACAGCCCGAGGATAAGGGCATCTACGTCTTCTTCCTGAAGTCGAAGACTAAAGGGTCAGCTTTCAACGGGCAACGCCTGGTCTCGGAACGTCAGGGCATGTTTGCGTTGACGAAAGGAACAGTTGAGCCCTCGGAGCGCGCGCCGGACGATCCGATGAACGTGAAATATCGAGAGATGCCGGCAGCCTCATTCCTTCGTGAGATTCACAAGGCAGTGCCTGTAAAGAAAAAGCAGAACTGAATGGTTGTGAAGAAAGCGAAATGATGAATTTCGGGCGAGCAATTTCTGGTGGGATGGAGACGAAGCCAATGATGAAGCGCGCACTTAAATTGATGGGCGATCTGATGATTGCACTGTTGTTAGTAGCCTTGTGCTCCGCAGTGCTGCCGGAGAAAGTTAGTGGCGAAGGTGAGCCCAAAGCCTTGCAGCCGCAGTCATCACAGGACGGCCCAACCAGAATGAGCGTTGAAGAAAAGCTGATCCGGGACGTCTACGCCAGACTGATGCGCTACCAATCGGCCGGACTCGATCAAAGAGCAGCAGAAAGTGGCGAGCCGGCTCAACCAGCATCGTATGTGACATTCGAATTGCGTAATGTTCACTCTGGCCCGATCTCCGAAATCGATCAGAAGCCTTTATCGGAACTGGTGACGGAGCAAAAGGGCGACATCATACAAATTAAGCCGACTCGCTTGAGCAATTTTGGTGGGCCGCAACACGCTTATTACGATGCCGAATGGGTTACGTCGGCTTCGACGAGTCAGAGAGTTCAGGGATCAGCAGGCTTCGAGAATTTCAATCGCTACACGTCATACCAGGTGACGGTCAGCTTTAACGGCAAGCAACGCAGCTATCGGGCGATGGCCGTCTACCGCTTGGACGATCCAAACACTCCCTCACGACCTCGCTCCACGAACGTAAACATTCTCGACAACATAACCATCGACATGAACGTCGTCTATGGTGATGAATCGCCACGTGTACGCTCGCCGTGGAGTAAATACGTCAAGACCAGTTTGTACCGCGCGATCGCGAAGTCAATCAAAGCGAAGACGGATGCTGAGCAACTACTCCGGCCTGAGGACGCGCCGATCGGATACCTGCCCGGCGACGACGTTGAAAGTTCTTTCAACGAAATGCCGATGCTTGCTCCCATCGATGGCGGTGGTGGCGGTGATGACGGAGGTGGCGGCGGAGGCGGCGGCGGTGAGCCAGATCCCTGTCAGGCGTTAACGGTCGTTGACGTGACCGCCGCGGGTGCGACAAAAGTAACCAGCGTCAGCGGCAATGCCAACATCATTCACTTCGTAACGCCGAAGGGAGGGGCAACCGATCAAGTTACTCTGACGGCTGTGATCAATCCTGACACGACGGCGAACCGTGCCCGGATTAGTTGGCAAGGGGCGACGATGAGCACGAGCAACCGGCTTCAGGCAACAGTGTCTAAGAGTAGTGCCTCTAAAAACGTCGTCAAGGTATTGATCGACGGTACTGCGGCTAAGGAAACGAGAGTTTGGGTAGTGTGGGCAACGTTAAGTGGAGGCGTAGCTGCTCCAACAGTTACTGCGTTGAACACATCCGGAGGGCTAAGAAATGGAACGCAAATCGGCGCCTCATTCAGCAGTACGGCTGCCATCGCACCGAGTACGATCATCACCGATGCTGATCGGCCCAATCTCTCCGGAGCTAACACTGTAGCTCCGCCGGGAACTAACAACGTTGCGGGCCAACCGTTATCGGGTGGAGTTAATGCGAAGTGGGACATGTCGAGACGCGTGACGATTAGATCGAGTAATAACGCCACGGCTCCGGCATTCCCGGCGGTTGCGGTAGATGGTAACGATTGTTATCCCACCAACCTCGTTATCGGCAACGATGACGCCGGAACCGGTGACGAAAATAACAACCCTTATCCCACTTCGGCACAACTAACCAGTTTGGATGTACCGACACGTACATGGGGAATGCAAGGCGGCGTCGTGGGAAACACTTACCGCACACAACTCTGGTTCCAGGAGTTTGCACGATTGGAAATCCAAGGCACATGGTTCGTGATTTCCGATCCGCAAAGCTGGCGAGTTGACATTCGTTTCATTAAGGTTCAGGTTACAGAAGCGCTCTGGCATTGGGACGTCAATGGTGATGGAGACATGAATGATGACGTCACGGAAACAATGCTCGGTGCCGACATGAACGGTGACGGCGATACGAATGACAACGTCGGCTACTGGGACAATGACAGTTCTGCCGCAGCGAACGACAACGCTGGTAGACCTGCGTGCTGAATCTGATTTTTGCATAAACCGGGGAGGAGAAGTAGCAATTATGAAGCGGTTTAGTAATCGAGTGTTGGTGGCGTTGGGTCTGCTGCCCGTAGCCCTGATAGGTTTTGCTTTAGCGAAGTCGGGCGCGCTCAACGGGAAGCTCGGCGTGATTCGATCCGGCCAACAACCCACCGCGACGCAAACAGCAACGAGCGGGAGAAATAGCGTGGAGGACGATCAAAAAGTGGAGCGCCTCAAGTCTATCGCGCGCGAAACACCAGCAGTGGCAAATCGTCAGGTGGTGGATATCATGCGCGAGGCCGCACACACCCGGCGTGATGATGCTCTGCCACATTTGATAAGAGCACTCGTCTACAACTTTGATCCTGATAACCAGAATGAGTTCAGGACACCGGAGATGCTGCTGCCTGCGGTCCAACTGCTCAAGGAAAACTACGGAGAGAAAGCAGTGCCTGCGCTATACCGCGAGGCGGTCAACAGTAATCAGAAATGGTATAGCAACCGCATCGCCATCGCTGTTCGCGCCATTCTGTCGCCGGCGGATATTCAGATTGCGAATGGTAAATACCTTCGTAGCGCCAGTGCGCCGGATTTTCTGGCAGCGCTGACAACTGAAAAAGTTGAGCTGTTTCTGGCGCACTCCAACGGCCGTAATTCCGAGAAACTCGAAGAGATCCGGAAGGCAAAGCAAAAGAACGGCAACTTGTAACTCTCAGCACCCCTCGAGGCGGACGCAAGGTCCGCCTTCGTACCTTCCGTCCACGACTTGTCGCTCACCGGATCGCTTCACGGATCCAGGAAATCACTTTCCGGCTCCGCCAGATCTCTTCCCGGATCTCGAGGAACCCAATCGGGTTTTCCTAAACAGCTTCTCGGATCCGGGAATTCCTCTCTGAACCTTTGCGGATCCCGTATAGGATTTCTGAGAACCCATTAGGGAGTACACCAACTCCCACATCGGATCGCGGCCGACCGGGATAAGTCCTCGCAGATCCCAGATTTCTTTTCAGAGATCCTGAATGCTATTTCGTGAGACCGAGATAGTGTTCAGCCGCGGAAAGAGAGTTTTTGATAACCGGAGGTGGGAACCGGCCAAAAGACTCAAGCTGCAAACGAGTCAACTGCTAACAGCTTGCTTTCAACTAACGCAGTCTGTGCGTCAACAATACCGTAAAGATTTAACTCACCGCAGCGGGTGAAGGCGAAGTGCTTTGCCGCGTGCGCAAGTGCTTGCGGTTCCGAGGAGTTTTCCAGTGTTGCCATCAGGACCAGGAGGGCGGCTGGAGATTCATTACGAGCCCCGCAGATTATCTCAACCAGGGTTTCAATCTTTTCTAAGTCGGTTGGCGGGACGTGCTGGTTATGCGCCTCGCTGATGGTCTGATTGTTGGTTGACTTGATTGTGTGAGGTCTTGCACTGTTATGATGAGACATGATCTTCATCCTTTCTTTCGCAAAGGTTGAGGGTCTAGGGCCGGCTTGTGTTGGTAGCACAAGTCGGTCCGCTTCGTTTATGGACCAGCACGTATAGCGCTACAAATTTCGATTGTCAAGCGGAAAGTTGGGCCACTAAAACTTCAGTTCAATTAGGCTGGGAGGAATCTTTCGCAGTGACACCCGTTGCGCTCGCGTCGCATCATCAAAAGAGAGCGTCTGCAAGCTAGTCAAGTTGAGGATTGGCTCCAAATTGGTTACTTCACTACTGGTGAGCGTTAGGTGCGACAGTCCCTTGAGTTGTTTGGGTTCAAATCGCTCACTCGGTCATCGGGCAGCCGGCGAGTGCGTTATTAAGATTGCTTTTAGAAAAATTTACCGGCAAGAGCATTGCCGGTAAACGAGTTTGGTAATTGAGTTGTAGGGTTCGGAGGTCTGGCGCTCTGGTTCGCGGCGCCTGCACCGCCACTCTTCCGATGTACGTTTACGGGCTGTCCGGCGGTAGATACAAAACCAGTCCCATCTCCGAAATTTAGGCTCTGGAATTGTAGATCTAACACCTGTGGCTCCGGCCTTCCTTCCCTCTTCGATTGCTCTTCCCAGCCTTTTGCAAGGGTCTCTCGTATTTTGAAGGTGTGCTTTTCACCGGGTGCGATAGGTACATCATCAGGCAGGAGAGGCTCCGCAAAATCTACTAATTCTATTCTTCCATAACTAAACCAGAAGCCAAGCTTGTTGCCTGTGATCTTGCTTTTATAACCCGGCATCGTAATAAAAAAATCGAGATAATAAATTGGCTTGGTCGATGTGTTGGTGACATCGATTTCCAAATCAAAGACCCACCGATCACTATTCAAGTTTCTGATTTCAAACTTCAACGGCAGGTGCTTCGGAATTCCGATTCCTATTTTCCTTTCACGAGCAGCAGCGCCCTGTGAAGTAACAACGAGTAAAAGGGTTCGAGCTGAATGGCGTTGGTGATCAGGCTTTAACTGGTCCGTCCGGGCATTCGACAACGCACTAGCGGACACCACGATACACACAGTTAGCACGAGCCGGGATGCCATGGTCATGAAATTTATTCTCCAACCAGCGGAAGTTTTCGTTTCTCTCCGCGTCATTAGAAAAGCAAAGGAGAGACTCTCGTGAGAGTACGACGTCAAGCACGTATCGTAATTCTGTGTGACTCTATGGCAGTGATATTGATCCTGTGTGTCGTGTTCAAATCCGGGCCAAAATTCGCTGATGACTACGTGCCCGTAGTCACTCTGCTTCAATGCAAGACTCTTCCGCTTTTCGATAAGCAAGGAAGCTACGAACGTCCTCGCGGCAGGTTTCGCAGGTCGATAAGTGAACGTCAATTATTTCTCGTGTGCACTGATCGAGTTTCCCCTCAGCTAATTCGACTAGTAGATCGGAGTCAAGATGGTCGTGTTGAAACCATAATTCCGGCTCCAGAGTGAATGTGAAAGGTCCCGACCCTACTTGACGTCGTAACTCCTCAACAAAGCGTTGGTGACATGACGGGCAATCCGCGAGGTGCACGGCAAGAGCTCCAGCCTCGTCTTTTGCTAATGCAGAGACACAGAACCGTTCGAGTTGCGACGTTGATGGGTGGTCAGTCACTTCAGCGCCCTTTATACAGCGTGTAGGACCGAAGCGCCAGCCGAAATTCCGGCTTACTCTAATTCACCTTTCAACTTCTGAATCGCTCGATAAAGCCACTTATAAACGTTTTCTCGTGAGGCGCGCAGTTCATTTGCTGCCGTCGCCGTGTCCATCGGCATTTGCGTCCAAAGACGAACAAGATCTTCAGCCGATCGGTCCATTGCTTCAGCGAGATCTTTCCAATCCACAATTCCCGCTGCTAAAAGTACAGTGAACAGGTTGCGCCCGTCGTGATCCTGAAAACGCAGTACGAAGGCGTCACGCTGCTTAGGTGTTAATCGCTTGATGCTTAGCCACAGCCGTCCGAGCAACTCATGGCTTTCCAAGTCTGATTCCGCTGATGGCACACTTCGACGAGAGGTAGCCTCGACGTGATCGTCCAATGACTCGAGCTGCTGTTGTCTGAATCGTGTCGGGTACTTTGAGCGAAGGAAATCAAAACAGATGTTTGAAGCAGTGCGGTTCACGTAACCTTCGAAGTTCTCGATAGTGGTCAGGCATCGTTGATCTGCGTTCAATACTTCGACTACTCGTGTCAATACTTCCTGATACAGGTCTTCAGCATCGCGATTAGTTTCGTTAACTCCCTGCGCGCTCACATAGAAACCGAGTCGCTGCCGGAGCACTTGCCTGGCGATCGGTGCGACATGAATCGTGAGCAGCTCATGCAGTCGTAGCCGGCGCTCAGGCTCATCCCGGGCGTTAAGCAGTCGTAGCAGTAAATTATCCATATCCGGGCAAATGGTTTGTTACTTCAGTGTTCGGGAGGCACTGAGTAGCCAGACATTATTTCTAAAGCAGGAATCGCTAACTCGTCTTTTTACGCTTCCGATGAGAACGTTTTGGACGAGGACGATTCCACGCTTCGTATGTAACAGTGCCAGGGAGGGTTTCCGGGAGGTCTAAACGATCGTCAGCAATAATTTCAAGGTGCACACCGGCGACGCGGGCATATTCGATAAGTACAGGGACGGGAGGATCATACTTATCTAATTCGTATTCCGAGAGCCGGTTGTATTTAATCTCTTCCTCAAGTCCTAATTTTTTCAGGAGGGCAGACTGAGAAAGTTTGAGGGTGGCCCGAATCTGGCGAAGTTTTTCTGCGACTCGTGCTGGTCGCCAGCGAGATTGGCCCATTAGCTGCGACCTCCTCCGGAAACGGAGATCGCTAGCGAACATCTATGCGCTGTAGCGTATGGATTAGGGCCGTTGTTGCTGTTCGCCGTGAGTATGAAGCTTCCATACTCAGCAGCGAAGCTCATCTCTCAACTAAATTGGAGGGCGAGCCCAGCATGTCGGTTTTCAATGTAAGGCGGTCCGCATAATACCAGACAATCATATCGCCGTCATCTGTTTTTCCTCTCAGTAAAGAGTGCCGTGCGGATGTAATTTTACACAGCTCACGCTCCTTCCTGGGAGTTGCGTGGTTGACTACAACTGTAGGGCGGCACTCCGTGGCCGCCCGCGCCTTAATACTCTTGTTGCTGCCTCACGCCGTTTCTGGTTAAGATTTGCGTGGACGTTTCTCAAACCTTTCCGTTCAAGGAGCCAAAGTTCAATGACTTACGTCGTGGCCGAGCCGTGCGTTAATTGTCGTTACACTGATTGCGCGCTTGTTTGTCCCGTTGAGGCTTTTCATCTCGATGACGACATGCTGGTGATCAATCCCGAGACGTGTATCGATTGCGACGCATGTGTGCCGGAGTGCCCGGTCGAGGCAGTGTTCGCGGAAGCAAACGTTCCGGGCGAGTGGTCGAGTTTCACGCCACTCAACGCGGAGCGCGCCCTGAGCGGATTGCCGACCATCAGCGCCCGACTCGATCCGCTCTGCGAATAGGCTCCGATGAAAAGGCATACGCGGTGGCTTCTGGGTGGAATCGCGCTTGGCGCAGGAGCCATCAGCGCCGTCAATACTTACTGGAAAAGAAAGAACGTGCTGCGCGCAGAGAAGAAGCCTTCAGACGTTTGGGCCAGGCCCGGAATGCCGGTGACGTTCAGGGCCGAGCTAATGCCCGGGCGTGATCGGAACGAGCGCACGTTTGTTGTTAGGGAGTTGCTTCCAAGCGGGCGCGTGTTGCTGCAAGGCGTAGATGGCGAACACGCGGAAAAGGAGTTTGAGCCGGTTCAGTTCGATCGTCCCGCACGTTGAGTGCTTACCACTCGTAAACCTTTCCCGGTTCCATCACCTTCAATTGCGGAATATTCAACGCGTCGAGTTGTTGGATGATCTCGTCGCGATACGAGGGTTTGAGATGTACGGCCATGATGTCCATGCCGTTGTGAGTTAACTTCTTTAATTCTTGTCCCAGTGAAGCGGGCGTGAAGTGACGAGAGACGTGGGCCAGCTTCGCCAGGCGATCCGGAAACGATGCTTCAATCAGCAACGCATCAAGTCCTTTCGACTCATTAACGATTTTCCAGAACTCTTCCGTCTCCGCGGTATCTGAGCTGAAAGCCACACTCTTCTGGCCATCCGAAACGACTAAACCCACCGTCGGCACGATATGGTTCACGGGAACCGCAACTACGCTCAGGTGGGCCACTCGGAACGGTTCACCGATCGGAATGGCAATATATTCCATCACTGGGCCATAGTCGTTCTTTAAGTCAGAAAAGCGCGGGTAAACGTTCCAGTTAAAAACGTCGCGCTCGAGCAGGCCAATGACTTCCTCGGTCGCGTGGATGCGCACCGGCTCTTTCAAACTCGGATAAAGATCGTCGATGAAGATCGGAAGACTCGCAACGTGGTCCATGTGAGGATGCGTCACGATGATGTCTCTGACTTGCGACCGTTGCGCGCTATTTGTAGCGATGGCAATACTGCCCGCGTCAACCGCCACGCAGTCGTCGATGACAAAACATGTCAAGCGTTGCTCAAGGGTCGCCACTCCCTGAGCGTCAAAGGTGCTGGGTAGAAGTTGGACTCTCACGAGCTTTCAGCTCTGACTGAAATGACTACGCAACCGCGCCAAGTATAAGCCAGAAACTGACGGTCAGCGAGCACTATTACGGGAGGAGTGTACGCTAGCGTGTCCGAAGTTCATTGATAAGACCCTGCAACGCATGCAAGTAGGCCGTTTCCTGCGACAGCACATCTTCGTTGGCCGAGTATACGCCGCGCGCCACGCGATTGCGATGAAAGGCCAGTTCACTCGCCAGTTGATTGAAACGCCGGCGCGCACGCCAACCCTTGACGCCGCTGCTCGAGAACGCGTTGTACGACGAACCCATCCGGCCCAGAATCGAACCGAGCTCTTTGTACTCCTCGGCCGTTAGAAAACCACGCTCGAGATCGATCACCAGATGCTCGCGCACTACTTGTCCTTCGCGCCGCAAGGCAAAAGCGATGACGACGAGCATGATGATAAAAGCCGGAATCATCACGACGATATATATGAATACGAAAAGAAATCCGCTAAATACAGCGGCGCCGTTCCAAAGGCTGTGCATGAAGATCGCCATCAGCAGACCGACAATCGGAGTGAGTAGCTTCACTGCGGTGTTGCTTGACTGCCTCGACAGTCCCAGACCGATGCCCGTCAGACTCGTGAACAACGGGTGCGAGAAAGGCGCAAAGAATCCACGAATGACTAGTGTCGCCGTCAGTGTGTCGGTGCCGCCGAGTGTTGCGCGCCCGTAGTAAAGAATGTTTTCAGTCATCGCGAAGCCCAGCGCGCTCAGTGAGGCATAGACGATTCCATCGAGGACGCCGTCGAATTCGTCTTTCTTCCAGAAGAAAAAGATGAAGAGGATTAATGCTTTGCCAGTCTCCTCGACGATCGGAGCAGAGATGACGGCCGCGAACGCTTCGCCTGTTTTGGGATCGGTCAAAACCGCGACAATGGTAGCGGCGACGGTGTTGACGAGAAACGCAACGAAAGGTGCGAAGAGAGCACCCCAGCAGAAAGCGGTGCCGAGCATCCAGAGTGGCTCAGCTTCGTAGCGATCGATCCACAAAACGAGGGCTACGTAGATCGGGACCGGAAGCGTCGCGGTAAGCAAACCGAGCAAGAGAGCTATGGGTCCGGTCTCAATGCCGATTAGCAACAGGACGAGTAGTCCGAAGAACAACGCGATCAGTCCGGCGAAGATTGCGAGTACGAGCCGGATCGCGCTGATACGCGGCGTGGTGCGGATGACGATTGTTGGTGGTGGGGTGCTCATTCGCGCGCGAGTATATCAGTTGCTTTTTAACGGGCGCAGGTCTGGGCACGGCCTCCGTCGATCGAGTATGTAGCACCGGTGATCCATGAGGCGTCGTCGGACGCGAGAAACAAAACCAGCGACGCGATCTCTTCGGGTCGTCCGGTGCGACCGAGTGGATGTGTGGTCTTCGAATGTTCGAGAAACGCCGCGTAAGCTTCTTCGCTCATGCCGCCGCGCTTGTGAATTTGCGTGACTACTACACCCGGATTGACAGCGTTCACACGCACGCCTTTCGCCGCCAGCTCCAGCGAGGCACATCTTGTTAACTGGTCCAGGGCTGCTTTCGAAACGCAGTACGCCAGCACGCCGGGAAAGGCGCGCAGTCCTGTGACACTGGAAATGTTAACGATGTTGCCGCGTCGCTCGATCAGGCTAGGCGCCAGCTTTTGCATCAACACGAAGGCCGCACGCACGTTCACGTTCATCATGTCGTCCCACGCGGTGAGCGACGTGTTTTCGATCGTGCCGCTGCTGATGTGCCCGGCCGCGTTCACGAGCACGTCGATGCCGCCAAAAGCTCCAACGGCGTGCTGAACGGCGCGATCCGCTTCGTCTTCACGAGCCAGATCGGCACTGATTGTTAACGCTTCCGAGCCGGTCTCGCGGATCTGCTGTTCGAGTTCCTTGAGCGCGTCTTCCTTGCGTCCGACGCAAACTACCTTCGCTCCGGCCGTTGCAAAAGCCATCGCGCACGCCTGCCCGATTCCCGACGTCGCACCGGTGATAAAAGCCACTTTGCCCGTAAATTGTTTCTCAGTCATTTTCTTGTTCCTTCTAATACGCCGAAGGCGTACG
>DASTTS010000123.1:0-4510 GCA_035760085.1 Pyrinomonadaceae bacterium
CGGAACGCCACTTGGACCACCAATCCAAACAGCAAGACTTACGGCGATCCGGATCCGTCACCATTAACCACCGGCAGCGGCTCGAACTTCGTCGCCGCCGACAACGTGACAGCCACCTACAGTCGTGTGGCCGGCGAGAACGCGAGCCCGCCGACTTACCACATCACGGCAACGCTGAGCGCGTCCCCGCTCTCAGCACTCGACAACTACATCATCACCAACAACGGTGCGGAGTTCACGATCAACAAGCGTCTCGCCACCTGGACCACCAATCCAAACAGCAAGACCTACGGCGATCCCGATCCGGCACCATTGACCACCGGCAGCGGCTCGAACTTCGTCGCCGCCGACAACGTGACAGCGACTTACAGTCGCGTGGCCGGCGAGAACGCGAGCCCGCCGACCTACCACATCACGGCCACTCTGAGTGCAACGCCGCTTTCAGCACTCGACAACTACATCATCACCAACGATGGTGCCGAGTTCACGATCAACAAGCGTCTCGCCACCTGGACCACCAATCCAAACAGCAAGACCTACGGTGATCCGGATCCGTCACCATTGACCACCGGCAGCGGCTCGAACTTCGTCCCGGCTGACAACGTCACCGCAACTTACAGCCGTGTGGCCGGCGAGAACGACAGCCCGCCGACCTATCACATCACGGCCACACTGAGCGCAACCCCGCTCTCAGCACTCGACAACTACATCATCACCAACAACGGGGCTGAGTTTACGATCAACAAACGGTCGATCCAGGTAACTGCCGACACCGGTCAGTTCAAGATCTACGGCGATACGGATCCGACCTTCACCTACACACTGACGAGCGGCACTCTCGCCTTCACTGACGCCTTCACCGGTGCATTGAGTCGAGTAGCCGGAGAAAACGTCGGCCTTTACGCGATCACGGTCGGCTCACTCCACGTGAACGACGGCAACGGCGGCAATAACTACAACCTGACGTTCGTCAGCAAGAACTTCGAGATCAAGAAGCGCCCGATAACGGTCAAAGCTGATCCGAAGTCGAAGACGTTCGGCGATCCCGATCCGGTGTTCACCTACCAGATCACCAGCGGCTCGCTCGCATTCACCGATACGTTCACCGGGGCGCTCACACGCGATCCAGGCGAGCTCGTGGGCCAATACACTATCAAGATCGGAACACTTGCGATCACCGACGGCAATGGTGGTTTGAACTACACGCTGACCTACGTGAGCGACAAGCTGACGATCCTGACAGCGTGCAGCGTGTTCAACGGGTTCCTGTCACCGATTGGCGGCGCAATCGAACTCGGAACCGGCGGCACCTTCAACGATCCGGTCCGCGCGTTCAAACTGAACAGCACGATTCCGGTGAAGTTCACTGCCATCTGTTTCGGAGCGCCACTCACGACTGGAGTTCACACGCTTCAGGCGATCAAGTACTCGAACGCAACTGACGGCGAGACCCCGATCGACGCAACGCCGACTGACGCAGCCACGGCTGGAAATCAGTTCCGGTTCACCGGCACCGAGTGGCACTTCAACATGAACACGAAGGCCCTCGGCGGTAACGCACAGGGCACGTACTTGCTGAAGGCGATACTGTTCGACGGCAGCAGCTACAGTGTTTGGGTTTCGATCAAGAAGTAGGTACACAAAGAGCCGCAAAAAGGCACAAGAAGCACATAATGATTTCGAAAGAGATCGTTATGTGCTTTTTGTGCCTTTTTGCGGCTAGATAAACATCCTCAACACGGCCCACGCGATCAGGAGACTCACGAACCCACCCGAGAAAGTAAACGCTCGCTCAGCAGGCTGACTCTTGCCGCGCATCAACGCGCGCATGATCACCACGCCGCATTTCCAACCATCGTGCTGGTAAAGGGGAAGAATGTTACCCGCGGCCAGCAGTAGATTGAGCCAACCGAAAGTGGTTCCGTAAGTGAGGAAGCCGGCGACGAGATTGAACATAACACCGCCGAGATGCACGAGGAGCTGAGCCTTAACCGACTTCTCTTGCAACGCAGAACCATCAAGCATCACGAAAGATCCGATCGGTATCGCGCGCAGATTGAAGTTGATCTTGCCGAGGCGGAAACCGGCCAGTCGCGGCCCCATGCCGAGACCCAGTTCAGAGGCGGAGACGTTGCAGGAGCGCGCGGCGAGCAGGTGGCCCAACTCGTGGACAATCATCGCCAGCGCTGCAAATCCTATGAGAGATATTATTAACGACATCAGTCTGCAACCGTCCCGCGGGACGAGTGTCAAGACTCATGCCGGGCGGATTTTCGAGGTTTTCTGAGGTAATCGATGGAACAGTGACGGAATTTGTGACTTGAAAGCAGCCAAATTCTGGCGATTGATACAGTATGTGCAGGTTAAGTTAGACAGGATTTACAGGATGGACAGGATTCAGGGCCACTTGATCTTGTCGTCGACTAACTCTTCCATCGTGCAGCCCGCCAGCCGCGCATACCTGAGTAGAACAAGGAGCGGTGGCTCACGTTGACCAAGCTCATAACCTGAGATACTCGCGGCACGTAACGGCTCGTCTTTCACGTTGAGTGCCTTGACCATATCGGTCTGCGTCAGTCCTAACTGCGTTCTGACGGCTTTCAACTTTGCGGCCAACCGCCGGGGCCGGGAGCGGTAGGAGCGACCCATCTCAAACTGTCCCTTCTGAGGAACAGCGCGATGAGGCGCTGTCTGCTACCTTGTTGATCTCACTAAATAGTGTTACGATTCGCCGTGCCGATTGAGTTGCCCTGACGCCTTGCATCAGGGAGGTCGGCATCAGCCAGTTTTACCTCTCAGATAATTCACAGCTCGAATCTTAGCATTTAGGTGAGCACGTGGCCCAGAATGGCCTACGCCATCACGGTAGTTCACTAAAGAGAGCGGCAGCCGCTGTTGCGGGTGAGGCTGCCGCTCTTTTCTTTAAGGCTTCGGCTTGTTTGCCTCGATATAATCCATCAGTTTCTTCTTCTCCGGATAGTCGGGCTTCTTCGCCAGAAACTGTTCGTACTCGGCCGCCGCTCGATCTTTGTAACCCGCAAGATTGTAGAGAGCAGCAAGCCGCAAGTGCGCATCGGCCATACCCACTGGATCGAGCTTCAACGCCTCATTCAGATAACCAACAGCCTTCGAACCCTTCTTGAGCGCGAGATAAGTTTCACCCAAAAAATAATTAGCCGTGGCTGATCGTGAATCAGCTTTCAATGCTGCTTCCAGCGGCTCGATCGCGCCCTCGTTGTTTTTCCGTGCAAGACGCACGCGGCCCAGGTTCACCAAAGCCGCCACATGGTCGGGCTTTGCCTGGATAGCGCTCGTGTAACTACTCTCGGCCGCTTCAAGATCTTTTTGTATGAAATAGACCATGCCGAGATCGGTCCACGCCGGATAGTCTTTCGGATCAGCTTCGACTACAGAACGCAACGTCGCGATGGCCTGAGTAAAGTTCTTGGTCTCGATTTCGTGAGACGCGCGCTGGTAGAGCGCCCGATTTTGGCTCGTGCGCTTATATTCTTCGGGGACTGAAATCACACCAGGAGCGTTGCGCGCGGGCGCTTTCCATCTAAACTCCAAATCCTGCCTGATCAGCTCGACCGCGTTTTGCGAAATCAATACGGGCATGCGCGCTATTTCGACATTGTCGAGCTCAACGGCGAGATAGTAATCACCATTGAAGACGTTGTTGAAACGATACCGCCCATTATTGCCGACACGCTGTCGCTGAAAGACTTCGTTTCCTCTCGTGTAGAGAATGACGTCGAATATGACGTTGGTGTTCGCGTCGCCTGCCTGCGACTCATCCACCTTTAGATCGCCAAACAAGGTGAACGCGCGTCGCGTACCGGCGCCAGGCATTGATGAGTTTTGCGCCTGCGCAAATGCTGCGCTGTGAAGAGCCAGTATGAATGCGATTACAAACAGAAGCTGGAATTGACGTCTCATCGAAGCACCTCCGAACGCGGGATTATACAGACTTATCTCTGCGGTTCTCAGCGTATCTTTGCGTTCTCTGCGTTAAAGGGCCATTTCAACGCAGAGCCCGCAGAGGAACGCAGAGTTACGCAGAGATTCTTCAAACCAGGGCATACAAAAAAGCGGGCTGCGACCGAAGTCCCAGCCCGCGCCTGATTAAAACCAACGATTCAGTTTCCTAGAAATCGTAACGCAGTGCGAACTGCATGATTCTCGGATTTCCCTGAATGCTGGTGAAGTTATAGAACGTCGGGCCTGGACTTCCAAACTGCGGGTCGAGTCCATTTGTCTGGTCCGCGTTCCCTTGCAGGAATTGTGTATTCGTTACGTTGAACACTTCCCAGCGGAACGTGAGCTTGTGTTTCTCACTCCACGGCATTCCGAAGCTCTTGTAGAGTCCGGCGTCGAGAGTGAAGAAGTGCATACCGCGCAGGATGTTTCGTGCACCCGTCTCACCCGGCGCGGGACTGCGGAAGCTCCTGTAAGCAGCCTCAGGATCGCCGAACAGATTAGCCGGCCGTCCATTGCCGCCACGAGTCGG
>DASTTS010000124.1:0-2044 GCA_035760085.1 Pyrinomonadaceae bacterium
CCCACGGTTTGGTTACGCTGGGGTGGCCACAGAGGGCCACCCCTACAGTTGTTTCCAAGTGGCCGCCACAGATGGAAATTTAATATGCCTAATCACTTTCAAATCTTTGCTGTGACGCTGATCGGTCTCATTTTGTTTAAAGGTTGTGACAAGGCGCCGAAGTATGCGAAGCCGCCCGTGGCGACGCCACCG
Source organism: Pyrinomonadaceae bacterium (assembly GCA_035760085.1). Lineage (GTDB taxonomy): Bacteria > Acidobacteriota > Blastocatellia > Pyrinomonadales > Pyrinomonadaceae > PSRF01. The sequence continues at coordinate 193 of DASTTS010000124.1, forward strand.
GCTTACAAAGAAATCGCGCCTGACGCTTTCAAGGAAACAAACGACTGGAAATTCGCGCATCCCAGCGACGCGGTGATCCGTGGCAACTGGTGGGAGATGTTCAACGACCCGCAACTGAACGGACTCGAGCAACAAGCCAATACCGCCAACCAGAATATCGCCCTCGCCGATGCGAACTTCCGCGCCGCGCGGGCGATCGTCAAGGAGTCGCGTTCAGAGTATTTCCCAACCGTGACAACCAGTCCTTCGATCATCGTGTCGCGACAGTCCGGCGCTGCCACTCACTCAAACGTTTCACCCGGACGTCAGAGCGTCAACTACACGCTGCCATTCGACGCTTCGTGGGAACCGGATTTCTGGGGACGCATCCGCAACACGGTCGTGGCGAGTGCTTCCGAAGCACAGGCGAGCGCCGCCGATCTGCAAAACGTACGTTTGAGCGTCGAGGCGGAGCTTGCGTTTGATTACTACCAGCTTCGGTCGCTCGACGCTGAAAAAGCGTTGCTCGACTCGTCGATAACGGCCTATCAACAACAACTCGATCTGACGCGCGTCCGTTTTCAAACCGGCATCGTGTCGGACGAAGACGTCGCCCAGGCAGAAACGCAACTGGAAACAACACAGGCACAAGCAACCGATCTCGGCATCGCCCGCGCACAGCTCGAACACGCGATTGCTCTGTTGACCGGCCAGCCTGCGTCAACGTTCTCGTTGGCACCGGCACCATCAGACGCAAAGCCGCCGGCAGTCCCAGTCGGTCTGCCATCGCAACTGCTCGAACGCCGTCCCGACATCGCCGCTGCGGAACGACGCGTGGCGGAGGCTAATGCAGATATTGGCGTTACGAAGGCTGCGTTCTTTCCGTCACTCGTTCTCGGCGTGACGGGAGGTGTCGAAAGCACGTCGATCGCGAGCTGGTTCACGTGGCCGGCGCGTTTCTTTTCGCTTGGACCAACGTTGAGTCAGACGCTATTCGATAAGGGGCGACGCAAGGCGGCCACAGAGGTCGCACGTGCGCAATATGATGCGACGGTGGCTAACTATCGCAACACCGTGTTGACATCGTTTCAGGAGGTTGAAGATAACCTCGCGGCGCTGCGGATCCTATCGCATGAGTTGGACCAGCAGAATGAGGCGGTCGCCTCGGCGCAGCGGGCGTTAACGCTTTCGAATGAACGTTACAAATCGGGGATTGATAGTTATTTGAACGTGATCACCGCGCAGGCGACACTACTGAATAATCAGCGGACGGTGGTGAATTTGCGAACGCAGCAGATGACCGCGAGTGTTGAGTTGATCAAAGCGCTTGGTGGTGGCTGGAATGCGGCAGAGCTGCCAACCCGGAAGCAGCTCAGCAAATGAGGTCAGTCTTTCGACACGATTACAGTATTTTCAGGATTTACATGATGGAACTGGATGTTGTGAAGCTTTGAAAACAGTCCGCCGGCTGCGAGTAAGTGCTCATACGTGCCGCGCTCGACGATCGTGCCGTGATCGATGACGAAGATCACGTCTGCGCGCCTGATGGTGGCGAGTCGATGTGCGATCACGATTGTGGTGCGGCCTGCCATTAGCCGGCCGAGTGCTTCGAAGACGAGCTCCTCTGAAGCTGCGTCGAGTCCTGAGGTTGGCTCGTCCAGTATCAGGATCGGTGAATTGCGAATAATCGCGCGTGCAATCGCGATGCGTTGGCGTTGTCCACCGGACAAAGTCATACCCTTCTCACCAACCATCGTGTCGTACTGCTGCGGCATGTTCCGTATGAACTCATCAGCGTTCGCCAGCTCCGCTGCCCGCAGGATCTCCGCGCGCGTCGCCTCCGGTTTGCCATACGCTATGTTTTGCCAGACCG
>DASTTS010000125.1:0-4083 GCA_035760085.1 Pyrinomonadaceae bacterium
TTTCTTAGGGAACCTGAACGCTATGGCTATGGATCAAAATAATCTTTGGACAGGATTTCAAATGCCGCGACGCCTTGCGGCAGACGCAGAGACCCTCACCGAGCGATATGGCCGCTTTTCGGCGCAACCGTTCGAGCGAGGTTTTGGTACGACTGTCGGTAATTCGCTGCGTCGTGCGTTGCTGTCTTCGATCGAGGGCGCCGCTATTACGGCCGTCAAGATCGAAGGCGTCGAGCATGAGTTTTCGTCGATTAAAGGGGTGGTGGAAGACGCCACCGACGTTATTCTTAATCTCAAACAAGTACCTTTTAAGCTACACAGCAGCGAGCCCAAGACGCTGCGAATCAACAAAGAGGAAGCCGGCGAAGTTACGGCGGCCGATATCGAAACTGATGCGGACGTAGAGATCCTCGATCCGAGCGTGCACATCGCGACGGTCAGCGACAATGGCTCGCTGAAAGTCGAAATGCGCTTGAAGCGTGGACGTGGTTACGTCTCCGCTGATCGCAACTTCGACGAGGACCTCTCGCTCGGTTACATTCCGATCGACTCGGTCCACACGCCCGTTAAGAAAGTTAATTACAACGTCGAAGCCGCACGTCTGGGCCAGAACACCGAGTTTGACAAGCTCACGATCGAAGTTTGGACCGATGGGTCAGTCAAACCGGAAGATTCGATCGGCCTCGCGGCGAAGTTGATCAAGGACCACATGTCGATCTTCATCAACTTCGAAGAGGACACGGACGATTTTGCTTACGCGAAGATGGAGCGACCGCCCCTGCCGCGCAACGATCAGCTCGACCGCTCAGTCGATGAGTTGGAGCTGTCGGTTCGTTCTTACAACTGTCTGAAGAACGCTGACATTCGCACTATTCGCGACCTGGTCCAACGCACCGAGCGCGAGATGCTGGCGACGAAGAATTTCGGTAAAAAGTCGCTGAACGAGATCAAGGAAATCCTGAACGGCATGGGACTCGACTTCGGTATGGAGTTTGATGAACAGGGTAATCCGATCCCGGGCACGGGTGGCCGCGACGGCGCTGATCTCTCCGATTTTGAAGGCGACGACGAAAACTAGGTTTCAGAAATGCGACATTTAAAGGCACATCGAAAACTCGGTCGTACCAGTGAGCATCGTCATTCGATGCTGCGCAATTTAGCGACCTCTCTGATCAACTCTCGCGAGGAACGCATCGTCACCACTTTGCCGAAGGCGAAAGAGCTGCGACCGTTTGTCGAGCGCGCGATCACTTTGTCGCGCCGGGCACGCAGCCTCGCGGATAACGGTTCTGACATGCAGGCGTTGCACTTACGGCGACAGGCGGCAGGTTTCTTCCACGCCGGTAATATGACCGTCAAGGAAGTCACGGGCAAGCGCGGCCAACCGCGACCCGAGCGCACAGCCGGAGTTGCAGCATTGCGACGTCTGTTTACCGAGCTTGGCGATCGTTACAAAGATCGGCCCGGCGGTTACACGCGCATTTTCAAGCTGGGCCATCGCGACGGCGACGCTGCCGAGCTCGCAATCATCGAGCTCGTCGACAATCCTCGGGAAGTTGAAGCTGCTGAAGCCGCTAAGAAGCGCAAGGCCGCTGCTTCGAAGAAGAAGAAAGGCCGCGAGAAGAAAGCAGCAACAGACGAGGCCACGGAAGCTAAACCAGAAGAGAGCGAAGGGTAAAGAATTTATCCCGCAAAGGCGCAAAGGCGCGAAGTAAACCCTTTGCGCCTTTTCGCCTTTGCGGGAAATTTATATGTCCGCACCCAAAGAACAAAGCGAGACGCCCAACAAACGAAATCGTTCGCGGCAGGCTGGGGCGTCCGAACGACCGGCAGCTTCCGTCAACCTGGACGAGTTGCGCGAGCTCGTTGAGCTGTTACGTGAAAACGGACTCGCGGAGCTCGAGCTGGAGAACGAAGGCTTTCGCGTGCGGCTGCGACGCGAGTCGGCGATGGCCGAAGCGGCACACGCTGGGGTTTCACATCCTGCTCCGGCCCCTGCCCCTGCTCCGGCTGCTCCAGCATCTGCACCCGCGGCGTCAGGTCCGGCACACCCGGGCACACAGGCCACTACAGCCGCCGCCCAGGACCAGGACTTACACATCATCACGTCGCCCATCGTTGGCACGTTCTATCGTTCACCGTCGCCCACAGCGGATGCGTTTGTGAAGATCGGCAGTAACGTGGAACAGGACACGGTGGTTTGCATTATCGAAGCCATGAAACTCATGAACGAGATTCAGGCCGAGGCGACTGGAGAAGTAGTAAAGATTTACGTTGAGAACGGCCAGCCGGTTGAATACGGCCAGCCACTCTTTGGAATCCAGAGTTAGCCACAAAAAAGCACAAAACGCACAAGAACTAATTTGTGCATTTTGTGCTTTTTTGTGGCACAAATTTTATGGCCTTTAATCCGCGCAAGTTCAAGAAGATCCTGATCGCCAATCGCGGCGAGATTGCCTGTCGCATCATCTGGACCTGCAAGGAGATGGGCATCAAGACGGTCGCCGTTCACAGCGACGTCGATCGTGATTCGCTGCACGTCCGCTTCGCCGACGAAGCCGCGTGCATTGGACCAGCGCCGTCAGCGCAAAGTTATCTCAATATTCCCGCCATCATCAGCACCGCCGAGATCTTCAACGTCGATGCGATCCATCCGGGTTACGGATTTCTCGCCGAGTCAGCTTACTTCGCTGAGATCTGCGAAGCGTGCAACATCAAGTTTATTGGACCACCGGCAAGTGTGATTCGCCTGATGGGCGACAAGATCGAAGCGCGTCGCGCGATGCACGAAGCGGGATTGCCGATCGTGCCGGGAAGTCCGGGCGGCGTTACATCCGAAGAAGAAGGCCTCAGGCTCGCGAAAGAAATCGGTTATCCCATCATCGTAAAAGCCTCGGCGGGTGGCGGCGGCCGCGGCATGCGCATCGTGCGTTCCGAGAATGAGTTGGGTAAGGCGCTCGAAACAGCATCAACCGAGGCGGCGGCGGCTTTTAACGATGGCAGTGTTTACATCGAGAAGTACCTCGAGCAGCCGCGACACATCGAGATCCAGGTGATGGCTGACGAGTTTGGCGAGTGCATCCATCTTGGCGAGCGTGAGTGTTCGATTCAGCGTCGTCACCAGAAACTGATGGAAGAGGCGCCATCGACAGTGCTGACACCCGAGTTGCGCGAGAAGATGGGCCAGGCGGCAGTCGATGCGTGTAAAAAACTGGGTTATGCCAGCGCGGGCACGTGTGAGTTCCTCCTCGATAAGCACGGCAATTTCTACTTCATGGAGATGAACACGCGTATCCAGGTGGAGCATCCGGTGACGGAGATGGTCACGCTCGCGGATATCGTTCGCAACCAGATCCGGATTGCTGAAGGTGAGCCGCTCGGTTACTCGCAGGACGATCTGCTGATCGTCGGTCATGCGATCGAGTGTCGCATCAACGCGGAGAATCCGGAGACGTTCGCGCCGTCGCCGGGAACGATTACGGCGTTCAATCTGCCGGGCGGGCCGGGTGTGCGCGTTGATACATTTGTTTATTCCGGTTACCAGGTGACGCCGTTCTACGACTCGCTCATCGCGAAGGTGATCGTCCATGCGCGTACGCGCGAGTTGGCGATTGCGCGGATGAAGCGGGCGCTCGAGGTGATGGTGATCGAGGGGATCAAAACTACGATCCCGCTGCACCAGAAGATCATGGACGATCCGCGCTTCCGGGCCGGGGATATTGGCACGGATTTCATGGAGTATTTCCTGACCCGAAACGGGAAAAAGGTGGCGGCCTCACAGTAGACAGGATTTACAAGATTTTTCAGGACTTACAGAAAAAGTCCTGTAAATCCTGAGGAATCTTGTTAGTCCTGTCTATGGCTGTTTGCGGTTTTCGGGCGCAATACTTTATAATGCTCGACTTTTTATGAGGTGATTAACATGTCACACGCAGTTATCAAAGCCGGTGGAAAACAGTTCCTGGTCACGGAAGGCCAGACGATTCGCGTCCCTTCGCTGGAGGTCGATGCCGGCAGCTCGATTGAGCTCGAGCCATTGCTCAGCTCAGGGTCTGGAGATGGCAAGATTTCCGCGACCGTCGT
>DASTTS010000126.1:0-4696 GCA_035760085.1 Pyrinomonadaceae bacterium
GTCTAACCGGATCCGGGCCAACGTGACAGAACGCGCACGACATACCGACGCGATACGGGCGGACGAGATCCTTCGAGTAGTAATAAGCCGGATCGCTGTAGTAGCGCTCGGGATCCCATTTGCGTGCGGCTTCAGCGTCGAACGCCGGGTTAGGGAATAGGCGCAGGCCGACGATGCCCGTCGCGTAACCGTAGAAAGATCCAACCGGCATCGTCTGTGGCAGATGTTGATTGGGTTGGCCCGCGGGCAGCGCCTGGCCGCGCGAGCCGACACGCACGCCGGGATACTTCTGCTCATTCTCAAAAGGATCGGGCGGACAGTCGGCGCGTCGCTTGTCGAGCCAGAGTCCAAAGCGATTCGGATCGGGAGCGGTGGGTTTTTCGAAACACGGCTCGTTGACGAGGCCGAGATACTGCCAGCGATTGTCGCGGCTGTACTTCAGTTTCTCGCCGGTTCTCGGATCGATCGCGTTTGGATACGAAGAGAGAGTTTTCAGCAGATCGAGTGCGCCGAAGCTGGTTCTACCGATGTGGTCCCAGAAACGATCGTTGCCGCCGGTCCAGATGACCCACGTGTTGCGGCCTTTCACTTCGGCGGGCGTAAGCGGAACGGCGCCGTCCATGTCGTGAAAGTAGTCTTCATCCGCGGCGACAAAGCTGGTCGCAGGGCGGTTTGCCTGTCGGGCTTCATCGAGCACGGTGCCAGGCTTCGGCCCCTTGTGTGCGAAGAGGCGATAGCCGATGAAGGCAGCGAGGGCAACAACTAAGAGAAGAACGATGATGCCGAAGATTCTGAGTCTTTTTCGTGGCACGTGAGTCTGCTCCTTTAGAAAGAATCTGAACGAACCACCCGTCTGGAAAGGATTTGAACGAACCACCCACTACCGTGGGTGGGATTCAACTGTAGGGGTGGCTCTCCGTGGCCACCCGTTCTATAAACAGCGCATGTCTGAGGTACGGGCGGCCACGGCGGGCCGCCCCTACAGAGGTTTGTTTCCGTCAGCGATGAACGTGAAAGTTTTCGTAGTGTGGATTGATCGCGGCTGCCATTTGCAGATAGCTATCGGCTTTGCCGTTTGGACTAGTAGCCTTGTGAATCAGTCCGGCGAGACGGAACAGTCGCGCGTCCTTCGCGCCTGACGCGAGCGACTCATTCATCAGCTCGAGTGCTTTCGCAAACTCGCCCGCGCGATACAACGCCGCCGCCATCGCCGCCAACGTGGAAAAGTTTCTCCTGAGATCGAGATCTTTCTGCGCCCACTTGACTGCTTCCGCGCCGTTCTCAAACACGTCCGCGTAGAGATCGGCGAGATGATGGTAGTAATGCACTTCGCCGCGCTGGGCTGATTCGAGGAATGCTGTTTCCGCACTCTTGAGACAGTTGTTTGCTTCTTCGGTTTTACCCATCGACAGGTAAAGTTCGCCGAGCGCTTGCTGGAAATCAGGACGAGGCACGCGTGCGATCACACGCTGGTACATCGTCTCTGCTTCATCGTTTTTTCCTTCCGCGCCGAGTAACTCCGCGACGTGTTCCTGGACCATCCAGTGGCCGGAGTAAGCACGTTCAGCGCGTTGGTAATGCTGGCGCGCTTTTTCGTAGTTTCCCTGCGTGAGATCGACGACGCCTCTTTGCAACTCGATCCACGAGTAGTGGCGCATTTCCTTCGCCGTTAACTCGTCGACTGCTTCGTCGTATAAACGATCGGCGCCGGCGAAGTCGCCCATTTTGAAATTGAAATAGGCGAGGCGAGCAAGTGCGTCCCACGATCGTTCGTCTTCGATCAACGCTTCATATCCAGTTTTTGCAGCGTCGTAACGACCTTGCTGAAAATCCAGATCGGCCTTGAGTGCCCGGCCTTGCGGACTTTCGAACAGATCTGTGGATGCGTTTAGATCCTGTTCGACGTCGTCGAGGCGGTGCACCTTGAAGTGAATATTGGCTTTGAGAAAGTACAGATCGCCGTCGCGGCCGAGGTGTTGGATGGCGTGGTCCAACGTTTTGTCAGCGACGGTTAGCTCGTCGAGGTTTCCTGTAAGCGAGGCGTGTTGATACTGAAGGTACGCGAGCTTCGTTACCTTTACGCGATCGATCGGAAGCTGTAGCGCGTCGGTTTCGAGCTCAGCAATGCCTGTGTCGATTCGCTCGAGCTCAATATCGAAATCGGTTTTTTGCATGGCTCTAACCGCGGATGTCGCGGATGAACTCTGATCTCTCCCGGAGCATTTACCAGGGTTCTGCCAGATAAGGAAATTCGGTAAGAAACTCTTTGTCGTTTTTCTGCGGGTTTGGCACCGTCTTCGGTTCGATCGGCGCTCCGGCCCACAGTGCTGGATCGTTGAGTAACTCGATGTGATATTTCTTCCCGTTCAACGTCGCCGTGTGATCGAGAAACATCGACAGGAAGCGCGTCGCCACCTGATCTTCAAGCCGGCGGCCGTATGGCCAGGTTCCGGTCGTGTCCATATCGATCGCGCAGACATTCGGCACGAAGATCTCAACCGGACGACGTAGCGGAATGTCGAGACCTTTCGGATTCCACGAGTCGTCGGGCATGTTGAGATGCTGGAAGAGAGTTTTCTTCACACGCGGAAAAGCCAGCGTGACGAGGTGGTAAGTTTTATGGACCGACACGGGCGAGTTGTCGTGATCGAAAGACGTCTGCAAACCCAGCGCGCTGATCGACGGACCAAAGCCCCAGCCGAGGTGGGCCAGTCGCTTGATGAAGTGCGGCGCGAGCCAGAAGTTGTTAGCGCCGAGCTGGCGATTATCCTCACGTTCGCTTAAGGCAGCGTCGGCAAACGGCTGACCATCCGTGTCAACGAGTTTGTATTTCTTCATCTCGTCGTCGAGCTTGTGAGATTCGAGCAGTGCGAACGGATGCTCGAGCCAGAAAGGCTCATCCGGAATGGTTTCGATCTTATCCGCGGCTTTCAGCACCCAACTCTCGCCCCAGCAATTCACGATGCGATCGTGAGACGGGTTGGTGGTGAGAAAAGCCATCGGAATCTCGAGGATGATGGCGTTGATGTTTATCCCCGCCTGGCAGTCTCTGCCGTCGTAGACAAACTGATAGTTGCCATTTGCGTCTTTGGCAAACTTATCACCGTTCCACGTGAGATCTCCCTCAGGCAGTTCACGCTTATTGCCGTGGTATCCCCATTCAGGATCATTGGGATCACGATTGAACAGGTGATTGCCTTCAAGCTGGATCAAGGTCTTTGGAATCTTCAGCTCGCGGGAGTTCGTCATTGTGTGGGGCACGTGATAGAACTGCGGCGCGTAGTTGATCGAGCGGAAGAAACCGGTCAGATCGTTGAAGAAAGCGTCGTCACGCCCGCCGATGTAGGCTTTGATCGAGTGACCATTGGGAGTGTTGATAGACGTCACCTTGTTAGTGTCGATTACGGTTGAGAAGCTCGCGCCGGGGAAATTGATGAACTTAACTGTGGCGCGCTGGCTCTGATCGACTGTGACGCGGATCTCGGCAGCCTTTGATGGTCCGAGAAACTTTTCTTTGAGCGAGTCGAAATATTTCAGCAATCCCTGTAGCGAGTGATCGCCTTCACCCACGCCGCCCACTCTCGGCGCCGGCGCGATATGCATGCGATAAAGCATGTCAGTATCAAAAACTCCGGTCGACGGAATGGAAGCGAAGGTGAGTGCCATGACGACTTTCTCACCACCGTCGGTGTCCGCGCTGGGAAAGCCGAAGAAGTCGTACAAGTCGGCTGCACTAACGTCTATATCCGAGAAGATTGAATTGACTGCGTTTGGATCATTATGGTCAGCCATGACCGCCCGCTTTCTGACACGATGCTGTGTCGGGCTAGCTGTTAGCAGATGATTTCAGTAAATCGTGAGTAACGAGGAACTCGTTGCGCCCCTAGGTTTTGTTGGCTTCGTTGAAGTCGCGGCGCATTCTATCAAGAGGGGTTTGAGGGCGTCAATAAAATCGCCGAGCAGGCACAGTACCGAGCGCGGTAGCGCCGGGTCAACGTGAGTCTTCTGGCGTCATTGTTGAGTTTAATCCTTAGGAGTTAAAAGATGACGCGTGAGTACAAGCTGATCGATCTATCTCATACAGTTGAGCATGGAATGATCACGTATAAAGGTCTGCCAGGACCGGTGATCAGCGATCACCTCAGTCGTGAGGAATCCAAAACGCGCTACGCGCCGGGAACGGAGTTTCATATCGGCAAAATCGAGATGGTGGCTAACACCGGCACGTATCTCGACAGTCCATTCCACCGGTACGCGCGTGGCCGCGATCTCGCCGGGCTCGATCTGTATTCGCTCGCAAATCTCGATGGCGTCGTCGTGCATTGCACGGCTCAGACTGAGATCAGTGAAAGTGTTTTCGATGGCATCGATGTAAAAGACAAGGCGGTGTTGGTCCATACCGGCTGGGACCAGCACTGGCGCACTGACGAATACTCGAGCGGCAATCATCCGTTTCTCAATGAAAGCGCAGCAACTTACCTCGCGAAGAATGCAGCCGCGCTGGTTGGAATCGATTCATTCAATATCGACGCGACGCGCGATGGAAATCGTCCCGCGCACACGGTTCTGCTCGGACACGACATTCCGATCGTCGAGCATCTCTGCGGTCTTGGCGAACTGCCGGATCGCGGTTTCAAATTCTTTGCGGTGCCGGTGAAGGTGCGAGAGTTTGGCACGTTTCCCGTGCGTGCGTTTG